>NZ_JBHVYZ010000006.1:91031-129603 GCF_042880295.1 Streptomyces sp. NPDC058307
TGCGGCGCGGTTGGTGAAGGTGACGGCGAGCACGCTGGAGGGCTGGAGGATCCCGGCCCGGACGCCGTAGGCGATGCGGTGGGTGATCGCCCGGGTCTTGCCGGTGCCTGCGCCCGCCAGTACGCACACCGGCCCGTGCAGGGCGGTGGCCACCTCTCGCTGCTCGGGGTCCAGCCCTTCGAGCACCGCGTCGGCCGAGTCCGGTGTGTGCGGGAAGAGCGTGGAGTGCGTTGCTGCTGTCACACGGCCATGCTGCCAGGTCGGCGGGGACGGGTGAGCCGGTTGTCCACAGGCAGGTAGCCGCAGTCGTACTAATGCGGCAGGCGTCACCTGGCCGGGCACCCCCGGGGCGGGAATGGCGCCCCGGTCGCATACGTTCCCCGTAGGACGGCCTCGTCCCCGAGCCACCGAAGGAGCGCGCGAGACATGCAGGGCACTGTGACGATGTACAGCACCACCTGGTGCGGTTACTGCCAGCGGCTGAAGAAGCAGCTGGACCGCGAGGGCATCGCGTACACCGAGATCAACATCGAGCAGGACCCGGCGTCCGCGGCTTTCGTGGAGAAGGCGAACGGCGGGAATCAGACGGTTCCGACCGTACTTTTCGCAGACGGCTCGACGCTCACGAACCCGTCGCTGGCGCAGGTGAAGCAGAAGATCAGCGCGTAAGCGCGTGACCATGGAGGCGGTTCCTGAGACAACTCAGGAACCGCCTTCTTGTGGTTTGTCCCACACCGCCGTGTAGCGCCACAGCAGTCGGCGCCGGTATCGGCAGCCGGGCAGGAGACGGCGGGCGGCCCTGCGGGCCTCGCCCCAGTGCATGGCCGAGTCCTCGATGGGCATACCGGCCGGGGCTCGCTTGCCACCCTGCTTGCGCCTGAGGAACAGCGAGACGGGCACGCCACAGCCGCTGATCACCCAGTCCAGCCCTGTCTTGTTGTACGCCATCCCGACGATCACCAGCCGTCCGCCGGGGGCCAGCAGCCGGACCAGGCCGGCGACCGCGTCCTCGAAGGACGCGTGATGCACCACTGCGACCGCGCTGACGAAGTCGTACTTGCCCTCGGGGAGGGCCGTTGCGTCGAGGTAGTCCGCCTCCAGGAACGTGGTGTTCCCGGAGGCGGCCGCGCGTGCCTGCCGGATCATCTCCGGTGAGCGGTCGACGCCCGTGACGGACGCGGCCTTGTGAGCCAGCTTGCGGGCAAGCAGTCCGTCCCCGCACCCGACGTCCAAGGCCTCCCGGCAGCCGTCGGGGACCGCGTCGAGCACCAAGGGGTGGTAGTGGACGTTGTGGTTCCAGTACGGGTCGGGCATGCCCTTCCTCTCAGACGAAGCTCCTCGTCGGCAACGGCTTGCCGTACCAGAGTTCGATCAGACGGGCCGCGATGGAGATGCCGTACGGCGGCAGGACCTCGCCGGACTCGAAGGCGGCCTGGAGGTCGTCGCGGGAGAACCAGCGGGCCTCGTGGATCTCGTCGCCGTCGACGTCGATGTCGGTGGAGGTGGCGCGGGCCATGAAGCCGAGCATGAGGCTGGAGGGGAACGGCCAGGGCTGGCTGGCGACGTACTCGACCGGGCCGACGGTGATGCCGGCCTCCTCGAAGACCTCGCGGCGCACCGACTGCTCGATGGACTCGCCCGGTTCGACGAAGCCGGCCAGCGTCGAGAAGCGGCCCTCGGGCCAGTGCACCTGGCGGCCCAGCAGGATGCGGTCCTCGTCGTCCGTGACGGCCATGATCACGGCCGGGTCGGTACGCGGGTAGTGCTCGGCGCCGCAGGCCTGGCAGCGGCGGATGTGGCCGGCCGCGGCGATGACGGTGCGCTCGCCGCAGCGGGAGCAGAAGCGGTGGGTGCGCTGCCAGTTCTCCAGGCCGACCGCGTGCACCATCAGGCCCGCCTCGCGCGCGGACAGCAGCAGGCCTGCCTCGCGCAGTCCGGCGGGGCGTGCGGACTGGTCGATGCGGCCGGGCAGGGCGTCCTTCTGGAGGGCGAAGTAGCGGACGCCGTCCTCGTCGATGCCGAGGAAGTAGCGGTGCGCCTCGGTGAGCGGGGCCTCGAAGGACGGGGTCATGACGAGTTCGGTACGGCCGTCAGCCGTCTCGTCGATGAGGACCTGACCTCCGGAGACCACGAAGCAGCGGGTCGTGGGGTGGCTCCACGCCGCCGCGAGCCAGGCCTCGTCGAGCCGGTGGTGCGCGGCGCGGTCGATGCCGCTGGGGGCGGTGAGCGAGACAGGACGGTCGGCGGTGTGGTCGGTCCAGGTGGTCACGGGTGCTTCCAACTCCCCCGGTGCAGCGGATTGTTTCGGCGGGCGGTTCGGTGGGACGTACGGCGGAGGGCGGCCGGGCCCGGCGGGGGCTTCGTGGTGCGGGGCGGCCCTTTCAGTGTGCCCCGCGCGCTGCCGGTCCGGGCGGCGCGGGACCGTCAGGGCGCATGGTTCCAGTGCTCGGCGAGATCACCCCACAGGTACGCGGCGGTCTCGACGCCCTTGAGCAGCAGATCGAGCTCGACCTTTTCGTTCGGCGCGTGCCAGCCGTCGGAGGGCACGGAGATGCCGAGGAACAGCACGGGTGCGCCGAGGACTTCCTGGAGGTCGGCGGCCGGGCCCGAGCCGCCCTCGCGGGTGAAGCGGACCGGCTGGTCGAAGGCGCGGCCCATGGCCCGCACGACGGACGTGAGGGCCGGGTGGTCCAGCGGGGTCAGGCACGGGCGGGTGGCGGCGCCGAAAGTGATCTCCTGCCGGATCCCGGCGGGCACCTGTTCGACGGCCCAGGCGCGGACGGCCTTCTCGATGTGCCCGGGGTCCTGGCCGGCCACCAGCCGGAAGGAGAGTTTGACCATCGCGGAGGACGGGACGATGGTCTTGCTGCCGGGGCCCTGGTAGCCGCCGCCGATGCCGTTGACCTCGGCGGTGGGGCGGGCCCAGATCCGCTCCAGGGTGGTGTGTCCGGCCTCGCCGTGGGCGGCGTGCGACTTGGCGGTGCGCAGCCACTGCTCCTCGTCGAAGGGCAGTTCGGCGAAGAGCTCCCGCTCGCGGTCGGTGAGTTCGGCGATGCCGTCGTAGAAGCCGGGGACCGCCACGCGCGCGTGCTCGTCGTGCAGCGCGGCGACGAGGCGGGCGGCGGCCGTGGCCGGGTTGGGGACGGCGCCGCCGAAGGAGCCGGAGTGGATGTCCTGCTCGGGGCCGTACAGGCGGATCTCGCACTCGGCGAGGCCGCGCATGCCGGTGCACACGGTGGGGGTGTCCTCGGCCCACATGCCGGTGTCGGAGACGATCACGGCGTCGGCGGCGAGCCGGTCGGCGCGCTCCTCGACCAAGGCGCGGAAGTGCGGGGAGCCGGACTCCTCCTCGCCCTCGACGAGCAGCTTCAGGTGCACCGCGGGGGCGGTGCGGCCGGTGGCGGCGAGGTGGGCGCGGACGCCGAGGGTGTGGAAGAAGACCTGGCCCTTGTCGTCGGCCGCCCCGCGCGCGTAGAGACGGTTGTCGCGGACGACCGGCTCGAAGGGTTCGCTGTCCCAGCCGTCCTCGCGGGCGGCGGGCTGCACGTCGTGATGGCCGTAGACGAGGACCGTGGGTGCCGCGGGGTCCTCGGCGGGCCAGTGGGCGAAGACGGCGGGGGCGCCCGGGGTCTCCCAGACCTCGGCCGTGGGGAAGCCGGTCTCCTTGAGCTTGGCGGCGAGCCAGTCGGCGCTGCGGCGTACATCGGGTCCGTGGCCGGGCTGGGCCGAGACGGACGGGATGCGCAGCCATTCGGCGAGGTCGTCGAGGAAGGCGGCGCGGTGCTGCTCGATGTACGTACGGACAGCGCTGACGACACTGTCAACGGGTTGGCTCATGGTCATGAGCCTATCGGCCCGCACCGACATCCTCGGTGGGCGGTTCCTCACAGTTCGCCGGCTCGAAGCCGTCCGACCGCCCTCCCGGCTCCTGGGTGAGCAGCCGCTCCAGGGCGGCCCGGTCCGGCAGGTTCCTGGGCCGTACGACGTCTCCGGTGCGGACGTACAGGAACGCCGCCGTGACCGATTCCACAGGCACGCCCTGCCGCTCGGCCCAGGCCAGCCGGTACACGGCGAGCTGCAGGGGGTCGGCGGTGCGGGTGCGGCCGGTCTTCCAGTCGACGATCTCGTACGTCGTGGTGTCCCCGTCGCCGTGCCGGTAGACCGCGTCGATACGGCCCCGGACCACGCGGCCCGCGATGGCGAGCTGGAAGGGAGTCTCGAGGCGGTAGGGGGTGCGGTGGGCGTACTCGGTGCGCTCGAAGGCGTCCTTGAGGGCTTCCAGGTCGCGTTCGTCGGCGATCTCAGCGTCGCTGCCGGGCAGGTCGTCGGGCTCCAGCATGGGCAGGGTCAGGGCTTCGAAGCGGGCCTCGACCCAGGCGTGGAAGCGGGTGCCCTGACGTGCGGCGGGTTGTGGAGGGCGCGGCATGGGGCGCGCGAGTTCCTGCGCGAGCCCGTCGGGGTCGGCGGCCAGGCGGAGCACCTGGGACGCGGTGAGCGACGCGGGCAGGGGCACGTCGGTGACTGCCTGCCGCGTGCGCAGCAGTTCACCGGTGAGGGCGTCGAGGTCGCGGTCCCAGGAGGCGATGGCGCGGGCCTCCTCGGGAGTGAGGGGTTCCGGTTCCGCGGGGTGGGGGCGTGCCCGCGCGGTGGGGATCTCCGGAGCGGCGGCCTGGTGCGGGACGGCGGGGCGGGCCGTCGTGAAGCTGTCCCAGTCGTCGGGGACGTCCGCCCCGGCGGTCTCGTCCTCGAAGGGGGACTCCTCGGCGTACAGCGGCTCGTCGTCGTCCGGCGGCGGGGGCCAGTCGGGATCGTCGTAGGTGTCCGGGTCGTGTACGGCCGCGGGGTGGGCGTCCGGGTGGGCGGCGAGGTCCTCCAGGTGGTCCAGGACCGTCTGGGCGGCCGCCCGGCGTCGGACGAGGGCCGTGTCGTCCAGGGGAAGGGGCCAGATCTGGTCCTCGGTCCGGCTGTGCAGCGCGGGGTTCTCCTCGTCCTCGGCGGGCTCGTCGGCCCATGCCTCGATCTCGCCGTGGCCGGCCGTGCAGTGGTCGTGCAGGGCCTGGAGGAAGCCGGAGGGACCCCGGGGCTTCTTCTGGGTGGGCCCCCACCAGTGGCCGGAGCCGAGCAGGAGGGAGCGGGGGCGGGTGAAGGTGACGTAGCCGAGGCGGAGTTCCTCGGTGTGCTGGTGGTCCTTCATGGCCTCATGAAAGGCCTTCATACCCCGTGCGTCCCAGGAGGTGACGTCGGGGAGGGTGTCTCTGTCGCCGCGCAGCGCGTGCGGCAGCACCTTGCCCTGAGCGGTCCACTTCTCGCGGCCCTGGCTGCTCGGGAACGTCCCGGTGACCAGGCCGGGGACGGCGACGACGTCCCACTCCAGGCCCTTGGACTTGTGCGCGGTGAGCACCTTGACGGTGTTCTCGCCGCCGGGCAGGGCGTTGTCGAGGCCCTTCTCGTACTGCGCGGCGGTGCGCAGGAAGGCGAGGAAGGCGAGGAGGCTCGCCTCGTTGTCCCCGGCCGCGAAGGAGGCGGCGACGTCGAGGAAGTTGGACAGGGTCTCGCGGCGGCGGGCGGCCAACGCGTGCGGGGACGCCGAGAGTTCGACCTCCAGGCCGGTGATGGCGAGGACGCGGTGCAGGACGTCCATCAGGGGGTCGGCGAGCGAGCGGCGCAGGTCGCGCAGTTCGGCGGCCAGACGCGCGAACCGGACGCGCGCGTCCGGTGAGAAGGGCAGCCCGTCGTCGTCCTCGTCGTCGCTGTAGAGAGGCGTCTCCAGGAAGGTCTCCAGGGCGTCGGCGAGCGATATCACCTCGGCCGGATCGACCCCCTCGACGGCCTCGGCGAGCCGGCGGTCGGGGTCGTCGTCGCCGTCCACACGTGTGTGGGACACCAGACGCCGGGCGCGCCTGCCGAGGAGAGCGAGGTCGCGCGGACCGATGCGCCAGCGCGGGCCGGTCAGCAGGCGGACCAGGGAGGCGTTGGCGCCGGGATCCTGGAGGACCTCGCAGACGGCGACCAGGTCGGCGATCTCGGGCAGGTGCAGCAGGCCCGAGAGCCCGACCACCTCCACCGGTACGTCCCGCTCGACGAGGGCGCCCTGGATCTCGGCGAAGTCGGTCGCCGTGCGGCACAGGACGGCGATCTCGCCGGGCGCCTTCCCGGTCCGTACGAGATGGGCGATCGAGTCCGCGAGCCACTCCATCTCCTCGGCGTGGGTGGACAGGAGGGCGCAGCGCACCATGCCGTCGCGTTCGGCGCCGGGGGCCGGGCGGAGGGCCTCCACGCCCGCGTGCATGGCGCGCAGGGGCTCGGCGAGGTCGTTGGCGAGGTCGAGGAGGCGGCCGCCGCTGCGGCGGTTCTCGCTGAGCGCCTGGCGGGTGGCGGGGCGGCCGTCTGGGTGGGCGAAGTGCTCGGGGAAGTCGTCGAGGTTGGCGACGGAGGCTCCCCGCCAGCCGTAGATGGCCTGGCAGGGGTCGCCGACGGCGGTGACCGGGTGGCCGGTGCCTCCGCCGAACAGACCCGCCAGCAGGACGCGCTGGGCGACCGAGGTGTCCTGGTACTCGTCGAGCAGCACCACCCGGAACTCGTCCCGCAGGATGCCGCCCACCTCGGGAGTCCCCGCGAGGCGCGCGGACAGGGCGATCTGGTCGCCGAAGTCGAGCAGGTCGCGTTCGCGTTTGGCGGCGCGGTAGCGGACGACCAGGTCGGCGAGTTCACGGCGGGCGGCGGCCGCCTCGGGGACCTTGCGCAGGGCGTCGTTCGTGAGCTTGGCGCCCTGGAGGCTCAGCAGCAGCTGGGCGTCGTGGGCCCGCACCTGCTCGGGGCGGACCAGGTGCTCGGCGAGTTCGGCGTCGAGGGTGAGGAGGTCGCTGACCAGGTCGGCGAAGGAGCGGGTCAGGGCCGGGTAGGGGCCGGGGGCCTCGCGCAGCACGCGCGCGGCGAGCTGGTAGCGGGTGGCGTCGGCGAGGAGGCGGGAGGTCGGTTCGAGGCCGATGCGCAGGCCGTGGTCGGTCAGCAGGCGGCCCGCGAACGCGTGGTAGGTGGAGATCACGGGCTCGCCCGGCGGGTTGTCCGGGTCGATGACGTCGGGGTCGGTGACGCCCGCCTTGACGAGTGCCTTGCGGACGCGCTCGGCGAGTTCACCGGCGGCCTTGTTGGTGAACGTGAGGCCGAGGACCTGTTCGGGGGCGACCTGGCCGGTGCCGACCAGCCAGACCACGCGGGCCGCCATCACCGTCGTCTTGCCCGAGCCGGCGCCGGCCACGATCACCTGCGGGGCGGGCGGCGCGGTGATGCAGGCCGTCTGCTCCGGGGTGAACGGGATGCCGAGGAGCTCCTTGAGCTGATCGGGATCGGTGATACGGGCGGGCATGTCGCAGAGGCTAGCGGCGTCCACTGACAGTCGAGGACGAATCGCCCTTCGAGCCAGAGGATGCGCAGGTCAGCACGCGTGGTGCGACTGATCACACCGGCATGCTCACCTCACTCCACGACCTGCCGTCCCTCCGGCTGGACGCTGCACGACGCCCGGAACGCGCAGTGGCTGCAGTGCTGGCCGGCGCTCGGTGTGAACCGTTCGTCGAGGACCTTTCCGGCCGCCGTGGCCAGCAGGTCGCCGACCCACTCCCCCTCCAGCGGCTCCTGCGCCTGCACCTTCGGCAGCGTCTCGCCGCCGTCCCGCTTGGGGGCGCCCTGCCGCAGGTGGACGAGTTCGGCGCCGCCCGGCTCGGGCCGTACGCCGTCGAAGGCCTCGTCGACCGCGCCCTCGCGGACGGCGAGCTGGTAGACGGCGAGCTGGGGGTGGCGTTCGACTTCGGCGGAAGTCACCGGCTGCTTGCCGGTCTTGAAGTCGACGACATAGGCGCGTCCCTCGCCGTCGGTCTCGACGCGGTCCATCTGGCCGCGGATGCGCACCTCGACCTCGCCCGCCTCGAGGGTGACGTCGAAGTCGTGCTCACTGGCCACCGGCGTGCGGCCGGTGCGGTCCATCACGTGCCACTTCAGGAAGCGTTCGAGCGCCACGCGCGCGTTCTCCTTCTCCTGCGCCGACTTCCAGGGCGCGTCGAAGGCGAGCGCGTTCCACACGGAGTCGAGGCGCTCCATGAGGACGTCGAGGTCGGCGGGGGTGTGTCCGGAGGCCACCTCGTCGGCTAGGACGTGCACGACGTTGCCGAAGCCCTGGGCGACCGTCGCGGGCGCGTCCGCCTTCACCTCGCGGCCCAGGAACCACTGCAGGGCACAGGTGTTGGCGAGCTGGTCGAGGGCGCTGCCGGAGAGCACGACGGGCTGGTCGCGGTTGCGCAGCGGCACCTTGGACTCGGTCGGCTCGAACATGCCCCACCAGCGGTAGGGGTGCGCCGAGGGGACGAGCGGGCGGCCGTCCTCGTCGGCGAGGGCGGCGAGCCGGGCCAGTCGACGGGCGGCGGCCTTCCTCAGGGTGTCGGAGACGCGCGGATCGACGGTGGTGGCGCGGAGTTCCGCGACCAGGGCGGCGACCGACAGGGGTCGGCGCGGGCGGCCGGTCACGTCCTTGGGTTCGACGCCGAGTTCGGTCAGGAACCGGGAGGGCTGGTCGCCGTCGTCGGCCGGTGCCTTCACCGCCGTGACCACGAGTCGCTCACGCGCACGCGTGGCGGCCACGTAGAACAGGCGGCGCTCCTCGGCGAGCAGGGCGCCCGGAGTGAGCGGTTCGGCGAGTCCGTCCCGGCCGATGCGGTCGGCCTCCAGGAGGGAGCCGCGGCGGCGCAGGTCCGGCCACAGGCCCTCCTGGACGCCCGCGACGACGACCAGCCGCCACTCCAGGCCCTTGGAGCGGTGCGCGGTCATCAGGCGGACGGCGTCGGGGCGTACGGCACGCCGGGTGAGGGTGTCGGCGGCGATGTCCTCGGCGTCGATCTCCTCCAGGAAGTTCAGGGCGCCGCGGCCTCCGGTGCGCTCCTCCGCGCGCGCGGCCGTCGCGAACAGCGCGCACACGGCGTCGAGATCACGATCCGCGTTGCGTCCCGCGGCACCGCCGCGCCGGGCGGCCCGCTCCAGGCGCCCCGGCCACGGTGTGCCCTCCCACAGGTCCCACAGCGCCTCCTCGGCGCTGCCGCCGTTCGCGAGGCGCTCGCGGGCCTTGCCGAGCAGCGCGCCGAGCCGCTGGGCTCCACGCGCGTACGCGGGATCGTGCACGGCCAGACGTTCGGGCTCGGCGAGCGCCCGCGCGAGCAGCACGTCGGAGGGCGGCGGCAGCGGGTTGCCCGCGGCCCGCTCCTCGTCCCGCAGGGCCCGCCCGAGGCGGCGCAGGTCGGCGGCGTCCATGCCGGCGAGGGGGGAGGCGAGGAGGGTGAGGGCGGTCTCGGTGTCGAGCCAGGAAAGCTCCGCCGGCGGTGCCTGGGAATCCGACAGCGCCTCCTCAGGAGAGACTTCCTCGTCCGCCGACGGTTCCTCGGACGCGGCTTCCTCGTCCGACGGCCGTTCCTCGGACGCGCCGCCCTCGTCGGGCCGTACCTCTTCAGGCTCTACGGCACTCCCCGCTGCCTCCGCCGTGGCCACCGCCTTGAGAGCCGTCAGCAGTGGTGCGACCGCGGGCTCGTGCCGCAGTGGCAGGTCGTCGCCGTCGATGTCCAGGGGTACGCCGGCCGCGGTGAGCGCGCGGCGCACCGTCGGGATCGTGCGTGAGCCCGCGCGGACCAGGACGGCCATCTCGCCCCAGGGCACGCCGTCCTCCAGGTGTGCCCTGCGCAGGATGTCCGCGATGTTGTCCAGTTCCGTGCCGGAGGTCGGGTAGGTGAAGACCTCGACGCGCCCGCCCTCGCGGACCGGGGCGAGCTCACGATGGGCGCGGACCTTCTCGGCCGGCAGCCGGGTCAGGGGCATGCGCTGGGTCACCAGGCGGGTCGCGGCCAGCAGGCCAGCGCCGGAGCGGCGGGAGGTGCGCAGGACCTCGACGGGGGCCGTGCGGCCGTCCGCGCGCGGGAAGGCGTACGGGAAGTCGAGGATGCCGTTCACATCCGCGCCCCGGAACGCGTAGATCGACTGGTCGGGGTCGCCGAAGGCCACGAGGGTGCGGCCACTCCCGGCGAGCGCCTGCAGCAGCCGTACCTGGGCCGGGTCGGTGTCCTGGTACTCGTCGACGAACACGGCGTCGTACTGGGCGGCGAGTCGCTCGGCCACCTCGGGGCGGCGGGCGAGGAGCACCGCGCGGTGGACGAGTTCGGCGTAGTCGAGGACGCCCTGCAGGTCGAGGACGTCGAGGTACTCGGCGAGGAAGGCGGCCGCGGCCCGCCAGTCGGGGCGGCCGATACGGCGGGCGAAGGCGTCCAGGGCGCCGGGTCCGAGGCCCAGTTCGCGGCTGCGGGCGAGGACCGCGCGGACCTCGTCGGCGAAGCCACGGGTGGTCAGGCAGGCGCGCAGTTCGTCCGGCCAGCGCACGTGCGCGAGGCCGAGCCGCTCCAGGTCGGGCTGGCCGGCCAGCAGTCCGCGCACGGTGACGTCCTGCTCGGGTCCCGACAGCAGCCGCAGCGGTTCCACGAACAGGTCGCTGTCCTGGTGGGCGCGGACCAGGGCGTAGCAGAACGAGTGGAAGGTCGTCGCCTGCGGGGCGCGCGCCGCTCCTATGCGCAGTGCCATGCGGTCGCGCAGTTCGACGGCCGCCTTGCGGCTGAACGTCAGCACGAGCACGCGCGCGGGGTCCCCTCCACGGGCGATTCGCGACGCCACCGACTCGACGAGCGTGGTGGTCTTCCCGGTGCCCGGACCTGCGAGAACGAGCAGAGGACCGCTTGCGTGCTCAACCACGGCGCGCTGTGCGGCGTCCAGACGAGGGGGATCCACGCGGGCCGGTGGGGTACGCACCAGTCGATAAGCGCCACGGGTCCCCTGTCGCACCTGGGAGTGCGACAGACGCCTGGTGGAGGAAGAGGAGCTCACGTGGTTCGCCGGTCCTGGTGGGTGTGCTGTTGGGCGGCCCGCCGCGCGTGGAGGGCGGTGGGCGGGGGGTGAGGGGGACGTGTGCAGGCGACGCTACGCCGACGCCAAGCGTGGAAGCAGGGCTTCCGCTTCTTCCCGCGCGACCCGTAGGACCCCTACGGCCCACGCGACGCTTGCGACTCGTATGTCCCTCACCCCACGAACGTACGGCATGCCACAGATGTGCCCTGTTTCCCCCGTACGGGCCTCAGGGTGCTCCCGGGCCCGCGGGATGGCGGAAGCTGTCAGGTGTGACCCTCCGCCCGATCGCCGCCGTCCCAGCGCGCCCGCCTCATGTCGAGACGGGGCAGATGGCCCTCGGCGGCTCTGCTCGCCTCCTTCAGGGGCGTGCCCTCGGCACGGTACCGGTCAAGGGCCCGCAGTTCGTGCCCCGGAAGCAGGACGCCGTCGGCGCGGACCACACGCCACCAGGCGACGGCTCCCCCGTACAGGGCCATGACCCGGCCCACCTGGCGGGGGCCGCCCTCCTCCAGCCACTCGGCGACGTCGCCGTACGTCATGACGCGCCCGGGCGGAATGCGTTCGGCGACGTCGAGGACCCGCTCGGCGTACTCCGGCAGCGCGTCCGCGTACTCCGGGTGGGCGTCCGCGTACTCCGGGTGGGCATCCTGAGGAAGGCTCTGCTCGCTCATCCGCCCCATCCTGCACCACCCCACCGACAATGTGACGGGCTCGCGACCGTGCGTATCCCTCGCCCGGGGACAGCGCTTCCGGCAGACTGTGCGCCCCCGCATGTGCACCCTGACATCCCCGTGTGTCGGTGGGGCATGCCACCATCGTGCGGGCGGTGACTGGTGATACGAGATCAAGAAGAGACGATGAAGCCACAGGGTGTGCACCCGGAGGGCGCCGAGAGCACCTCTGACGCTTCGTCGCGCCCCGACACCGCCGACGCGGACGGCAAGGACACCGACGACTGCGTCGAGGAGGTGCACGCCGACGAGGTCGAGAGCGACGAACCGCTGCTCCCCGCGCGCGTGCACCGGCCCTCCGATCTGATGCGGCTGCTGGTCGGCGTGCTGGCCGTCGTGGTGCTGCTCGCGATCGCCGCTTTCGCGCATGGCACCACCTCGGGTCTCGAACAGGACATCAACAAGGGCACCGGGCAGGCGCCCGACCTGCTCATCAAGATCGCCGGTCTCGCCTCCAGCATCGCGATCCTCCTGGTCCCGGTCGCGTTCGCGATCGAACGGCTGATCAAGCGTGACGGGCTGCGGATCGCCGACGGTGTGCTCGCCGCGGTCCTCGCCCACGGTGTGACGCTCGCCACCGACCTGTGGGTCGCCAAGGGCGCGAGCTCGATCCAGGAGGCGCTCACCCAGCCCTCCCCCGGTGACATCCACGCCCTCACCGACCCGGTGCACGGCTATCTGGCGCCCGTCATCGCCTATATGACGGCCGTCGGCATGTCCCGCAGGCCGCGCTGGCGGGCGGTGCTGTGGATCGTGCTGATGCTCGACGCGTTCTCGATGCTCGTCACCGGCTACACCACACCGTTCTCGATCATCCTGACGGTGCTGATCGGCTGGACGGTCGCCTACGGGACGCTGTACGCGGTCGGCTCGCCCAATGTCCGGCCCACCGGGCAGACGCTGATCGCGGGCCTGCGGACCGTCGGCTTCCACCCGGTCAGCGCGGCCCGCGAGGAGGTTTCGGAGACCGCGGAGAACGGCGACCGCGGCCGGCGCTACTTCGTCACCCTGGAGGACGGTCCGCCGCTGGACGTGACCGTGGTCGACCGGGAGCAGCAGGCGCAGGGCTTCTTCTACCGCGTGTGGCGCAATCTCACGCTGCGCGGCTTCGCCACCCGCAGCAGCCTCCAGTCGCTCAGGCAGGCGCTGGAGCAGGAGGCGCTGCTCGCCTACGCGGCGATCGCTGCCGGCGCCAACGCGCCCAAGCTGATCGCCACCTCCGAACTCGGTCCCGACGCCGTGATGCTCGTCTACGAGCACACCGGCGGGCGCACGCTCGAGTCGCTGGCCGAGGACGAGATCACCGACGACCTGCTGCGCAACACCTGGCGTCAGGTGCAGGCGCTGCAGTCGCGGCGCATCGCGCACCGCAGGCTCGCGGGTGACGCGATCGTGGTGGATCGTTCCGGCGCGGTGATCCTCACCGATCTGCGCGGTGGTGAGATCGCGGCGAGCACCCTGCTGCTGCGCATGGACGTCGCCCAGCTGGTGACGACCCTGGGCCTCCTGGCGGGCGCGGAACGCGCGGTGGCCTCGGCGGTCAGCATCCTCGGCCCCGACGCCGTGGCCGACTGTCTGCCGATGCTCCAGCCCATCGCGCTGACGCGCTCCACGCGCGCGACGCTGCGCAGACTGGCCCGAGAGCGGGCCCAGCGCGAGCGCGAGGCCGTCCTCGAGGCGTCCCATCAGGCCAAGCAGGCACGTCTGGAGGAAGCGCCGGACGACACCGGGCCCGTACTCGCAAAGCCCGACAAGAAGGCCGTCAAGGCGGAGGCGCGGGCGGAGAAGCGGGCCATCGACGACGCCATCGAGGAGGCGCGCGAGGAGGACCTGCTGACCCAGATCCGCCACCAGGTGCTGCTGATCAGGCCGCAGGCGCCGGTCGAACCGGCCCGTCTGGAGCGGGTGAAGCCGCGCACCCTGATGAGCTTCATCGCGGGTGCCATCGGCGCGTACTTCCTGCTGACGCAGCTCACCCACATCGAGTTCGGGCCCCTCGTCGCCAACGCCGAGTGGGGCTGGGTCGCCGCGGCCGTGCTGTTCTCGGCGGCCAGCTACTTCGCCGCGGCCATGGCGCTGCTGGGCTTCGTGCCCGAACGGGTGGGGTTCCTGCGGACGGTCGCGGCCCAGGTCGCCGGTTCGTTCGTGAAGATCGTCGCACCGGCCGCGGTCGGCGGTGTGGCACTGAACACGCGCTTCCTGCAACGCCAGGGCGTGCGGCCTGGGCTCGCGGTCGCGAGTGTCGGGGCCTCGCAGTTGTTCGGGCTCGGCTGTCACATCCTGATGCTGCTGTCCTTCGGCTACCTGACCGGTACCGAGAAGACGCCGTCGCTGTCGCCGTCCCGGACCGTCATCGCGGGTCTGCTGACCGTGGCGGTGCTCGTGCTTGTGGTCACCTCGGTGCCGTTCCTCAGGAAGTTCGTCGTCACGCGCGTGAGGTCGCTGTTCGCGGGTGTCGTGCCGCGCATGCTGGACGTGCTCCAGCGCCCGCAGAAGCTGGTCACCGGCATCGGCGGCATGCTGCTTCTGACGGCCTGCTTCGTGATGTGCCTGGACGCCTCGATCCGCGCCTTCGGCCAGGAGGGGACGTCGCTCAGCATCGCCAGCGTCGCCGTCGTCTTCCTCGCCGGCAACGCGCTCGGGTCGGCGGCCCCGACACCGGGCGGTGTGGGCGCGGTGGAGGCCACGTTGACGGTCGGTCTGATCGCCGTGGGCCTCCCCAAGGAGGTCGCCGCACCGGCTGTCCTGCTGTTCCGTCTGCTGACGCTGTGGCTGCCGGTGCTGCCGGGCTGGCTGGCCTTCAACCAACTGTCCCGCAAGGGCGCGCTGTAGCGCGGGCCGCCTGACCGCGGCACGTACCTCGTACGGCTCGCGCCCCGAGCGCGCCCACGCGCGCGACCGCAGGATGGGATCATGCCGAACCCCTCTCACCTGCGCGTCGCCGCCCTGACCGCCACCGCCGTTCTCCTGACCTCCGTGCTGGCGGGCTGCGGCGACGACTCCCAGGACGAGGACCTGTCGGCCCAGGAACTGAGCTGGAAGGACTGCCCGGCCCCCTCCCCGGCCGAGGGCGGCGGTGACGCCCCTTCGCCGCTGCCGGGTGGCGAGAAGTGGCAGTGCGCCACCCTCAAGGCCCCTCTCGACTGGGCGAAGCCCAAGGGCGACACGATCGGCCTCGCGCTGATCCGGGCCAGGGCCAGCGGCGCCGAGGACAAGCGCATCGGCTCGCTGGTCTTCAACTTCGGCGGCCCCGGCGGTTCGGGCGTCACCACGCTGCCCGCCTTCGGCCCGGACTACGCGAAACTGCGCACCCGTTACGACCTGGTGAGCTTCGACCCCCGCGGGGTGGGCCGCAGCGCCCCGGTGGAGTGCCTGAACGACCCCCAGCTCGATGTGTACTTCGAGCAGGACGGCACCCCGGACGACTCGGCCGAGCGCGCCTCGCTGCTGGACAACACCAAGGAGTTCAACGCGGCCTGCGAGGAGAACTCCGGGAAGATGCTGCCGCATGTCCGCACGACCGACGCGGCCCGCGACATGGACCTGATGCGCCAGGTCCTCGGCGACGCCAAGCTGTACTACTTCGGCATCTCCTACGGCACCGAACTCGGCGGCGTCTACGCCCACCTGTTCCCGAAGCGGGTGGGGCGCGCGGTCTTCGACGCGGTCGTCGATCCGACGCAGAACAGCGAGCAGGGTGCGCTCGGACAGGCCGAGGGCTTCCAGCTCGCGCTCGACAACTTCGCCGAGGACTGCACCTCCCAGCCCACGGACTGCCCCGTCGGCGACACCGCGCAGGACGTCAGGAACCGCATCGCGAAGCTGCTGGCCGACCTCGACCGGAGGCCGATCCCCGGTATCGGGCAGCGGGTGCTGACCCAGACCGCCGCGACCAACGGCATCACGCAGGCCCTGTACTCGAAGGATTTCTGGGAGTACCTCACCGAGGGCCTGGAGCAGGCGTACAACGGCGACGGGAGGGTCCTGATGCTGCTGTCCGACTCGCTGAACGGGCGCAGCGAGAACGGCGAGTACAGCAACCTCACCGCGGCCAACATCTCCATCAACTGCGCCGACGACAAGTCCCGGTACACCACCGCCCAGGTCGAGCGGAAGCTGCCCGAGTTCCGTGCCGCGTCACCGCTGTTCGGCGACTCCATGGCCTGGTCGATGGTGACCTGCACCGACTGGGCCGTGCCGGGAGCCGCCGACCATCCCGACGTGAGCGCCACCGGCTCGGCGCCGATCCTGGTCGTGGGCAACACCGGGGACCCGGCGACCCCGTACGAGGGCGCCCGGAAGATGGTGGAGGCGCTCGGTGCGGGCGTCGGCGTCGAGCTGACGTACAAGGGACAGGGGCACGGGGCGTACGACAGCAAGAACAAGTGCGTCCAGGACGCGGTGAACGGCTATCTCCTCAACGGGAAGGTACCGACGGCCGGGACCGTCTGCTCGTAGCGCACGACCGACTCAACCCCCTCGAAACTGGCTGGTCAGAGGGTTATCCACAGGCTCGGACGGGTGTGGCGTGTTCGGCCTACCATGGCCGCACCGACGTTCGTGGCTCGACACGGACGGCTTGGGAGGGGGACGGGAATGGGGCGTTTCGTACGGTGGGCGGCTGTGACCGCCGCGGCCGCACTGCTGGCGGCCGGCTGCAGCGGCGGCTCCTCCGGCGGCGGCGAGGGAGACCAGCGGTCGGGCAGCGCGAGGCCCACGACGACCGGTGCGAAAGCGCTGCCCGCCGCGCTGACCTCTCAGAAGCTCGACTGGGAGCGCTGCAGGGCCACCGCGGACTCCTCCGCGCCCGGCCGGGACTGGCAGTGCGCGAGCCTGAAGGCGCCGCTCGACTGGGCGAAGCCGGACGGTAGGACGATCGACCTGGCGCTGATCCGCTCCAGGGCCCGTGGCGGTGACCGCATCGGCTCGCTGCTGTTCAACTTCGGCGGCCCCGGCGCGTCGGGCGTGGCCGGAATGCCCGGGTACGCCGCCACCGTCTCCGTGCTGCGCGAGCGGTACGACCTGGTGAGCTGGGACCCGCGTGGGGTCGGCGCAAGCGAGGGCGTCCGCTGTCGCAGCGACAAGGAGACGCAGGCGGCCGAGGCGGTGGACGCCACTCCGGACACCCCGGCCGAGGAACGGGCGTTCCTCCGGGACGCCACCGCCTTCGCCCAGGGCTGCGAGAAGAACGCGGGCAACCTGCTGGCACACGTCTCGACCACCGACACCGCGCGGGACATGGACCTGATGCGCCAGGTCCTCGGCGACGCCAAACTGCACTACTTCGGCATCTCCTACGGCACCGAACTCGGCGGCGTCTACGCCCACCTGTTCCCGAAGCTCGTGGGGCGGCTGGTGCTCGACGCGGTCGTCGATCCCGGCGCCGACACGGTGGCCCACCGCAAGAACCAGGCCCGGGGCTTCCAGCGCGCGCTCGACGACTACCTCGCGTCCACCGGCCAGGACCCCGAGCGGGGCACCCGGAAGATCGCGGACCTGCTCGACCGGATCGACGCGACACCGCTGGAGACGTATTCCGGGCGGAAGCTGACCCAGGTGCTCGCGTTCACCGGCATCGTCCTGCCGTTGTACCGCCAGGACAGCTGGCCCTCGCTGACCAGCGCTCTCGACACGGCCGAGCGGGGCGACGGCTCCGAACTGCTGGCGCTCGCCGACGACTACAACGAACGTGATCCCTCGGGGCGCTACGGCATGCTCCCGCAGGCACAACGGGTCATATCGTGCTTGGACGACAAGCAGCGGCCCACGCTCGCGGAGGCGAAGAAGCTGCTGCCCGAGTTCAAGAGGATCTCACCCGTGTTCGGCCCCTTCCTCGGTTGGGACGCGGCCGGCTGGTGCCACGACTGGCCGGTGCCCGGGCAGTACGAGACCCCGGAGGTGAGCGCGCCCGGTGCGGCACCGGTGCTGGTGATCGGCAACACGGGCGACCCGGCGACGCCCTACGAGGGTGCCCGGAGGATGGCGGACGAGTTGGGCAAGGGGGTGGGTGTGGAGCTCACCTGGAAGGGCGAGGGACACGGGGCGTACGGGAACGGGAGCGACTGTGTGGACTCCACGGTGAACGCTTACCTGCTGAAGGGCACGGTGCCGAAGGAGGGCAAGGTCTGCGCCCGGCGCGGGTAAGGGAAAGGGGCCCGGCACACATGGTGCCGAGCCCCTCCCGGGAAGGCGTGGGCCTAGTAGACCGGCTTGTGCGGCTCGATCTGGTTGACCCAGCCGATCACACCGCCGCCGACATGCACGGCGTCGGAGAAGCCCGCGGACTTCAGGACCGCGAGGACTTCCGCACTGCGGACACCCGTCTTGCAGTGCAGGACGATCTTCTTGTCCTGCGGGAGGCCCTCCAGGGCGGTGCCCATGAGGAACTCGTTCTTGGGGATCAGCTTGGCGCCCGGGATGGAGACGATCTCGTACTCGTTGATCTCGCGGACGTCGATGATCTCGATGTTCTCCCCGTCGTCGATCCACTCCTTGAGCTGCTTGGGAGTGATCGTCGAGCCGGCGGCCGCCTCCTGGGCCTCCTCGGAGACGACGCCGCAGAAGGCCTCGTAGTCGATGAGCTCGGTGACGGTCGGGTTCTCGCCGCAGACCGCGCAGTCCGGGTCCTTGCGGACCTTGACCTGGCGGTACTGCATCTCCAGGGCGTCGTAGATCATCAGGCGGCCGACGAGGGGCTCACCGGTGCCGGTGAGGACCTTGATGGCCTCGGTGACCTGGATGGAGCCGATGGACGCGCACAGCACGCCCAGGACGCCGCCCTCGGCGCAGGAGGGGACCATGCCCGGCGGCGGGGGCTCCGGGTAGAGGCAGCGGTAGCAGGGGCCGTGCTCGGACCAGAACACGGAGGCCTGGCCGTCGAAGCGGTAGATCGAGCCCCAGACGTAGGGCTTGTTCAGCAGCACGCACGCGTCGTTGACCAGGTAGCGGGTCGCGAAGTTGTCCGTGCCGTCGACGATCAGGTCGTACTGGCTGAAGATGTCCATCACGTTGTCGGCCTCGAGCCGCTCCTCGTGAAGGATCACGTTCACGTACGGGTTGATGCCGAGGACGGAGTCACGGGCGGACTGGGCCTTGGAGCGGCCGATGTCGGCCTGGCTGTGGATGATCTGGCGCTGCAGGTTCGACTCGTCGACCTCGTCGAACTCCACGATGCCGAGCGTGCCGACGCCCGCCGCGGCCAGGTACATCAGCGCCGGCGAGCCCAGGCCGCCGGCGCCCACACAGAGCACCTTGGCGTTCTTCAGCCGCTTCTGCCCGTCCATCCCGACATCGGGGATGATCAGGTGGCGGGAGTACCTGCGGACCTCGTCTACGGTG
This sequence comes from Streptomyces sp. NPDC058307, assembly GCF_042880295.1. NCBI lineage: Bacteria > Bacillati > Actinomycetota > Actinomycetes > Kitasatosporales > Streptomycetaceae > Streptomyces > Streptomyces sp. NPDC058307. The sequence goes on from NZ_JBHVYZ010000006.1 coordinate 110,030, forward strand.
AGCTCGGCAGCGGGCTCGACCAGGGGTGGCAGCGACACGGGGACTCCGTTGGTCGGTCAATCACTACAGTTGTTCTCCCCGTAACACTGCCATGGGCTTCTTCATTCCGAGACACCCGTTCCGATCCGCGAGACGATTTCGTCCCAGTAGCCGGGCATGGTCTCCCAGGGGTCGACGCGGCCGCCGCAGTCCGTGCGGTCGGTGAACCAGATCGTGGCGGCGCCCTGCCAGCGGGCGATCCGCAGGGCCTCCTCGAGGTGCGGGCCCGGTACTCCGTGGACGAAGTGGCAGAAGCGGTCGGGCGGATAGTCGGCGGTCCACTCGGCCACCTGCGACCAGCGGTAGTCGCTCCAGGAGCCCGAGAAGGTGACCAACTGGTCGGCGCTCTCGGCGTAGCCGGGGTGGGGGTGGGTGCCGTGGCCGAGCACGATGTGGGCATCGTCACGGATCGCGCGGAGCGTGGTGACGGTGCGTCGGACCGCGGGAAGGGCGTCCCGTCCGGTCGGACAGTGATCCAGGAGGAAGCCGTCGACCTGGTACCAGTCGATGTAACGCTGGGCCTCGGAGACCATCTCGCCGTAGGTGCTGCTCCCGTAGGCGGTGTCGAGGTGGCCGAGGACGCGGACGCCCGCGTTGCGCAGCCGGCCGGCCGCTTCGAGGCAGTGCGGGTCGGGGCGGGCGCCGGGGCCGTCGGCGACGTCGAGGACGGCCCAGTGCAGGGGGGTGCCGGGGCGGGTGAGTTCGGCCCATTCGGCGGGGGCGACCAGGGGGTGGGCGAAGCCGGGGACGCCGAAGCCGGTGCGCAGTTCGGTGCTGGACGCGCTGGTCTTGGTGCTGGTCAGATGCGGCATGCCGCCTCCATCCAGATGTCGGCGAGGGACTCTTCGAGATTGATGCGGGGGCGCCAGCCGAGCCGGTCGCGTGCGGTGCGCACATCGGCCTGCTGCCAACTGCCGCAGCCGTCGGGGTACGGGTACGCGACCGGTGCCGCGTGGTCCGGTTCGGAGCGGGGATGCCCGATGGTCGCCCTGAGCGGGCCGGGAGGGCCGTCGAGTTCATGGAGGGCGCCGCCGTATCCGGCGACCCGGGCCAGGACGGCGGCGGCGTCGCGGAGGCGGACGGCGCGCCCGGAACCGATGTTGATGACGCCCTGTGCAGCGGACAGCGAGGCCGCGTGGACGGCGCGGGCCACGTCGCGGACGTCGACGAAGTCGCGCTGGGCGCCGAGGCCGCCGAGCTTCAGTTCGCCGTCGCCGGACTGCATGGCGCGGCGCATGGCCTCGGCGAGACGGCCGAGCGGGGAGCCCGCGGGGGTGCCGGGGCCGGCCGGTGAGAAGACGCGCAGGACGACCGCGTCCAGACCGGAGCCGAGGACCAGCTCGGTGGCGGCGAGTTTGCTGACGCCGTACGGGCCACCGGGGCGGGGGACGGCGTCCTCGGCCGTGGAGGAGCCCGCCTGGCTGGGCCCGTACTCGGCGCCGCAGCCGAGTTGCACCAACCGTGCCCCGCAGCCGCTGCGCCGCAGGGCCTCGCAGACGGTGGCGACGGCGACCGTGTTGTGGCGGGTGAGTTCACGGGCACCGCCGCGGGTGGCGCCGGCGCAGTTGACGACGACGCCCGGGTGGACCGCGTCGAGGAAGCGGGTGAGCGCACCGGGGCTGCCCGACGCGAGGTCGAAGCGGACGTCGGCGTCGTCCCCGCGGCCGAGGGCGGTGAGCTGGACGGCGGGGTCGGCAAGCAGGCGGTCGGCGACGAAGCGGCCGAGGTAGCCGTTGGCTCCGATCAGCAGGACTCTCATCGGGCTGCTCCCGGGGCCTTGGGGGCGGGTCGGGAGGTGGTCATTGCGGGTTCTCCTTCGGGAGGGGCTTGCGAGTTGCCTCCGGCGGTGGAGCCGGGGTTGCCTGCGGCGGTGTGTGCGGGGTCGCCGGGGCGGTTCCGCTCACGGCTGGTGTCGGTCTCGCCCACGGTTGGTGGACGGTCCCGCCCACGGCGGGGCGTGGTCGCTCCCGGTGGGCGGCTGCGCCAACGTCGGGCGGCGGCAGCGCCTATGGCGGGTGGGCTGCTGCGCCTACGGCGGGTGGGTGGCTCGAAGTCGGCTCAGCACGAGGCCTCCGTCCGAGCGTGGGCCGACGCTCTCGTCAGCTTGCGGGTGCCGTGGATCAGCAGGGCCAGGGCGCCGAGCCCGCAGGAAAGGGTCGGGATGCCGCCCGGGCCCCAGAGGTCCACGAGGGCGTCCACCGGCACGGCCAGGAAGCCGCAGCCCGGCAGGCGGGAGGCGAAGGCCGCGGCCAGGGTGGTCGCCTGTGCTGTGGCGGCGGCGGTGAGGACCACCACGGGGGCGTGGGTGAAGCCGTGGACGGTGAGGAGGCGGGCGAGGAAGAGGAGGGCGCCCAGGGTGACGACTTGGAGGTGGGCGGCCGGTTCGTCCATGGCGGCCCCGGACAGGGCCGACAGAGCGGCCAGGGCGCACAGGTACAGGGCGAACATGCCGAACAGCAGGGGCCGTACGGAGGCCGCGAAGTCCTCCAGGCCCCGGCTGACGGCCAGTTTGCGGCGGGCGCGGGCCGTGAAGAGGTGGGCGGACCAGGCCGCCGGGGCGCAGGACAGGGTGAGGGCGAGGAGGGGGGCCGTGGCGATGGGCCAGGGCGCGTCGGCGGCGCCGGTGGGCAGGTCGTCGGGGCCGCCGGTCACGGCTGCCGCGAGGAGGCCGTTACCGAGGGTGGCGTAGGCGAGGAGCCAGTACGTCCAGGCGGAGGTGGAGGAGGTGGGTGCGCGGTCGGGAGTGCCGAGGGGGCCGCGGGACAGGGCGGCGCGCATGGCCAGGGACACGGCCAGGAAGCCCACCAGGGCGGCGACCAGGCGGGACTGGCCGTCGGTGAGTCGGATGCCGGCCACCGTGGCCCCGCAGAGGGCGCCGGGGAGGAGGGTGAGCAGGGCCCAGTCGGCGCGGGCCCTGGGTGTCTGCTCCGCCGTGGGGGGCGGGGGCGTGTCGCCGTCCCTCGGGACACGGGCGTACATCTCCTCGGCGAGGGAGAAGACGTCCCGGTGCCGGAAGCGGACGGCGGTGCGGTCGGTGACGCCGTGGGCCTCCAGGCCCGCCGCGATCTCCAGGGGGTCGACGGCCCGTTCGCACAGCGCACGGTGACGGTGCATCAGGGCCTTCACCGGGTCGGCGCCGGAACGGCGGACGGGGCCGGGGGTGGTGGGCTTGAGGCCGGTGGAGATCTCGGGGGCGCGGGGGGTGGGCGGTGACGGAGTGCGCGCGGCCGCGCCCTCGGAAACCTCGTCAGCGTGCGCGCCGGCGGAGGACTCTGCGGCACGCGCACCGGCGCCATCCGAGGACCCTGCGCCCCGCGCACCGGCGCCTTCCGAGGACCCCGCGGCATGCGCACCGACGTCCTCGGAGAACCCCACAGCACGCGCGTCGGCGACCGCGGAATCAGCCTCGGAAAGTTCACCTGTGTGCGGCTCCTGCGCGCCTGGGCTGCCCGCAGGGCCGGTGCGGTCGAGTCCCACGTCGCTCATCCGGTCGCTCCTTCCGTGGCGGCGAAGGGAGGCGTCGCGCTCACCGGGGGCCCCGCGGCCCAGCCGGGGCCGCCTCGGGCCACCACGCGGGTGCTGTGCTGCTCGGTCCAGCGGCCGGGTACGTGGGCCTCGGCGGGAGCGGCGAAGGGCAGGGGCTCACCGGTGCCGTCCAGGACGACTCGACGGACCGGTGTGCACGAGACGATCTCCAGGTAAATGCCGTGAAATGCCGTGATGTTCTGGTCCACGGTGAACAGTTCGAGCGCTCGGGCGCGTGCGGCGGCCCCCAGTCGCTCACGGCGCTCGGGGTCGCACAGCAGGGTGACGCACGCCTCCGCGAGCGCCTTCGGGTTGCGAGGCGGGACGACGAGCCCCGTGCCGCCGATGACCTCCACGACCGCGCCGACGTCGGTGGACACGGTGGCCCGGCCGCAGAACATGGCCTCGACGAGACTGATCGGGAAGCCCTCGACGACGCTGGACAGGACGGTGACCGCACCCGAGGCGTACGCGTCGGCGAGCGTCGGCACCTCGGGGCCGCCGATCTCCTCGAAGGAGACGGGGTTGTCGCCGACTGCGTGCAGCCCCGCCGCCTCGTCCGGGAAGAGCTGTGCGGCCAGCGCCCTGCAGTGCCCCAGATAGGCGTCACCCTCGGGCCCGGTGGGCGCGCCGACGATGCGCAGCCGAGTCTTGGGTTCCTCCTTGCGAATCTCCGCGAAGGCGTGGAGCAGGGAGATCAGGTCCTTGGCGGGTTCGACCCGGCCGACCCACACCAGCGTGTCCGGGTCCGCGCACGCCGCGGACTCGCCCACCTCCGTGAAACGGGCGGCGTCCATGCCCGGGTAGACCGTGCGCAGTTTCTGGCGGTCGGCACCGCAGCGCTCCTGCCAGCGGCGGGCGTGGGTGTTGCCGGGCGTGACGACCGCGGCCCGCCGGTAGGTCTCGGTGGCGAGCCGGCCGTGGAAGGCGGCGAGCAGGGTCCGGACCGCGGGCGGGGACTCGGTGCCGGCCAGGTAGTGCGTGCGCAGCCGTACGCCGTACTCGGTCACCAGCAGCGGGACGCCGGTGAAGTGGTGGGCGAGGAGGCCGGGCAGGGCGGCCGGGCCGCCGGAGGCCGCGTGGCACAGGTCGACCGCGCCGAGGCCGTCGTCCTCGTACCAGTCGAGCGACAGGGGGCGCAGGGCGCGCTCCAGGTGTGCGGCCACGGCGAGCAGATCCGGCACCCGCGCCGCACGCGCCGCCTGCCGGGCGCCGGGCGCACGACAGGCGCGTTCCAGCGCCCGTACGGCGGTCTCGGAGCGGAGTGCTCCGACCAGCCCGCCCTCGTCGCGGGCGAGTTCGGCGAGTCCGTACAGGGCGTTGGCGAAACGGTCCGCCTCAGTGGTCGGCGACTCCCCCGAGGCGTCGCCGACCATCCCCTCGCACAGTGCGGCCGCCAACTCGTCGTAGGACTCGGCGAACCGACGGCGCGCGCGCCGCCCGTACACCACGCCGTCGTCCTGCGCGGTCCACAGCGGGGCCGTGATGACCCTGCCGACCTGCGGCGGCAGCTGGACCCAGCCCTCGTCCTCCTGGTGCTCGCTGCGGCTGAGCGCGTAGATGTCGAACTCGTGCTGTGCGAGCCCGCGCACGAGCCGGTCGCACCAGAGTCCGGCGTCACCGCTCACATACGGATAGCCACCCTCCGTAAGCAGTCCTATGCGCACGAGTGCACCCCCGATCTCCCGTATGAGGAGCCGTCGTTGGCCCGACAGCTCGCAGCGGGACGAAGGTATGCGGACAAGACGGTGGCGCGACGGACGGTTGTCCATCGCGCCACCAAAAGGGGTGAACGCTCGTAACTTTCCCGTGCGGATCGCGTTCGGTCGCGCTAAGAGATCACACGGACACGGAACGTCAGGTCACGGCCACGTCCCGGCGCTCCACCCTGCGCCGGGCCGCGATCTGCGGATCGAGCGCCGGCACGGCGGCCAGGAGCTGCTTGGTGTACGGGTCCTGGGGGCTGTCGTAGACCTCGTCGGCCGGCCCCTGTTCGACGATCCGGCCGCGCCGCATCACGGCCACGCGGTCGCTGACCTGGCGTACGACGGCGAGGTCGTGCGCGACGAAGACCAGCGCGAGTCCGAGCTCCCGCTGCAGCTCGTCGAGCAGGGCCACCACCTGGGCCTGGGTGGTGACGTCGAGGGCGGAGACCGGCTCGTCGCAGACGATGACGCGCGGGTCGGCCGCGAGCGCCCGCGCGATGCCCACGCGCTGGCGCTGGCCTCCGCTGAACTCGTGCGGGTAGCGGTCGTAGTGCGCCCCTTCGAGCCCCACGCGCTCCAGGAGCTGGGTCACCCGCCCCCTGATCCGCTTCTCGTCCTTCTCGCCACGTGCGCGAAGTGGGTCGGCGATGGACTCGCCCACGCTGCGGCGGGGGTTGAGGGAGGAGACGGGGTCCTGGAAGACCATCTGGACGGCCGGGTCCACGCCCACGCGCGCGTGGCCGTCGTGGCGGACCTCCCCCGCCGTCGGCTCCAGCAGACCGACCAGCATCCGCCCCAGCGTCGTCTTGCCGCTGCCGCTCTCGCCGACGACGCCGAGCGTCTCGCCCCGGCGGACGGTCAGCGAGACGTCGTCGACGGCCGCGAAGGCGTTCTTGCCGCGCCCGAACTCGCGCCGCAGCCCCTTCGCTTCGAGGACCACCTCGTCGGCTGCCCGTGAGGGTGCCCGCTGCGCGTCCACGCGCGGTACCGCGGCGAGCAGTTCGCGTGTGTACGCCTCCCGCGGGGCCCCGAGCACCGCGGCGACCGGCCCCTGCTCGACCGCCCGACCGTGCCGCATGACCAGCACGTCGTCGACGCTCTCGGCGGCGACGCCCACGTCGTGCGTGACGAGCAGCAGGCCCATGCCGGTGTCCTGGCGCAGGGTGTGCAGCAGGTCGAGGATCTGGGCCTGGACGGTCACGTCGAGCGCGGTCGTCGGCTCGTCGGCGATCAGGAGGGCGGGCTCGCAGGCCAGCGCCATCGCGATGAGGGCGCGCTGGCGCATGCCGCCGCTGAACTCGTGCGGACGGGACCGGGACCGCCGTACGGCGTCCGGAATGCCGACCCGGTCCAGCACCTCCACCGCACGCGCGCGTGCCGCTCGTCGCGACACACGCGTGTGCACGCGGTACACCTCGGCGATCTGGTCGCCGACCGCGTAGTACGGGTCCAGGGACGACAGCGGGTCCTGGAAGACCATCGCGGCCCTCGCGCCCCGCAGCCGCCGCAGTTCGTCGTCCGACGCCTGCTGTACGTCCACTCCGGCGACCTCGACCGAGCCGCCCACGCGGGCGCCCGTGCCGCGGTGCAGTCCGAGCAGGGCGGAGGCGACGGTGGACTTGCCGGAGCCGGACTCGCCGACCAGGGCGAGGGCCGCGCCCTGCTCCAGACGGAAGGAGAGGCCGTCGACGGCGCGCAGATCGCCGAAGGCGACGGTCAGGTCCGTGACATGGACGAGGCTCATGCGAGCACCACCCGTCGGTCGGCCACCGCGTACAGGACGTCCGCGACGGCGTTGGCGAGCACCACGAAGAAGCCGATGACCAGCACCATGCCGACGACGACCGGGAGGTCGACGACGGTGACGGCGTGGACCAGTTCCTGGCCGATGCCGGGGAGGCCGAACAGCGACTCGACGAGGACGGCCCCGCCCATCGCGCTGCCGAAGTCGTTGGCGTTCAGGGCGATGATCGGCGCCAGGGCTCCGCGCAGGGCGTGCCGGCCGATGATCGACCGCTCGTTGACGCCGTAGGCCCGGAAGGTGCGGATGTGGTCCTCGGCGAGCGTCTCGAGCATCGACGCCCGGGTCAGCCGCGCGAAGTAGGCCGCCTCGGCGAGGGCGAGCGTGACCCAGGGCAGCAGCAGGCCCCACATCCACTGCTCGGGGTCGTCGGAGAAGGAGACGTACTCCGGGAAGGGCAGGATCTCCAGCTGTCCGCAGACCACGATCATCAGGACGAGGCCGATGACGAAGACGGGCGTGGCGACTCCCGCGAGGGTGAGGCCGGTGAGCGCGCGCTCGGTGAAGCGGCCGCGCCGCCAGGCGGACAGCACCCCGGTGCCGACGCCCAGCAGCAGCCAGAGCACCATCGCGCCGACCACCAGGGACAGGCTGACGGGCAGCTTGTTCAGGATGATCTGCGTGACCTGCTGGTCGCTCTGGTACGACAGCCCGAAGCAGGGCGCCGAGCAGTGCTCGACCGAGGTGCCGGTGGAGTAGTCGTGCCCGACGACGATGCCCTGGAGGAAGTGCCAGTAGCGCAGGTACAGCGGGTCGTCGAGCCGGAGTTGCTGGGCGACCTGGTGCACCTGCTCCGGCGAGCAGCGCGGGCCGCAGGTGATCTGGGCGACGTTGCCGGGAGTGGCGTAGAAGACCACGTAGATGATGACCGAGAGAGCGAGCAGAGTGAGTACGGCGCTCAGGGTCCGGCGCAGGGCGAATCCGGGGAAGCCGCTCATGCGGAGCCCTCCTTGCCGGCCCTGGACTCCTGCTTGCGGCCCGTGCCGATGCGCAGGCGGGAGGCCGCGCGCGGGTCGAGGGCGGTGCGGACGCCGTCGCCGAGGACGGTGAGCGCGAGGACGGTGACGAACAGCGCGGCCGCGGGCAGCAGCAGGTACTGCGGGGCCGCCTGGTACCAGACGTCGGCCGAGGAGAGCATCTGTCCCCAGGACGGGGTGGGCGGCTTCACGCCGACGCCGAGGAAGGACAAGGAGGCCTCGATGCTGATGTTCGCCGGCACCATCAGCGCCGCGTAGGTGATGACGGGCGCGGCGAGACCGGGCAGCAGTTCCCGGCGGGCGATCCGCAAGGTGCCCCAGCCGCTCAGCCGGGCGGCGGCCACGTAGTCGAGTTCCTTGAGGGTGAGTGTCTGGGCGCGCGCGATCTTGCCGATCGTGCCCCAGGCGACGAAGCCGATGATGAACGCGACCAGGACCGGCCGCGGAAAGCTGCTCGGCACGATGGCCAGCAACGCCAAGGCCATGATCATCAACGGCATGGCGACGATGATGTCGGTGACCCGGCTCAACAGTTGATCAACCCATCGGTTGCCGAGCGCGGCCGCGACTCCCACGACGACACCGAGGAAGACCTGTACGACGGTCGCGGCCAGCGCGACACCGAGGGAGACCCGAGCCCCGTACACCAGCCGGGCGAACAGGTCACGCCCCGTCTGCGGCTCGACGCCCAGCCAGTGGTCGCCGCTGATGCCTCCGAAGGAGCCGATCGGCACGCCCCCGCGCGCGGAGTCGATGAGTGAGGGGTGGTAGGTGGTCGGGTCCTGGCCCTCCAGCGCGGTGAGCAGGGGCGCCGCGAGGGCGACCAGGACGAGGAGTGCGACGACGGCCGCCGCGACCATGGCGGCGCGCTGCGACCGCAGTCGCCGCCAGAACTGACGGGCCCCCGAGGCCCCCGTGGCGGCTGCCTCGGGGACCTCGGTGGCGACAAGTGCCTCGCTCATCGGGTTACTTGACCGCGACCTGCGAGATGTCCAGAACACCGGTCCAGTCGCTGATCACGACGTTCTTGATGTCCTTGCCGTACAGGCGCTTGTAAACGGGGTGGAACAGCGGCACGGTCAGTGCCTGCTCGCCGATCTTCTTGTCCAGTGCACCCCATCGCTTGGCGGCAGCGTCAAGATCGGTCAACTTGTTGATCGCGTCAATCTCGTCATTGACCGACTTGTCGTTGAGCAGGCCCGTGTTGAAGTTCGCGCCGTCCTTGACGATCTGTCGGCCGTCGAAGATCGGGGCGAGGAAGGGACCGCCGGAGGGCCAGTCGGCACCCCAGTGAGCGAGGAAGAAGCCGGGCTCGGTCTTCACGCTGTGGATCGTGTCCTTGTAGTCGTTCTCCTCGAGGCCCTGGAGCTTGACCGTGATGCCGGCCTTCTTGAGCGCGTCCTGGATGGCGGTCGCGATCTCGGGGCTGGTCTCGAAGTCCTTGGCGTTGGAGTGCGTCAGCGTGACCGTGAGCCCGTTCGGGTGACCGGCCTCCTTCAGCAGTTCCTTGGCCTTCGCCGGGTTGCCCGTCTTACCCGCAGGGAAGAGGTCGTACGGCTCGTAGCCGAAGGACTTCTGGTTCGGCAGGTAGGTGGTGGCGGCCTCGGCGAGCGCGCTGCCGCCGGCCGCGTTGACCACGGAGGAACGGTCGATGGCGTACGAGACGGCCTGCCGCACCCTGACGTCGTCGAACGGCTTGACCTTCGGGTTGAACGCTATGTAGTTGGTGTAGCCGAAGTGCCCGGTGCCGACGCGGGAGGCGAGCTCCTTGTCGCCCGTCACCTTGGCGAGCTCGGCCGGGCCGAGGTTGGTGTCCGCGGTGACCGCGGCCGCGTCCGCGCCCTGGGACGCCGACAGCCGCTGGTTGATCACCGACGGGTCGAGCCCGGACTTGACGTCGATCTTGTCGGGGTACGCCTTGCGCTCGGCGTCCGTCGAAGCGGACCAGTACTTGTTGCGCTCCAGGACGAGATGCTCACCGTCGTTCTGGTTCTTGACGACCTTGTACGGACCGGAGGAGACCGGGTGCTCCTCGTACTTCGTCCCGGTGTCCTTGGCCTTCGGAACGGGCGTGAACTGCGTCTGCGTGGCCAGGTACGGGAACTCGCCCTCGGGCTTGTTCAGACGGAAGACGAGGGTGCGGTCGTCCGGCGTCTCGATCGCCGCCAGACCCTTCTTGTCCTTGTACGGCCCCTGGTAGTCCGCCGCGCCGACCAGCCAGTCCCGCAGGTAGGGGGCGCCGCCGGAGAGTTCGGGCGCGAAGGAGCGCTCGATGCCGTACTTGATGTCGGCGGAGGTGATCGCGGTGCCGTCCTCGTACTTGAGGCCCTTCTTCAAGGTGTACGTCCACACCGTCGCGTCCTTGTTGGGGCGCCCGGTGTCGGTCGCGAGGTCGGGGACGACCTCGGCCCCGGCGGCGCCGCTCTCGCGGTTGCGGGTGGTGAGGGTGCGGAAGACGAGGGAGGGCACGTTCCCGCCGCCGGAGGTGTAGAGGCGGGCCGGGTCGAAGTCCTCCTGCGGGTCGGAGTCCAGGACCGTCAGGGTGCCGCCCTTGTGGGGCGTGGAGTCGCCACCGGAGCTCTTGGCATCGTTGTCCTCAGGACCGCAGGCGGCGGCGCCCGCTGCCAGAACCAGGCTTACGGATACCGCGGCCACACGGCGCGCTGTGAGGGACGGGTGACGCATCGGAGACGACCTCTCGAATGATGAGTCTCGTATGGTGAGACGTATTGACGAAGGGTGAGACGAAAGTGGACGGACGTCTGCCCCGGCGTCGGGTCGTCGGAAAAGCCGTGACTCGGTCACGGAGAAATGCGGGATTCGCGACGCGCGCGCCTGAGGGCGGGCGTCAGCGACAGAGGATGTCGGCCACGCAGAGCGGGGTCACACCGATGAGCGCCAGCTCGATGGCGGCGCTCCTCTCGACGGCATGACTAGACCACATGGGCAGCAATATGTATGACCAATCAACCCATGTCAATGTGACATGGGCGCCACTCGTCAACTCCCGGGGTACACCCACGGGTTGGCCCGGCAGTGGATCCCGTCGTGGTCGAGGAACTTGGTCTGCTGCTGCATGACCGGCGCGAGCTCGCCGTTCTTGTCGCACGTCACGTGGGAGTAGCCGAGGCGGTGACCGACTTCATGGTTGATCAACATCTGCCGGTACGCATGGATCCGAGCACCGTATGTGGTTGATCCCTGCGCCCATCGATACGCATTGATCATCACGCGTTCGGTGGCGGCCGAGTCGCACGAGACGTTGTCCTCCGTCGTGTCGAGGCCGGACTTGGCACACCACTCGGCCGTGGTGCCGGGGCTGGCCAGGGTGATCACGAAGTCGGGTTTGCCGGAGTAGATGCGCTCGAAGGTCCGGGCGCCGTTGTGGGCCCAGCTGCGGTCGTCGTTGAGCGTCTTCTGCACGGCCTCGGCGAAGAGTTCGCCGTCGAGTCCGAGACCCTGCTCCACGTCCACACGGTAGGTGTACTTCTGTCCCTTGCCGGGCGCCTTGTCGACGCCCTTGATCGCGTCGAACTTCCCCGAGCCGTCGAGCTTGGCGCTGAGCGGGTACTTCGTGGCCATCTTCTGCTGGTACGTCAGCGGCGCCACGACGGCCGAGGACGCCGGCGAGGGCTGCCCGGCCGCACCCGGGCCGGCGTCCCGGGCGTCCCGCGCCTGGTCGGTCGCGGACTGCGCGCCCGCGGCGGTACCGGGCCCGTCGGTGACCTGTCCGGCCACGACGACGGCGAGCACGGTGACGACGGCGGCGGCCGCGATACCGGTGAACGCCCGGCCCTTGCCGCCCTTGGCCGCCGGCTCGCCGCCGGAGTCGGGGCGGGCGTCCGTGTCGCTGTGCACGTCGGTGTCGTCGGGCCAGTCGGTGACGGAGCCGCAGCCGTCGGAGGGGTGCGTGGCGGGCGCCCCGGCCCCGCTGACGGGACCGTTCGCGGGAACAGGGCGGCGGGGCCCGCCGGGCGCGAAGACGTCGACGCCGTCGCCGAACGCGTTGACGTAATCCTGTCGTGGCCCCGACCTCGGTCCCGAAGGGCCCTGCCGCTGCCGCGGCGGGGCAACCCCGGTCCCTGGTCCCGCGGCGTACCCGCCGCCCGGCCCCTGACCGCGCAACTCCCCCCAGCCGCCCCCGGATTCACGCTGCTCGGGATGCCCGCCACGGACCCGGGGCAGGCCCTGTGCGGGGGTGCCGTCGGAAAGTCGCGGCAAGCCACGCGGGGGTGTCCCGTCGGGGAACCGCCGCACACCTTGGACGGACGGGCCACCTTGGACGGGCGCGCCACCTTGGACGGGCGCGCCATCCGGCACCCGCGGAACTCCACGCGCGGGCGTGCCGTCAGCGAGCCGGGGAAAACCGTGCGCGGGCGTGCCGTCGGGGAGCCGAGGGGAGCCCTTCGGAGGCGTGCCGTCCGGAAGTCGCGGAGAGGCGGGCCCAGACGTCACTCCGCCGGGAACCCGCGGAAAGCCGTGCGCCGGCGTCCCGTCAGGAATCCGGGGAACGCCACGCGCGGGCGTCCCGTCAGCGACCGCAGCAGAGCCAGGCCCCGACGTCCCCCCGCCGGAAGCTCGCGGAAGCCCACGCGCCGGCGCCCCCTCCACAACCCGGGTAACGCCACGCGCGGGCGTGCCGTCAGGATCCCGACCGGCGCCAGACCCAGACGTCACCCCACCCGAAACCCGCGGAAAGCCGTGCGCCGGGGCCCCCTCCGCAACCCGCGGAAACCCACGTGCAGGCGTCCGGGCCGGGAGCCCCGGGCCGCCCTGGGCGGGCACCCGGTACCCGGCGGAGCCGCTCACTGGTCGGGCTTCCGGTAACCCCGACTCGGGCCCCTGGCCCCCCGGCACCCCCTGCCGAGCAGCCCGCGGCGCCGGAGCAGGGGAATTCGGTGTCCGCCCCCGGCCCGGTGCCTCGGCGGCCGCCCGGCCCGTACCGTCCGTGCCTGAACCGCCGTTGTCGGGCCCCTTCTTGGGGGCGGGCCCGCGTCGACTGTGGCGTCCCACGCCGCGCCTCAGCTCCCCACACTCGTGGTGTCGGCCCCGTCGCCGGAAGCCGTCGCGGCGTCCGTCCCGAGACCCGAGGCCCCCTCACCGGAGGCACCCGCGGTCCTGTCACGCCGGTCAGAGCCTCCCACGGAACCGTCAGAAGCCCCCTTGGCTCCCTTGGTCGTGGCCCCCTTCTCCGCGGCGAACTCCCGGAACGCTTCCGCCACCGTCTGCGGGTACTCCATCATCGCCACGTGCCCCGCCTCCGGCAGGGTCAGCAGGCGGGAGTCGCGGAAGGCACGGGCCGCCTTCTGGGCCATGCGGAAGCCGACGAGCTGGTCGCGGCCGCCGTAGACGAGCAGGGTGGGTGCGAGGACGCGCTCGGCCTGTCGCCAGAGCGCGTGCTGGCCGCCCAGCGTGTACGCGTTCACCAGCCCGCGCGCGGACCGCGCCAGCGCGTCCCAGAAGTACGGCAGTTGCAGCCGCCGTTCCATCTCCTCCACCGCGTGCTGGAAGCCTTCCGGAGTGACCCGCCCGGGGTCGCCGTAGCACAGGGCCGTGACTCCGCGGACGCGCTGCTCGGCCGTCCAGTCCTTGCTGTACCGGGTGAACAGACCGGCCACGCCGGGCAGCGCGAGCAGCCCCGTGGGCACGGCGCTGCGCTGGACGCGGAGCTCCGGGAGGGCCGGTGAGACGAGGGTGAGGGTACGCACCAGGTCGGGCCGCACCGCCGCGACGCGCGTGGACACCGCGCCGCCGAGGGAGTTCCCGAAGAGGTGGACGGGCCCGCGACCGGACGCGTCGAGAAGACGGATCACCGCGCGCGCGTGAGCGGTGAGCGAGTAGTTGCCGTCGTCCGGCGGCGGGGAGTCACCGAAGCCGGGCAGATCGACGGCCTCGCCGTCGACGTCGCCCTCCAGCTGCTCCATCAACGCCGACCAGTTCTGCGAGGAACCGCCGAGGCCATGGACGTACAGCGCGGGCGGCAGCCCCTCGCGCGCGGCCGGCCTCGAACGCACCGTCAGAGTGATCCCGGGCAGCCTCACCGACCTGAGCCGCTCACCCGCACCGACCCTGACGGGCGCCACTTTCGGAAGGACGGTGGCGGGCGGCACGAAGGGCAGCTCGGTCGAAGACATGCGGCAATGTTACGAGACGATCACGCACTGGTTCATGTGTTCGCCATCACAGGCCACATGTGCGAGTCGGGCGGGCCGCGGCGCGCGCGGTACGGCACACCATCGCATGGCGTCCAGATCGTGTGTCTCCTAGGCTCGTACGCAGGGCACCCGCATGTGGCCCCCTGTGTACATCAGGGACGTTCTAGGAAGGGAGCCCACCATGGCCTACGACCCCACCGACCCCGAGGCCTTCACCGACCCCGAGGCGATCACGGACCCCGACGCCTTCCAGGAGGACGACGCCGTCGAACTCGGCGTGGAGGCCCCCGAGGTCGACGCGGCCGAGCAGCGCACCGACATCGCGCCCGACCGCGACGACCCGCTGACCGGCGTGGACCCCGCCCGGGCCAACGAGGCCGACCTCGCCGAACAGGCCCGGGTCGTCTCACTCGACGAGGACGATTATCGGTGACAGGAACGGGACGGCCGCTGCCCACTAAGCGACTGTTTGAAACCTTTGTGTGGCTTTCGTCACCGTCCGGTCCGTGAAATTCTGCGTTCGCACCGCGCACAGCAGGGTTACCGAAAAGTACGATGGCGGCGCGGCGCACACCGCATGTGGACGACATTGGGAGGCGGCGTGACAGCCATCGAGCAGACAGAGGCAGCACGCCCGCGAGGGACGCGCCTGCCGCGCCGTGCCCGACGGAACCAGCTGCTGGGTGCCGCACAGGAAGTCTTCGTGGCGCAGGGCTACCACGCGGCCGCGATGGACGACATCGCCGAGCGGGCCGGCGTCAGCAAGCCGGTGCTCTACCAGCACTTCCCGGGCAAGCTCGACCTGTATCTCGCGCTGCTGGACCAGCACTGCGAGTCCCTGATCCAGTCGGTGCGCACCGCGCTCGCGTCGACGACCGACAACAAGCAGCGCGTACGGGCGACCATGGACGCCTATTTCGCGTACGTCGAGGACGACGGCGGCGCCTTCCGCCTGGTCTTCGAGTCGGACCTGACGAACGAACCCGCGGTGCGCGAGCGCGTCGACAAGGTCACCAACGAGTGCGCCGAGGCGATCTGTGACGTGATCGCCGAGGACACCGGCCTCTCGCGCGCGGAGTCGATGCTGCTCGCGTCGGGCCTCGGCGGGCTCGCCCAGGTGGTGGCCCGGTCCTGGCTGCACAGCGACCGCAGCGTCCCGCGCGACCAGGCGGTCCAACTGCTGACGTCGCTGGCGTGGCGGGGCATCGCCGGATTCCCGCTGCACGGCACGGAACACCACTAGAGGCTCTGAGGCCCTGGAAACACCGGAACGAACGACCCGCACGCACACGCGTGCGGGTCGTTCGTTCGGGTGCGTAGTTCGCCCGTTCCGGTGCGTTGCCCGCTTGTTCCCGCGCGGTGTTCGCTGTTGGCGTTCTTGCGCCGAGCGTGTACATCCCCTCACCGGGCTAATGTGTGCTGGTACGGCGCGGAAGGTCGCGCACTTCACTGACCGTCGGAGGGACATAGCCGTGGAGGTCAAGATCGGCGTGCAGCACGCGCCCCGCGAGATCGTTCTGGAGAGCGGTCAGAGCGCCGAGGAGGTCGAGCGCGCGGTGGCCGATGCGCTGGCCGGCAAGTCTCAGCTGCTGAGCCTGGTGGACGAGCACGGCCGCAAGGTCCTCGTCCCGGCCGACCGTCTCGCGTACGTCGAGCTCGGCGAGCCGGCTCCGCGCAAGGTGGGCTTCGGCGCGCTGTAGGCAGACAGACGAAGAGGGGCCCGGCCCCCTGCGGGCGCGGCGCCCCTCTTCGCGCGGTGGGCAGGATCCCCCCGTTCCCGTATGGAGTACGAACAGCACCCGGAGGAGGATTGCATTCCGCAGGTCACGGGTATGACGGGCTACGACCGTAATGCGCAGTGTGGCGTGTGGGAGGGAACCCCATGATGTTGATCGAAGCGCTCGGTTCCGCGCTGCTCGGTCTGGTACTGGCAGGAGTGGCGGCACACCGCCTCGCCCACCGCCTGCCGACCCGTTCCCTGGTCCTCGCGACGGGCACCGCGGGAGCCCTCTTCGGCGCCTTCGTGACCCACACCGCGCTGGACCCGGGCAGCGTCCTGCTGATCCTCCTGGGCGCGGCAGTGGTCTCCGTCGCCTCGCTGTCCCTGCTCCTGCGCCCGTCGGGAAGACTCCGCCGCTCGGCGACGGCATGAGCGGAAAGGGTACGTAGGGCGGAAAGCGTACGTAGGAGTGCCGGCGGCTGCTCCGCCACACGGGCGCAGCCGCCGTAGCCCATAGACCATTGCTGTAGCTGTAGCTGTAGCTGTAGCTGTAGCCGAAGACGACCGCCAGCCCCTGAGCGCTACGCCGCCAGACCGAGCGCGGCCATCCGCTTGGTGTGCGCCTCGGTGATCCGGGAGAACATCCGCCCCACCTCGGCGAGGTCGAACCCGTCCGCGACGCCCCCGACCAGCATCGTCGACAGCGCGTCCCGGTCCGCGACGACCCGCTGCGACTGCGACAGCGCCTCCCCCATCAACCGCCGTGCCCACAGGGCGAGTCGGCCGCCCACCCGCGGATCCGCGTCGATCGCCGCCCGCACCTTCTCGACGGCGAACCCGGCGTGTCCGGTGTCGTCGAGGACGGCCAGCACCAGCTCGCGCGAGTCGGTGTCGAGCCGCGCGGCGACCTCCCGGTAGAAGTCGCTGGCGATCGAGTCGCCGACGTAGGCCTTGACGAGCCCCTCCAGCCAGTCCGAGGGCGCCGTCTGCCGGTGGAAGCCGTCGAGTGCCGCGACGAACGGCTCCATCGCGAGCGTCGGTTCCTCGCCGATCTCCGTGAGCCGGTCGCGCAGCTTCTCGTAGTGGTGGAACTCGGCCGACGCCATCTTCGCCAGCTCCGCCTTGTCCGACAGCGTCGGCGCCAGCTTCGCGTCCTCGGCGAGCCGCTCGAAGGCCGCCAGCTCGCCGTACGCGAGCGCGCCGAGCAGGTCGACGACCGCGGCTCGGTACTGCGGCTCCGCGGAGGCCTTCGCCCAGTCCTGGGCGGCGACACCGGTGCGCTCGACGGGGGGTTCGGCAGGGGTCTCGGAGGCGTTGTCGGGCTTGTCAGAGGTCGTCATGAAGCGCACAATAGCCCGCTCTCCGGACGACGGAAGGCCCTGGTCAATCAGTGTGACGACGACTACGTGACCAAATCGGCCATCACATGTGCACGATTCCGGGGTATGGTGGTAATGCGCCTGCTGGTACGACGGCACTTCGTGAGTGTGCCGTACCTCGACAGGCCGCACGTATGAGGATGCCCGGTCGGTGGCCCGATCGGCTCCGACCCGACAAGCCCTCCTCGCCCGTACGGCACAGTGCGTACAGAGTTCGGAGGGGGACCCTCAGCGGTACGAGCGCTAGAGCGTCGGCAGTGGTCCCGTGCCATTACGGCTTAGCCCGTAAGGCAGCCGACGTCCCCAGCACGGTAGACGACCCCCCGCGCTCGCCTCGCACCGCACACACAGAAGAGGCAGCACCCTGACTACGACCTTCCGCGATCTCGGGATTCTCACCGAGACGGCCGAGGCCCTCGAAGCCGTCGGCATCATCAATCCTTTCCCCATCCAGGAGATGACGCTCCCGGTAGCCCTCTCCGGCTCCGACGTCATCGGCCAGGCCAAGACCGGCACCGGCAAGACGCTGGGCTTCGGTCTCCCGCTCCTCGAGCGGGTCACCGTCCCCGCCGACGTCGAGGCCGGCCGCGCCAAGCCCGAGGACCTGACCGACGCCCCGCAGGCGCTCGTCGTCGTCCCCACGCGCGAGCTGTGCACGCAGGTCACCAACGACCTGCAGACCGCGGGCAAGGTGCGTAACGTCCGCGTTCTCGCCATCTACGGCGGCCGCGCCTACGAGCCCCAGGTCGAGGCCCTCAAGAAGGGCGTCGACGTCGTCATCGGCACCCCGGGCCGGCTCCTGGACCTCGCGGGCCAGAAGAAGCTCGACCTCAGCCACATCAAGGCGCTCGTCCTCGACGAGGCCGACGAGATGCTCGACCTCGGCTTCCTGCCCGACGTCGAGAAGATCATCAACCTGCTGCCGGCCCGCCGCCAGACCATGCTGTTCTCGGCGACCATGCCGGGCGCGGTCATCAGTCTCGCGCGGCGCTACATGTCGCAGCCCACGCACATCAACGCCACCTCGCCCGACGACGCGGGCAGGACCGTCGCGAACACCAAGCAGCACGTGTACCGCGCGCACAACATGGACAAGCCCGAGATGGTCGCGCGCATACTGCAGGCCGACGCCCGGGGACTGGTCATGGTCTTCTGCCGTACCAAGCGCACCGCGGCCGACCTCGCCGACCAGCTCAAGCAGCGCGGCTTCGCGGCCGGCGCGGTCCACGGCGACCTCGGCCAGGGCGCCCGTGAGCAGGCGCTGCGCGCCTTCCGCAACGGCAAGGTGGACGTGCTCGTCTGCACCGACGTCGCCGCCCGCGGCATCGACGTCGAGGGCGTCACGCACGTCATCAACTACCAGTGCCCCGAAGAGGAGAAGACGTACCTGCACCGCATCGGCCGTACCGGCCGCGCGGGTGCCAAGGGCATCGCGATCACCCTCGTCGACTGGGACGACATCCCGCGCTGGAACCTGATCAACAAGGCGCTGGAGCTCAAGTTCAACGACCCGCCGGAGACGTACTCCACCTCCCCGCACTTCTACGAGGAGCTGAACATCCCCGCGGGCACCAAGGGTGTCCTGCCGCGGGCCGACCGCACCCGTGCGGGGCTCGACGCGGAGGAGCTCGAGGACCTGGGCGAGACGGGCGGACGCGGTGCACGCGGTCGCGGTGACCGTGACCGCGGTGACCGGGACCGGGGTCGCGGACGAGGCGGCCGGGACGAGTCCCGCTCCGCCGACCGCGAGCACACCGACCGCGAGCGCGGGGACCGTACGCCGCGCCGTCGCCGTCGTACCCGCAGCGGTACCCCGCTGGACGCGAACGCCCCCGCCGAGGCGGTCGCCCCGGAGGCGGTCGCCCCGTCGGAGACCACCGCGGTCGAGGACGCCACCACGACCCGCACCCCGCGCCGCCGTCGCCGCACCCGCGGCGCGGCGTCCGACTCGGCGCCGGCCACGGCGACCACGGCAGCGGCGGCAGTCGAGCCGGCCGTGTCCGAGGCCGCGGAGTCGGCCGTCACCACGGCGGAGGGTCCCTCCCTCGACGAGACCGGGACGACCCCGGCCAAGCCGCGTCGCCGCCGGACCCGCAAGTCCGCGGAGACACCGGCCGCGGTGGAGACGGTCGTAGAGACCCCGCCGGTCACGGAGGCCGCTCCGGTCGCCGAGACCGCTCCGGCGGAGGCCCCGGCCACCAAGCCGCGCCGTACGCGCAAGACCGCGGCCGCGGCGACTCCCGCGGAAGCCGCCGTGGACACGGCCGAGGCC
>NZ_JBHVYZ010000006.1:129694-130457 GCF_042880295.1 Streptomyces sp. NPDC058307
GTACGCGCAAGACCGCGGCCGCGGCGACTCCCGCGGAAGCCGCCGTGGACACGGCCGAGGCCACGGAGACCAAGCCCCGCCGCACCCGCAAGGCAGCCGCCGCGGCTCCCGCCGCCGAAGCAGCCGAAGCCGCCGTGGACACCGCGGAGGGCACGGTCACCAAGCCGCGCCGCACCCGCAAGACCGCGGCCGCGCCGACGGAGGCCGCCGCCGACACGGCGGAGGCCGTGGCGATCAAGCCCCGCCGCACCCGTAAGACCGCGACCGCGGCCACGACGCCCGCCGAGAGCGCGGTGGACACGGCCGAGGCCGCCGAGGCCAAGCCGCGCCGCACCCGCAAGGCCGCTGCCGCGACCACGACCGCCGCCGAAGCCGCCGTGGACACGGCCGAGGCCGCGGAAGCCAAGCCGCGTCGCCGCACCCGCAAGGCCGCCGAACCGGCCGTGACCGCCGAGATCCCGGCCCAGACGGTCCCGGAGGCGGAAACGGCCGAGGTGGTCAAGCCCCGGCGTACGCGGAAGACGGCGAGCACCGCGAAGGCGGCCGAGGCGGCAGTGGACACCGCGGAGGGCACGGTCACCAAGCCGCGCCGCACCCGCAAGGCCACGGCGGCCCCGGCGGAGACCGCGGCCGACACGGCGGAGACCGCGGAGGTCAAGCCGCGCCGCACCCGCAAGACCGCGGCCACCGCCGAGGTGCTCACGGACGCGGCCGAGGCCGCGGAAGCCAAGCCGCGTCGCCGCACCCGCAAGGCCGCCGAACC
>NZ_JBHVYZ010000006.1:130557-217316 GCF_042880295.1 Streptomyces sp. NPDC058307
GGCCGTGACCGCCGAGATCCCGGCCCAGACGGACCAGGAGCCGAAGGCTGCCGCACCGCGCCGACGGACCCGCAAGACGGCCGCCGCGGAGCCCGCGGACAGCTGATCCGACGCCCGACGGCCCGGTCCCTTCACCAGGGGCCGGGCCGTCGGCGTTCCCGGCCCCGGCCGTGACCGCCCGCGCCGAACCCACAACCGTCCGAACGACATCCCGTGGCACCCCCTGCGGCACCCCTCGGCCCCCTACGGCGCCGGCCCGCCACCCCCGCCCGGGATACCCTCACCCCGTGAGCACCCGAGCCGTCTTCACCCCGCCGCCCGGCGCCCGCGTCCATCCCCTGCGCACCGCTCGCGGTGAGTTCGCGGCCGTGGATTCGGCCGTGGCCCCCGGTGTCGCCCCCAAGGGCACCGCGCTGCTGCTGCCCGGCTTCACGGGGAGCAAGGAGGACTTCACGCTGCTCCACGAACCGCTCACCGCGCGCGGGTACCGGGTCGTGGCCGTGGACGGGCGGGGGCAGTTCGAGTCTGACGGGCCGGAGGAAGACGAATCGGCCTACGCGCGAGGCGAGTTGGCGCGTGACGTGCTCGCCCAGGCCGCAGCCCTCAACACCCCCGTGCACCTGGTCGGGCACTCCCTCGGCGGTCAGATCGCGCGCGCCGCCGTGCTGCTCGACCACTCCCCCTTCCTCTCCTTCACCATCGTCTCCTCGGGCCCCGCGCAGATCTCCGACTCCCAGCAGCAGCGGGTGAAGCTGCTGCGGGACACGCTCGGTGTGATGACGATGGCCGAGGCGTGGGACACGCTTCTGGCCATGGGCCCGCCGGAGGAGGTCGGCGGCCCCGCCGAGGGCGTCGGGGACATCGCACAGCTCCGCCGCCGCTGGCTCGGCACCAAGCCCGCCCAACTCCTCGCCACAGGGCGTCAGTTGTGCACGGAACCGGATCTGGTCGACGAGCTCGCCACCGTCCCGCTGCCGTTCCACGTCCTGTCCGGCTCACAGGACGACGCCTGGCCGGTTCATCTCCTCGACGACATGGCCGTACGACTGCGCGCCCGCCGCACGGTGATCCCGGGAGCCGACCACTCCCCCAACGCCGACCAGCCCCTGCCCACGGCCCGCGCCCTGGCCGACTTCTGGGACAGCCTCGGCCACTGAGCGGTCAGTACTGCCCCTGCACGTGCTCCCAGAACCCGTCCCGCAGCGACCGCCGGAGATCGGCCTGCCCCCGCAGGGAGTACTGGAGAAGCACCTCCGCCTCCACCAACAGATCCTGGTCCACCGAGCCGGGCAGGTAGGGGTGCCCGGGCAGGAGATCCTGCAGTGCCGCCCGCCCCCGCTCCGCGAGCCACTTCGCGGCGATCTGCGCGCCCACGAAACGGACGGCGTCACGGGTGGGACGGGTGGCCGTCGCCTCGTAGGGGCCGGCGGCCCGCCGGGAGACGTACGGCTTGAAGAAGTCGAGGTCGAGGGTGCGCTGGCTGTCGACCTCCCACAGGAGCGGTTCCGCCTGGTTGCGGCCCTCCGGCGCCTCGATGCCCCACAGGTGGACCCGGGCGCCGTAGCCCTGGGCCGCCTCGACCGCCGAGACCAGGTCCTCGTCGCCGCCCAGGAGCGCGGCGTCGCTGATCGCGCGGTGGCGGGCCAGGGACTCCAGGTCGGAGCGGATCAGCGAGTCGACGCCCTTCTGCTGGTTGTTGGCGTTGAGATTGCCCAACCGGACCTTCACGTCCGGGAGTTCGGCGATGGACTGCTGCTCCGCCGTGTGGATGCGGCGTCTCGCGCCGTCGTACCAGTAGACCCTCAGCAGTCTGCTGTCCGCGAAGATGGTCCGGGCCCGGTCGATGAGGGCCTCGATCAGGCCCTCGGTGTCGAGGTCGAAGGCGCGACGGTCCTCGGTGCCGGTGACGAGTCGTCCCGCGGCCGCGTAGAGATATCCCGCGTCGACGAAGATCGCATGCGTCGAGGGCGTCTTCGCCACCTCGGCGAGCACGCGCGTGAGCAGCTCGTTGGTGCGGTCGATGCGGGCGCTCAGCGGCGCCAGGTCGTCGTTCATCGCCACCATTGTCCCGGCGGTCACGCTGCGAACACAACCGGTCCCAAGGAGTCTCCGGAGACTCACTTACCGGTCAGTAGTTAGCTGTTCGAAAAATTTCTTTAGCGTAGGGAATGTTTGTAACACACACCCCGTTGACTCCCTACGTACGCAGTAATTCTCCGCAGGAGGATGACCAGACGAAGGGAGAAGCCCATGCGCTTCGAAATCATGCGACTCGACGACGTCGACGGCACGCCCGTGGACAGCACTGTCGTGGACGCCGCCTCCGTCAACCGGATCGTTCAGCAGGCCGCCGCCATAGGACAGCGACTCTGGATCCGTCCGGCCGACACCTCGGCCTCATAACCGGAACAGTACAGACGCGGAACAGTACAGACGCGGAACGGTACAGACGCGGATCACCGCTGAAGCTTCAGAGCCCCCGCCCGGCATCGACGCCGGGCGGGGGCTCTGCGCATGTCCATGGCCGCTCAGCTCGCCCGGATCACCTGGGTGATCCCGTTGATGATCTGCTGCACGGCGATCGCGGAGAGCATCATGCCCGCGAGCCGGGTCACCAGCACGACGCCGCCGTCCTTGATGACCCGGATGATCAGCAGGGAGTACCGCATCACCAGCCAGAGCACGACGTGGATGGCGAGGATGGCCGTCCACACCGAGAGCTGGGTGGCGACGCTGTGGGCCTTCTGCACGGCGAGGATGACCGAGACGATCGCTCCGGGACCCGCGAGCAGCGGCATGCCCAGGGGGACGAGCGCCACGTTGACGTCCTTGGTCTGCTTCGGCTCGTCGGTCTTGCCGGTGAGCAGGTCGAGCGCGATCAGCAGGAGCAGCAGCCCGCCGGCGATCATCAGCGCGGGCACGGAGACGTGCAGGTAGTTCAGGATCTGGTGGCCCAGGAGCCCGAAGACGGCGATGACACCGCCCGCGACACAGACGGCCTGGAAGGCCATCCGCTTCTGCACTTTGCCGGGCCGGCCGGCGGTCAGCGCGAGGAAGATCGGGGTGATCCCGGGGGGATCCATGATGACGAACAGGGTGAGGAAGAGCGAGCCGAAGACGGCGACGTCGAACATGACGGAACTGGCCTTACAGAAAGGGGTGGAACACGGGGCCGGACACAGGCACGCAAAGGCCTGCGGCGCCGAGTGGTGGAGAACTGGGCCGGGCCTCAGATTCCGCCGGTGCCCGGGACGGGAAACGCCCCCGTCGCCCGTCGCGTGATCTCCCCGTACACCTCGGGGTCCGTCGTGTACTCCCCGAGGGCGACCGTCTTGCGGCTGCCGTGGTAGTCGCTGGACCCGGTGACGAGCAGCCCCAGGTCGGCGGCGAGCCCGCGCAGCCGTACGCGCGTGTCCTCGTCGTGGTCCATGTGGTCGACCTCGATGCCGTCGAGGCCGGCGGCGGCCATCTCGGCGATCGCGGACTCCGGGACGGTGCGACCGCGCTTGTCGGCGCCGGGGTGGGCGAACACGGTGACGCCGCCGGCGCCCTTGACCAGCCGGATCGCCTCGAAGGGGTCGGTCTCGTGCTTGGCCACGTGGGCCCGCCCGCCGTCGGCCAGCCAGTCGGTCGTGAAGGCGTCGTTCACACTCGGTACGACCCCGAGCTCGACGAGAGCGGTGGCCACATGCGGCCGTCCGACGGAGCCGTCCCCGGCGATCCGCGCCACCTGCTCCCAGGTGACCGGCACACCCAGCTCCTGAAGCCTGGCCACCATGGCGCGCGCCCGGGGCACCCGGTCGTCCCGCACCAGCTCCCGCTCGGCGAGCAGCTCCGGCTCCTCGGGGTCGAACAGGTAGGCCAGCATGTGCATGGACACCCCGTCGATCCGGCAGGACAGCTCGGCCCCGGTGACGAGGGTCAGCCCCGCGGGCAGTGCGGCGATGGCCTCGCCGTACCCACGGGTCGTGTCGTGATCGGTGAGGGCGACGACGTCCAGCCCGGCAGCGGCGGCGTTGCGTACCAGCTCGGCGGGCGTGTCGGTCCCGTCGGACGCCGTGGAGTGGCAGTGCAGGTCGATACGCACGACACGGGCTCCAGACGCTGACGGAAGAGAGGAGGACGCTCAAGGATAACCGGACTTTCCGACTCCTCCGTCACACCCGCAGACGGGGTGCACCCCCTACAGGCGCCCACCTGCAGCGTGCCTCCTGCAGCATGGTCCCTGCACCACGGTCCCCACAGTCAGGGCTTCAGCAGCCGGGGTGACAGCGCTCCGCAGGGCACCAGTTCCACTTCCGCCCCGGCGTCCCGCAGATCCGTCAGCACCAGCTCGTCGTACATCAGCAGCCCGGACTGCTCGGGCCAGACCACGGCCCACAACCACAGCCCCAGCGCCTCGCCCGCGAACACCGCCCGGTCCTCCGGCGCCCCGGAGACATGCCACAGCGGAGTCGGCCGGCCGGCGGCGAGCACCTTGGCCTGCGGCGGTTTCTCCACGCTCATGTACGGCCCCGGATCCGGACCGTCGATGCCCGCGTAGCGCGCCCCGAGCCCGACGCCGAGTTCCTCGGCCACCAGGATCAGCTCGCCGACACCGCCGAGCGGTCCGGGTCCCGTGCACGCCACCGCCGTGGCGCGGCCGCCGCTGCGGTCGTCGCCCGCGCAGGCCACACCCGTGAACAGCCAGCCGACCGGCAGCGGCCACGGCATCCACACCGGTACCTGCGTGCGATGCACCACGACTTCGAGGGCCTCGACACTGGGCGGGATCACGGGCTGCAGCGGATGCACCGTCCCGTGCACATCGCACTGCCAGGAATCGGCGAAGAGTCCGGGAGCCCTGACCCGGCCACCACACTTCGGGCAACTGGGTTCGCCCCTCATAGGGCCCCACGGTCCTACCCTCGCTCCGCCACGTCAAGGACGATCACCCGTCCGGAGGGAACCGGTTCACGCGGGCACTACCGGGCAGAACTAGATGCAGCTTGCATTATTTAGCCGACCTAACTTAGTATGTGCATATACCAACTATCTCAACGGAGTGGAGGAACGACCATGGACCCCTTCGATGCGGGAGCCGGCGGCATCCTGCGCCAGCCGAAGGCCGTATGGGCGACGGCGGGCGCCTCCGTCGTCGCCTTCATGGGCATCGGACTCGTGGACCCGATCCTGCCGTCGATCGCCCAGGGCCTGGACGCCACGGCTAGTCAGGTCTCCCTCCTGTTCACCTCGTACTTCCTGATCACCGCGATCGCGATGCTGGTCACCGGCTTCGTCTCCAGCCGCATCGGCGGCAAGAAGACCCTGCTGCTCGGCCTCGCCCTCGTCGTGGTCTTCGCGGGGCTCGCGGGCACCTCGGGCTCGGTCGGGGAACTGGTCGGCTTCCGGGCCGGCTGGGGTCTGGGCAACGCCCTGTTCGTCTCCACGGCCCTCGCCGTCATCGTCGGCGCGGCGGCCGGCGGCAGCGCGGCGGCGATCCTGCTGTACGAGTCCGCCCTCGGCCTCGGCATGGCGTGCGGCCCGCTGCTCGGCGCCTTGCTCGGCGACGCCAGCTGGCGCTACCCGTTCTTCGGCACGGCCTTCCTGATGGCGATCGGCTTCCTGTGCGTCACGGTGTTCCTGAAGGAGCAGCCGAAGCCGGCCCGCAAGACGTCCCTGCTCGACCCGATCAAGGCGCTCGGCCACGGCGGGCTCGCCTCGGCCGCGGCGTCGTCCTTTTTCTACAACTACACGTTCTTCACCGTGCTGGCCTTCACCCCGTTCGTGCTGGACATGACCCCCTACAAGTCGGGTGCCGTGTTCTTCGCCTGGGGTGTGCTGCTCGCCGTCTTCTCGGTGTTCGCCGCGCCGCGCCTCCAGGAGCGGTTCGGCTCCCTGAAGGTGCTCGGCGGTTCGCTCGTGCTGCTCGCGCTGGACGTGCTCGTCCTCGGCTACGGCAACCACACCACGGCCATCGTCTGCACGATCCTGTCCGGCGCCTTCATCGGCGTGAACAACACGGTCTACACGGAGCTGGCGCTCGGCGTGTCGGACGCCCCGCGGCCCGTGGCGAGCGCGGGCTACAACTTCGTACGCTGGTTCGCGGCGGCCGCGGCGCCCTACTTCGCGCCGAAGATCGAGGAGTGGACCGACATCCACATCCCGTTCGTGGTGGCGGCGGTGACCGCGGCGCTGGGCGCGCTCGTGGTCGTCGTACGGCGCAAGGCGCTCACGCACGAGGCGGAGGAGCTGGAGCCGAGGCACGCGACCGAGGACAGTGTGGCCGTCTTCGCCAACTGACGCCTTGCGGCCACCACTTGGTGACCTGCCATCACCTGGTGACCTGCCATCACGTGGTGACCTTGCTCACGCGAGGCTCACTCCAGCGGGACGGACTTCCGGGAGGGATCCCGAAGGTCCGTCCCGTTCGTCAGCCAGCGCTCGTGAAGGGCCTGGGCGCCATGCACCCGCTTCCAGGCGGCCTCGTTCGGCGTCATGGGGAGCAACGGCAGGAAGTGGACCGGGTCGAGAGGCTCGTCGAGCTCCAGGTCCTCGACCAGTCCGCCCGGCTCGGCGACCAGGACCGAGGTGAACGGGGCGCCGGGCCATAGGGGTTCACCCACGTCGAGCGAGGCACCCGGAGCCACGACCACGCCCTCGACCTGCGGGGACGCGGCGAGCACGGCGAGCGGGCGGAGCACCTTGTCGGTGTCGGCCAGCCCTGACCGTACGGAGAGGACGAGCTCGGCGCGCGGGCCCCTGACCGGGTCGGCGAGCACCGCGGTGGGGTCGGCCATCGGCTGGGCGGACATGCCGAGGGTGGCGTAGCGGACGATGTCCCCGTCGGTGAAGCGGAGCACCTCGATGCGGTCCGTGCCCAGGAAAGTGACCGCCGCGCGCGCGTCCGGCTCGCCCAGCGCGCTGCGCAACCGGGCCTCGACCAGAGGAAGAACATCTGCCATGCGGCGAGCATAGAACTCGTCAGTACCGGGCAAAGCAGCGCCTTGACAGTTCGGCCTGCTGGTAGTCTGGCCCGGTCGTCGGGGCAGCACGCTGATGGGGTACCTCCCAGGCTTTGGGCACTGGGGGAGTCGCGTATCGAGTCCTCGACGCCTGTGAGACTCCCTTACGGGAATGGATCGTCCCTTACGAGGGACCGGCCGGAGGAGGTGGGGCTGTCATGGATCGAAGTCGACCTGGTAGTACCACTCGTTCTTCCGGCCGCTGATGCAGCTCTGTGACTTTCGGCAACCGCCGCCTCTCACGTTCGCGTCTTCGTGCGGAAGAGCACTTCGTTCGTTTCGCCTGATCTTTCTGATCGCCAGCAGTAGCTGAATCAGTAACGAAGTCCGCCACCGCGATGGTGCGGTGCTCCCCGCTTTGTGGACGTGCCAAACACCCACAGCAGGACGTCCTCATTCCGGGTAGTTCCACCCGTCGCCGGGGCCCTTTGTTGCCCGTCACGAAGGAGCCTGCCATGTCGATGATCCGTGACCTGCGTGCCGCAGTACGCCCGTCGCGTCCCTCGCTGCGCAAGGACACCGGCGCGTACGACGCGACGCGCGACCCCTCGACGCCCTCCGCCGTCGTCGACTGCGCCGTCTACCGCGACGGCCGGCGTGTGCAGACCGGCCAGCAGCTGAGCCCGCACGAGGCGATGCGCCAGGTGCGCCGCGACGGCGGGTTCGTCTGGATCGGCCTGCACGAGCCGAGCGAGGCCGAATTCTCCGGTATCGCCGGGGAGTTCGGGCTCCACCCGCTCGCCGTCGAGGACGCCGTCCAGGCCCACCAGCGCCCCAAGCTGGAGCGCTACGACGACTCCCTGTTCACCGTCTTCAAGACCATCCACTACGTCGAGCACGACGAACTCACCGCCAACAGCGAGATCGTCGAGACCGGCGAGGTCATGTGCTTCACCGGCCGGGACTTCTTCATCACCGTCCGGCACGGCGGCCAGGGCTCGCTCAGGGCGCTGCGCCACCGCCTCCAGGACGACCCCGAACTGCTCGCCAAGGGCCCCTCCGCGGTGCTGCACTCGATCGCCGACCACGTCGTCGACGGCTATGTCGCGGTCGCCGACGCCGTGCAGGACGACATCGACGAGGTCGAGACCGAGGTGTTCACCCCGGGACGCGGCGGCAAGGTCTCCCGCGGTGTCGACTCGGCCCGGATCTACCAGCTCAAGCGCGAGGTACTGGAGTTCAAGCGGGCCGTCGCCCCGCTGCTGCGGCCCATGCAGCTGCTCAGCGAGCGGCCGATGCGGCTCGTCGACCCCGACATCCAGAAGTACTTCCGGGACGTCGCCGACCACCTCGCCCGGGTCCAGGAGCAGGTCCTCGGCTTCGACGAGCTCCTCAACTCCATCCTCCAGGCCAACCTCGCGCAGGCGTCCGTCGCCCAGAACGAGGACATGCGCAAGATCACGTCCTGGGCCGCGATCATCGCCGTACCGACGATGGTGTGCGGGGTCTACGGCATGAACTTCGACTACATGCCGGAGACCCACTGGAAGCTCGGCTATCCGGTGATCATGGCGATCACCGGAGTCATCTGCCTGGGCATCCACCGCACCCTCAAGCGCAACGGCTGGCTCTAGGGTGGGCCCCATGACACGTGAGCTGCTCGACCGGGCCCTCGTCGAGGAGGCCACGAAGAAGTCCGGCCTCATCTGGGTCGAGGGGCCCGGCGGCCCGGCCCGCGCCCTGTGGCACGTGTGGCACGAAGGTGCCGCGTGCCTGGTCGGCGACGGGCCCGGGGAGCAGCCACTGCCCGGACTGACCGACCAGGGCACCGCCGAGGTGACCGTCCGCAGCAATGACAAGGGGGGCCGGCTGGTCTCCTGGGCGGCGACGGTCGTGGAACTCCCACCTGGGTCCGAGGCGTGGGAGGCGGCGGTCGCCGAGCTCAAGGGGAAGCGGCTGAACGCCCCCGACGGTGAGGCGATGACGGACCGTTGGTCCCGCGAGTGCCGGGTGCTGCGGCTCGAACCGACCGGGGTCACGGCGGCGCTGCCCGACGGCGACCTGGCCGAACCGCCGCTGCCGACCACGGCGACCACGCGTGAGCCGATCCCCGCGGGCCTTCCGCGGCTGCTGCTGAAACGGCGCAAACGCTAGGACGCGGCGGCCCTACAGGACATCGGCAGTCGCGTCAGGACGTGGGCAGTCGCGTCAGGATGCCGGCGGTCGCGTCAGGACGTCGGCAGTTGCTTGCCGTAGTCCACCGTCTCGTCCTTCTCCGGCTCGGCCAGGGGGAAGTTCTTGCCCCAGGCCGAGAAGGTCAGGGTGCCCGCGCCGCCCGCCCGGGCCAGGCGCAGGGGGTACGGCTGCCCCTCCAGGGAGACGTCCAGCGTGCCGCCGTCGCCCTTGTCACCCGTGATGCGGATCGTGCGGGTACCCGCCTGCTCATGGTGGCCGTCGGTATCCAGGCTGCCGTGCAGTGTCAGAAGCCCGTCGAGGAGAACGTCCTTGTCCGTGAAACCGCTGAACTTCTTGTACGCCGGGTCGCCCGACGGCACCTTCACGTACTTGCCGTCGAGCTTGCCGGCGGCCGCGTCCGGGTCCTCGCCCTTGTCGTCGGCCTGGGTCCAGAAGCCCGCGTCGGCCTTGAGGTACAGCTCCTCGCCGATCCGCAGCAGCTGGAAGGTGGACCCCTCCGCGGTGACCGATCCGGAACCGCCGGCGGAGTTCAGGCGCATGTCGAGCCGGTATGTACGTCCGCTGGTGACCACGTTCCCCGACAGGCGCAGCGCGTCGGCGGACTCGGCGGCCGCCCGCGTCTTCGACTGGATCTGCTCGGCGGGCAGTTTGCCGACCCCGTTGGTGCCCGCGTCGGGGTCCTCACTGCAGCCCGTCAGGCCTGTTCCCGTGACGACCAGGGCGCACATCGCGCCCACCACAACGGTCCTGCGGGCACGGCCCTGGGGAATCGCGGTCACAGGTGGGGCTGCCTTTCCGACGAGGGTCCTTCAGCGGCGTACGGCAGCGTACCGGGGCCGGGGCCCCCGGGCGGAGCCAGACCGCCCGGAGCGCTCACCAGGGCGGATCCGATGGGTACGGGCTAGCCTTAAGCCCTCCCGAGCGGGCAATCCGGACAACGAACGCCGAACGCAACCCCCCGTACGCAGCCCCGTACACCGCCCCGTACGCAGCCTCGTAAGCAGCCCCGTAGGCAGCCTCGTATGCAAAGGAAGCACAGCCATGGCAGCGGGAGCCCCCCGGATCTTCGTCTCGCACCTCGCCGGCGTAGCCGTCTTCGATCCCAACGGCGACCAGGTGGGCCGCGTGCGCGATCTGGTCGTCGTGCTGCGCGTGGGGCGCAGGCCGCCCCGGGTGCTCGGGCTCGTCGTCGAACTGTCCACGCGGCGCCGCATCTTCCTGGCCATGACCCGGGTGACGAGCATCGAGTCCGGTCAGGTCATCACCACCGGCGTGCTCAACGTCCGCCGCTTCGAGCAACGGCCCACCGAGCGCCTGGTCTTCGGCGAGCTGCTCGACCGGCGCGTCACGCTCGTGGAGTCCGGCGAACAGGCCACCGTCCTCGACGTGTCGGTGCAGCAGCTGCCCGCCCGCCGGGACTGGGAGATCGACCGTGTCTTCGTCCGCAAGGGCGGCAAGGGCGGGGCGTTCCGGCGCAAGGGCGAGGCGGTGACCGTCGAGTGGTCCGCCGTCACCGGCTTCACGCTGGAGGAGCACGGACAGGGCGCCGAGAGCCTCCTGGCCACCTTCGAGCAGCTGCGCGCGGCCGACCTCGCCAACGTCCTGCACCACCTCTCCGCCAAGCGGCGTGCCGAGGTGGCCGCCGCCCTCGACGACGACCGCCTGGCCGACGTACTGGAAGAGCTGCCCGAGGACGACCAGATCGAGATTCTCGGCAAGCTGAAGGAGGAGCGGGCCGCCGACGTCCTGGAGGCCATGGACCCCGACGACGCGGCCGACCTGCTCTCCGAGCTCCCCACGGAGGAGCAGGAGCGGCTGCTGAGCCTGATGCAGCCCGGCGACGCGGCCGACATGCGGCGCCTGATGGCGTACGAGGAGCACACCGCCGGCGGTCTGATGACCACGGAACCGATCGTGCTACGGCCGGACGCGACCGTCGCCGACGCGCTCGCCCGCGTCCGCAACCGCGACCTGTCCCCCGCCCTCGCCGCCCAGGTCTACGTGTGCCGCGCGCCCGACGAGACGCCGACCGGCAAGTACCTCGGCACCGTCCACTTCCAGCGGCTGCTGCGCGATCCGCCGTACACCCTCGTCAGCTCCATGGTCGACGACGACCTGCAGGCCCTCGACCCGGACGCAACGCTGCCGGTCATCGCCGGGTTCTTCGCGACGTACGACATGGTCGCGGCGCCCGTGGTCGACGAGGCGGGGTCGCTGCTCGGCGCGGTGACGGTGGACGACGTACTGGACCACATGCTGCCGGAGGACTGGCGGGAGACGGAGTTCGACGCGGAGGGGGTGGCCCGCGATGACGCCTGAGCGCGAGACCCCGAACCGCGAGCGCGCCGCTTCCGGTGTCCGGGAGCGCACCCCCGCCGGGGCCACGGCGACCGGCCGCACCCGCGCCCGCCTCGACCAGCCCCGCCCGCCGCGGCGCAGGCTGCTGCCCGAGTGGGACCCGGAGGCGTTCGGACGGCTGTCGGAGCGGATCGCCCGGTTCCTGGGCACCGGGCGGTTCATCGTCTGGATGACGGTCGTCATCATCGCGTGGGTGCTGTGGAACATCTTCGCGCCCGGCGATATGCGCTTCGACAACTACCCGTTCATCTTCCTCACCCTGATGCTGTCCCTCCAGGCCTCCTACGCCGCCCCGCTGATCCTGCTCGCGCAGAACCGGCAGGACGACCGTGACCGGGTCAACCTCGAACAGGACCGCAAGCAGAACGAGCGGTCGATCGCGGACACCGAGTATCTGACCCGCGAGATCGCCTCGCTCAGGATCGGCCTCGGGGAGGTGGCGACCCGAGACTGGATCCGCTCCGAGCTCCAGGACCTGATGAAGGAGCTGGAGGCCAGGCAGGACGGTCACGGCACATTCCCGGCAGAACGGTCGGAACGGCCGTCGGTACGTGACGCAGAAGACCGCTGAGGGCCTTACTGAGGGGGCTGTCCGGGGCCGTACCATCGTCGTATGGCTAGCGAAGACGCGGTGCGCGAGGCACTGGCGACGGTGAACGACCCCGAGATCAACCGCCCCATCACCGAACTCGGGATGGTGAAGTCGGTCGAGATCGGCGCGGACGGGGCGGTCGCGGTCACCGTGTACCTGACGGTCTCCGGCTGTCCGATGCGCGAGACGATCACGCAGCGCGTCACCGACGCGGTCGCGGCGGTCGAGGGCGTCACGCGCGTCGACGTCACGCTGGACGTGATGAGCGACGAGCAGCGCAAGGAGCTGGCGACCGCGCTGCGCGGCGGCCAGACCGAGCGCGAGGTCCCCTTCGCCAAGCCGGGGTCCCTGACGCGTGTGTACGCGGTCGCCTCCGGCAAGGGCGGCGTCGGCAAGTCCTCGGTGACAGTGAACCTGGCGGCGGCGATGGCGGCGGACGGCTTGAAGGTCGGTGTCGTGGATGCCGACATCTACGGCCACTCGGTGCCGCGCATGCTGGGCGCCGACGGCCGTCCGACCCAGGTCGAGAACATGATCATGCCGCCGTCCGCGCACGGTGTGAAGGTCATCTCGATCGGCATGTTCACCCCCGGCAACGCGCCGGTGGTCTGGCGTGGCCCGATGCTCCACCGTGCCCTCCAGCAGTTCCTGGCGGACGTGTACTGGGGCGACCTGGACGTACTGCTCCTGGACCTGCCGCCCGGCACCGGCGACATCGCCATCTCGGTGGCCCAGCTCGTCCCGAACGCGGAGATCCTGGTGGTGACGACCCCCCAGCAGGCCGCCGCGGAGGTCGCCGAGCGCGCGGGCTCCATCGCCGTGCAGACCCACCAGAAGATCGTCGGCGTGGTCGAGAACATGTCCGGCCTGCCGTGCCCGCACTGCGGCGAGATGGTGGACGTCTTCGGCACCGGCGGCGGCCAGACGGTCGCGGACGGCCTCACCCGCACGACGGGAGCGACGGTCCCGGTCCTCGGCTCCATCCCCATCGACGTCCGCCTCCGCGAGGGCGGCGACGAGGGCAAGCCGGTCGTCCTGACCGACCCGGACTCTCCGGCGGGGGCTGCGCTGCGGGCGATCGCGGGGAAGCTGGGGGGACGGCAGCGGGGGCTTTCGGGGTTGTCGTTGGGGATCACGCCGAGGAACAAGTTCTGAGACGTACGTTACGAGAGAATCGCCGCAGCGGCTCCACCGGAACCAAATCCGGTGGAGCCGCCATTTTCTCCCGAGAGTTGTCTCCTGACTGTTCCTGGGCGCATCCGGAAACTACGGCATGTGACCGTCCCGGAGGACCTCCTCGGCTTCTTCGAGCGCCTCGTAACACAGAGCTCGCTTTTCCCCCTGGAGAAGGGGAGCCGAACGCCTCAGATAGTCGATCACCTCCTGTGACGAGTCGGCCAGCTGTGGCACGAGAAAGCAGAATTCCCTGAACCAGTCGAGATCTTCGTTTTCTGCACAAGAAACGAGCAACGGCACCCCGTCCAGGACTCGTTGACGAACGTACTGGGCGACATCGGTCGCCGCCTCCCCCACCATCACCGAATGTCCCGGGGAGCGAGCATTCAGAATCGCTTCCATAAGACTCACCGCCTCAGCGGGGAGACGCCCTCGTCCCTCCAGCCACGCGACCAGCACGTCAACGCAGGCCGCGGCCGCGGAGTACAACTGCCCCTGATTCGCGACTTCGCAGTGCAGGACTCCGTAGGCGCGCTTCCTCTCGCCCTCGTCCCTGTCCAGCAACCGTTCCAGATACCCGGGGATCCGCTCACCTGGAAGACTCTGGCATGTAAGCGTCGACCAGTCCCACCGGTCGCTTTCCATCACTGAGATCACTCTCCCACGTTGCGACCGGGGCGAACTGGCCGCGCGTCGTGCGGCCCTCGCATCGAGGGCACACCGGTGCAGGTTCACGCTTCAGCGGCCGCTGGGGAACGCTGTAGACGATATCTTCCGGGTTCGCCCCTGATTCACCAGTGCGGCCCTGCACATGTCCTCCGCGCAGAAGTCTCCCGCACCGGTTTTCTTGAGGCTGACCACCACATTGCCTGTGCGTCTGTCCACCGCCGCCGATCCCATCGCGTACTGCCGGAATTTCGAACGGCTCAACGTCGCATGCATGTGATCCAATTTTGCATTGAGCGCCTTGTTGGCTTTTGCGGACGCCTCCTCATAGGACAAGGCCATCTTGGAGTTCTTGCGCCAGTCCTGGAAGAGGCTCGGCCCGCCGCCGCTCAGGAGGGACGACACCACGTTGAGTGCCGTGTTTCCGCAAGCCCCCAAGTTGCCCGTCGTGAAGCAGTCCAGCGCGTCGGTAATACCCAGTTCGTCGGCAATGATCTTGCCGAGTTCCTTGGCGATCGCGATCGCCTTCTGCTTGGCGGAGTCCTCCGCGGCGCGGGCTCGGTCCGCCTTGGCCTTGGCCGGCGAGTACGTGTTGCTGCCGCCGGAGTCCCCGCCCCCGTCGCCGGAGCCGGCCTTGGTGTCCTTGCTCGTGCCGCTCTCGTTGATTGTCTTGATGGTGTCCCTGGTGCAGCTGTAGTTCGGGTAGCAGCTCTCCAGGCCTGTGGGGTCGCTCATCGAGACCGGGCTGTTGTTGGCGTAGGCGTAGCCGTTGATCTGCTGGGGGTCGGTGTAGTCGATGATCGGGTCGGCCGAGATGAAGCGCCCGGTGTCCGAGTCGTACTCGCGGGCGCCGAGCGTTGTCAGGCCCGTGGATTTCCGGACCGTGCCGCCGACGAAGCCCTTGTCGTTCAGCCAGCCCGAAGCGGATGACGTCGACGCGTCCCGCGCGTTGCCGAAGGCGTCCATGCGGCGGCGGGTCGTGGCGCCCGTCTTCGCGTCGACCGCCGGCTCCGCAATGCCCTGGTGGTCGGAGGCGAGGAAGTGGACGCCGTCCGCCTCCCGCATCGCGACCGTCGTGCCGGCGAAGCTGTAGTAGCGGGTCGCCGTGACCTTGGCGGTGGACTTGTCGTAGTGGAGTTCCGTACCGGGGAGGTAGAACGTCTTCTCGGTCGGGGTGTACCGGAGGAGCCGGGAGCCCTGTGCGTCGTACTTGTAGGTGCGGCTGGAGGTGGCTGTGCCGTTCAGGCCGTGCCGGACCTCGCTCGTGCGGTTGCCGAGTGTGTCGTAGCCGTAGTCCGTCCAGTACGCCGACACGCCCCCGACCGTCGACGAGGACGCTCCCGAGGAGCAGGCCGCGTCCGTACCGCCCGTGCCCTTCGCGTCGTTCGACGCCACCGACGACGTCCAGGCCGAAGAGACCCGGCCGAGGCCGTCGTACGCGAAGCACTGCACATCACTCGTGCCACCCGACGGCGTGTCCGCGATCGAGAGGATGTCGCCGGTGGCGTCGTAGGTGTAGTAGGCGACGGCCGACGCGCCCATTTCGGCGGTCCCGCGCGCGCCTGCACCGACTCCCCCGTGCACCACGCGATCCCGCGGCGCCCGGTCAGCCAGGTAGGGTCCGTGGAATGCCGAGAGTCAAAGTCAGCGTCGTCGTCCCCGTCTACAACACCGGCAAGTACGTCGACGAGTGCGCGCCGTCGCTGCTCGGGCAGAGTCTGCCCGCCGACGAGTACGAGGTCATCTACGTCGACGACGGCTCGACGGACGACACACTGACCCGGCTGGAGAAGATCGCCGCCGCGCATCCGAACGTCCAGGTGCACACCCGGCCGAACTCCGGCTGGCCGGGCGCACCGCGCAATCTCGGCATGCGGCACGCCAAGGGCGAGTACATCCAGTTCGTCGACCATGACGACATGCTCGGGGCCGAGGCCCTGGAGCGGCTGTACGAGCACGCCAGGCGCAATGACGCCGACGTGGTGCTCGGCAAGATGTCCAGCACGATGGTGCGGCCCCGGCGGTTGTTCCGGCACACGGTGGACGCCTGCACGATCGAGAACGACGAGCTCATGCAGAGCATGTCGCCGCACAAGATGTTCCGGCGCGCCTTCGTCGAGGAGCAGGGTCTCCGGTTCCCCGAGGGTCCCTGGATCCTGGAGGACCTGGCCTTCGTCAGCGCCGCCTACCTGAAGGCCGAGCGCATCTCGGTCCTCGCCGACTACCCCTGCTACTACTGGATGAAGCGGGACGACGGCGGCAACAACACCCAGCACCGCTTCAACCCGCGCCATGGCTTCTGGTCCAACTGCCGCACCATCGTGCGCCAGATCAAGGACGGCACACCCCCGTCCGACGACATCGACGCGCTGCAGAACCGCCTCCTGCACCGCCTCTACCACGTCGAGATCCTCTCCCGCACCCGCGAGCCCGAGATCCTCCGCGAGGACCCGGCCGACCAGCGCCCCCGCTTCGACGCGGCCCGCGAACTGGCGCTGACGGAGTTTCCCGCCGCCGTGCGCGAAGGGCTGCCCACCGTCTCCCGCCTCCGCGCCGAACTCCTCGAGCGCGGTGACTTCGACGGAGCCGTGGCCCTCGCCGAGCGCATCCGTCAGGTCAAGGCCCGCAGCGCCGTCGCCGGACTGCGGTGGGAGGACGGCCGGCTGGTCGCCGACGTCACGCTGGACCTGTTGCGCGGGGACGGCGAGCCGCTGGCGCTCGTCGAGCGGGACGGGAAGCGGTGGCTGGACCCGGAGCTGCTGGCCGGGGTGCCGGGGACCGAGGACGGCTGGGAGGTCCGCGATCCGTTCCGGCTGGCGTACGCCGAACTGGTCGTCAAGGACCGTGACCGCGAGGACTGGTGGTACCCGGAGGGCGATCTGGAGGTGCGGCTCGAGCCCTGCGGCGAGGGGCGCTCGCGGCTCGTCGCGGCCGGGCGGCTGCTCCTCGACCCGGAACGGCTCGCGGGCGGGCGGCCGTTGGAGCGCGGAGTGCACGACGTGTGGGCCTACGTCCAGCTGCTGGGCGTCGACCGGATGGTCCGCCTGACCGGCGACGGCACCCCGGGGGCCCCGGCCGCGGGCCCGGCGCTGACCGGCGGCCGGCTCTCGCTGCCGTACTGGACGGGCAGCGGACAGCTCGCCCTCGACGTGGACCAGCGCCAGCGCAGACTCGGTGCCGACACGGCCGGCGCCGCCGCGGCGAACTCCGGGCGCGGCGAGCGGTCGCTCCCGCTGCCGTACGTGGCGTCCGCGGCCTCCAGCGGTCCCGCTCGCCTCAAGGTCACCGTGTCCGCCCTGACGGTGGACGCCGAGCTGGTCCCCGGTGACGACGGGACGACGGCCGTGCTGCGGCTACCCGCCCGTCTCAGGCTCCCGGCCGGACGCCACCCGGTCAGCCTGCCGAAGACCGACGCCCCCCTCGCGTACGCCGTCGTCCGCGACGGCGCCCTGCTGCGTCTCGAGGGCCCGGCCCACGAGACCGGCACCGGACGCCGGCTCCTCGACGCGGTCGCCGACAACCGGCAGATCCGGCGGGTACGGCGCCGGCTCGGCCGATAGGACGGTCCTGGGGCACCGCGGGCACCTCGGTGCCCCCGTGCGATGGGGCACCGCACGGTCCCGGTGCCCCACCGTGCGCTAGGCGTACGCCGAGATGTCCTTGATCATCGCGAACCCGAGCCCGTACGCGCTCATGCCTCTCCCGTACGCCCCCACGTGCACCCCCTCCTGCGTGGAGCCCGCGAGCACCCAGCCGAACTCCGACTCCCGGTAGTGGAACGGCGTGGGCACGCCGTCCACCGGGAGGGACAGGGTGGACCAGTCGGATCCGTCGAGGTCGTCCGCCAGGACCCAGGCCGTCTCGGTCTGCTGGTCCAGCCAGTCGTCGCGCAGGGAGTGGTCCATCTGCCCGGGCCAGGTGAACGACAGCAGCCCCACCCCGGCCAGCCAGGCGGCGGAGGAGACCGACGTGGCCTCCAGCAGACCCGTGCCGTCCGCGCTCCTGCGGGACGGGTTCGCGGCGACGGTCACCACGACCGCGAACTTCTCCTTCGACTCCCCCGTGGAGCCCGCCTCGTTCTTCACGGACGGCTCGTCACCGTGCCCGATCGACCCGTGCTCGACGGCCCCGTCGGCCGACGTGCCCACCTGCATCAGCCAGCGCGGTCCCGTGAACGCCTCGTCGAGGCCGTACCACGGGAAGGGCGCCTGAAGGTAGCCGTCGACCGTGCGCCGGGCGGAGGGAACCTGCTGGCCACCCTCCGCGGCCGGCGCCTGCGCGACTGCCCCACTCGTCGTCTCCATGTGCCGGACGCCTCCTACTAGCTCTCGTCGGACCGGACCGGCCCGCCCCCCTTCGGGCGGCGTCGCTGGTTCGCGTCGGCCCGCACAACAACTCGGCAGCATAGCCACACCGCTCCGAGCTGCGGGGAAACCGCCCGGCGCGCGGGGCGCATGGGGGGAGGCTTCAGGCCGTACGGAGGCCGTACGGAGCCGTACGAAGACCGTTCGAGGTGAGAGCGGGGTATGAAACACGTCACGTACGACGAGGAAAGGCGCCCGCGAGCTGAACTGCTCGGCAGGCGCCTTCCGGTGGGGCGTACGGCTCAGGTGGCGTCCGCGTCGAAGGGCGGGCGGTCGTCCTTGCCGGGCTCGTCGGGCTTCTTGGTCATGTCGATCCGGCCACCCGAGGAGGACGGGGACGGCGAGGTGTCCGTGCTGTGCACGGCGTCGGTGACCTCGGCCATCTCCTTCTTCAGGTCGAAGCCGTTGCGGATCTCCTTGAGGCCCAGCTCGTCGTTGTCCAGCTGCTTGCGGATGAACGTCTTGGGG
This sequence comes from Streptomyces sp. NPDC058307, assembly GCF_042880295.1. NCBI lineage: Bacteria > Bacillati > Actinomycetota > Actinomycetes > Kitasatosporales > Streptomycetaceae > Streptomyces > Streptomyces sp. NPDC058307. The sequence goes on from NZ_JBHVYZ010000006.1 coordinate 149,322, forward strand.
TTGAGGTCCTCGAACTCGAAGTCCTTGAACTCGGGGCCCAGCTCCGAGCGGATGTCCTGCTTGGCGCTCTCCGAGAACTCACGGATCTTGCGCACGGTCCGCATGACGTCCTGGATGACCTTCGGAAGCTTTTCCGGACCGAAGACGAGCACGGCGAGGACAACGAGCGTGATCAGCTCGAGCGGTCCTATGTCATTGAACACCTGAAGCTCCTTGCGATGTCCTCGGTCCTCGGCCCTCGGTGGTCTGTGCGGTCTTCCGTGGTCCGGGCCGGGTCCACGGTACCTGGGGATCGCGTAGGACCGGTACTGTCCCGGGCGCTCCGAATGCGGGCCGGGGCGCGGTTTTCCGGGTTGTTTGCCTTGTGGAACCGGGCCCGGGAGCATCTCTGTGAGGTTTCCGTCAACCCGGAGCCCGGTCCTTCGCCCCCGTCCTCCGAGCACGAAGGCGCAGTCGGCCCCTGCCGGGGCAGTCCGGGTTCAGGCGCCGGTCAGCGGGTGGCGCCGGGGGGCGTGGGCGCTGACGTGGTGGGGAGGACGGGTGCGGCGAGGAGGCCGGTGGCGGTGAGGTCCGGGGTCGCGGACAAGGACGTCAGGGTGAGCGGCGGGGTGGCGCTGAGCGGGCGTATGAGAGGGGACATCGCGGCGGCACCGGCGACCACGGGTGCCGTGAGGGTGTGCAGCGCCGCCTCCCGCACCTGGGCGGGGATACCCGGCAGCAGCGGTGCGGACGCCGTGGTCGGGACGACGGGGGAGTCACCCGGCATCCGCTGTTGCTGTCCCTGTCCCTGCTCCTGTCCCTGCGCGAGCAGGGAACCCCCGCCGCGGCGGCGCTGGTTCTCCGGTACCGCGGCTCCCGTGCCCGGTGCGCGCGCCGGGGTCACATTGCTGCCGGCCCCGCGGGCGTCGGTGTCGCCCGGCACGCCCGTGGTGACGCCGCCCAGCGCGATCGCGGCCAGCGAGACCGCACCGGCGGCGACGACCGCGAACCGCATGCCGCGCGAGGCCGAGCGGTCGGCCTCGTGACGGCTGACGTCATGGATGCGGAAGCCCCGGCCGGTGGAGGGCGGGAGCATCGCGGCGTGCGGGCGGGCGGGGACGTAGTCGAACGCGAAGCGCTCGTCACGTCTCACGCCGAAGGCCCCGGTCGTGCCGGGTCGTTTTGACAGTCCTGCGAATCCTCCCCCGCCGAACGGCGAGCTGTCGCCGTCCTCCGGGTCGCCTCCCGGCAGACCCTGGAGGCGGGCCAGGAAGCTCTCGGAGGGCGGGGGCGGGGCGGCCTCCGCGAAGACGTTCTTCAGGCGGCGCTGGGCGTCCGCCTCCGCCTTGCACTTCGGACAGGTGGCGAGATGCGCGAGGACACGCTCGCGCGTGGCATGACCGAGCTCGCCGTCCACCAGGGCGGCGAGTCGGTCTCCCAGGTGCTGTTCCGCGAGGCTTCCCTCGCCGGGTTTGGGCAGTGATCCACTCACGCGGATGCACCCCCTCCCCCCAGCGCGGGGACCCGGGCCATGAAGGAGCGGCGCTCGGCGCGGGCCTCGGGCGAGCGGTGCGCGAGGGCCTTGCGCAGCTGGGAACGGCCGCGGTGGATCCGCGAGCGGACGGTGCCGAGCTTGACGCCCAGGGTCGCGGCGATCTCCTCGTACGACAGCCCTTCGATGTCGCACAGGACGACCGCGGCGCGGAACTCCGGGGCGAGGGTGTCGAGGGCCTGCTGGACGTCCGCGTCGAAGTGGGCGTCGTTGAAGACCTGCTGGGGCGAGGGCTCGCGGCTGGGCAGTCTCTCCGCCGCGTCCTCGCCGAGGGCGTCGAAGCGGATGCGCTGCTTGCGGCGGACCATGTCCAGGAAGAGGTTGGTGGTGATGCGGTGCAGCCAGCCCTCGAAGGTCCCCGGTGTGTACGTGGACAGCGAGCGGAAGACGCGGACGAAGACCTCCTGCGTGAGGTCCTCGGCGTCGTGCTGGTTACCGGTGAGGCGGTACGCGAGGCGGTAGACGCGGCCGCTGTGCGTGCTGACGATCTCCTCCCAGGTGGGCGGAGTCCACGCCTGCCCGTCCGCGTCGCTGGTGAAGGTCGCGGTCTGGGCGTAGTCGCCGGCGTGGCTGTGGTCAGCGGTGTCGTTCACGGATCTCGGCCTGCCCGCCGATCCGAGGAAGCGCCGCAGCACCCCCCCACGATCCTCAGGCGCGGCCGCACCTCCCCTGTCGGCTCTGGTTGTCTCCAGTGGAGCCCCTACCATAGCCACCTCGCCCGTTAGCTCCGGATAAGCGGTTTTACGAGAATTTGATCTGGGCTGATACCACTCGGTCCCCTGCGTCAGCAGTTGCTCGAGGGCCTGCTCGGCTTCGTGATCCAACTGTGTCCCCCCGGGTGCGTCTCCACCCCTCTAAACGCCCGGTCCCATCTGCGGGTTCCCGACGCCAACGGATACAGTCACGCCCAGGCAACCACGGGGCAAGGAGAGGGTCATTACCGGCAACCGGCAGACGAGCTGGGCGTTCGCCGACGCCTATGTCGCCGAGGACGAAGCGCTGCGCTGGGCCCGCGACCGGGCCCGTGAGGCGGGGCTGCGCTCGGTGTCGCCCGGCACGGGCGCGGCGTTGCGGTTGCTGGCCGCCTCCGTGGACGCCAAGGCCGTCGCCGAGATCGGCACCGGGACCGGCGTGTCGGGCATTCATCTGCTGCACGGGATGCGCCCGGACGGGGTGCTGACCACCGTCGACCCGGAGCCGGAGCACCAGCAGTTCGCCCGCCAGGCGTTCCGCGCCTGTGGCTTCGCCAGCAACCGGGCCCGGTTCATCCCGGGCCGTGCCCTGGACGTCCTGCCCCGTCTCGCCGACGCCGGCTACGACCTCGTCTTCTGTGACGGTGACCGGCAGGAGGTCATGGACTATCTCGCTGAATCGTTGCGCCTGCTGCGTGCGGGTGGCCTGGTGGTCTTCGAGGGCGTCTTCGCCAACGGCCGCACGGTGGACTCGGGACCGCAGCCGACGGAGGTGCTGCGCCTGAGGGAGCTGCTGCGGGCCGTACGCGAGAGCCAGGAACTGCTGCCGTCGCTGCTGCCGGTGGGTGACGGACTGCTCTGCGCGGTCAAGCGGTAGAACGTTGGCGGTCAGGCGGTAGAACTTTGAGCGAGTGAGTGCCGTACCGCCATTCGTGGCATCGCCCGGGCAGAGCTCTGCCCCGGCACCTCAGGAGATGCCGGGGCAGCCGAAAGGGTATGGTCGCTTCCGCTCAGCCGACGACCTTCTTGAGGGCGTCGCCCAGGGCGTCGGCCTCGTCAGGGGTCAGCTCGACGACGAGCCGACCGCCGCCTTCGAGCGGAACGCGCATGACGATGCCCCGCCCCTCCTTGGTCACCTCGAGCGGGCCATCGCCCGTCCGCGGCTTCATGGCCGCCATGCTCGTTCCCCTTCCTGAAACCAGCTCATCGTCAAAGCCGACAGCCCTGGGAGGGCACGCGGGTCCAAGATGGGACACGCGCCACCGGCATCGAACACATTGCTTCCCAGCCATTATCCCGCATCTCAGGACCCGATGACCAACATCAGTCGGCATCGCTTGGGCAACGCGCGCGAGCAAAACCACTCAATTCGGCGAAGTGACTGCGATACTCCGCCGCCGCGCGGATCCCGGTCGGCCATGAGCGCTCCTGAATTCTTTGACGCAGGTCACACGTCCGGTCCGGTCCTCGGACGACGATCTCCGCCATGCTGTCCTTCGGACATCGACGCAGTGGACACACCGGAGGGGATACGCCATGGCCGACACCGTGCTCTACGAGGTGCACGACGGGCTCGCGACGATCACGCTGAACCGGCCGGAGGCGATGAACGCGCTGAACATCGCCACCAAGGTCGCGCTGCGGGAGGCCGTGGAGTCGGCGGCCTCGGACGACTCCGTACGGGCCGTGCTGCTCACCGCCGCCGGGGAGCGGGCGTTCTGCGTGGGGCAGGACCTCAAGGAGCACATCGGGCTGCTCGCCGAGAGCTCGGCGAAGGTCATGAGCACGGTCAGGGAGCACTACAACCCGGTCGTGCGGGCCTTGACGGAGATGCCGAAACCGGTGGTGGCCGGGGTGAACGGGGTCGCGGCGGGCGCCGGTTTCGGGCTCGCGCTCGCGGCGGACTACCGGGTGGCCGCGGACACGGCCGCGTTCAACACCTCGTTCGCGGGGGTGGCACTGACCGCGGACTCCGGGATCTCGTGGACGCTGCCGCGCGTGGTGGGGCCGGGGCGCGCCGCCGACCTGCTTCTCTTCCCGCGGACCATGTCGGCCCGGGACGCGCATGACCTGGGGATCGTGAACCGTCTCGTGCCGTCCACCGAGCTGCCCGCGGAGGCCGAGAAGGTGGCGCGGGCCCTGGCCGAGGGGCCGACGGTGGCGTACGGCGCGATCAAGGAGTCCCTCGCGTACGCGCTGTCGCACTCCCTGGCCCAGACGCTGGAGAAGGAGGACGAGCTGCAGACGCGGGCGGGGGCCTCCGAGGACCACGCGATCGCCGTGCGGGCCTTCGTGAACAAGGAGACGCCCAAGTACCTGGGCCGGTAGGGCTCAGACTCCTCAGCACTGCACTCAGCGGGTTCTCGCGACGCACGTCTCCAGGTGGTCGTCCACCAGTCCGCACGCCTGCATCAGCGCGTACGCCGTCGTCGGACCCACGAAGCGCAGGCCGCGCTTCTTCAGGGCCTTGGACAGGGCCGTCGACTCCGGGGTGACCGCGGGGACGTCCGCCAGGGTCCTGGGGACCGCGTGCGCGGCGGGCGCGTGGGACCAGATCAGCTCGTCCAGCTCGCCGGGGGCCCATTCGGCCAGGACGCGCGCGTTGGCCATCGTCGCGTCGATCTTGGCGCGGTTGCGGATGATGCCCGGGTCCAGGAGCAGGCGGTCGCGGTCGGCCTCGCCGAAGGTCGCCACCTTGGCGATCTCGAAGCCCGCGAAGGCGGCGCGGAAGCCCTCGCGGCGGCGCAGGATGGTGATCCAGGACAGTCCGGACTGGAAGGCCTCCAGACTGAGGCGTTCGTAGAGGGCGTCGTCGCCGTGGACCGGGCGGCCCCACTCCTCGTCGTGGTACGTCACGTAGTCCGGCGTGGACAGCGCCCAGGGGCAGCGCGACGCGCCGTCCGGGCCGGTCAGGGCGGTGCCGTCGCTCACTGCTGCTCCGCCTGGCCGTGCTCCGGCTTGTGCAGGGCGACGTGGGCCGCGGCCCGGGCGCCGGCCAGCGCGGACTCCAGGTCGGCGATCCGGGCGTCCCGCTCGGCGAGCTCGGCGCCGAGGCGGCTGAGCGCGTCGTCGACGTCCGCCATGCGGTAGCCGCGGGCCGTCAGCGGGAAGCGCAGGCCGTCGATGTCCTCGCGGTTCACCGGCCGGTCCGGCGGCAGCGGGTCCTGGAGCCGCTCCGGGGCGACGTCCGGCAGCGGGCCGTCGCTGTCGCCGCCGCCCACCACGGCGAGCGTCACCGCGGCGACCACGACCGCGAGCGCGATGACCAGGAACAAGAACATAACCATCGCTGAGGTCCCCAGGGTCCCTGCCGGCGGCCGGCCACCGGCGTCGAATGTGTCAGGGTCCGATCGTGCCATGCGGGTCGGACAGTTAGGGTCGCAGGCGGCGGATGTGCAGGACGTACTAGGAGAGGTCACAGGCGATGCTCAGGCTGGGCAGGCGTGAATTCCACGCGCACGAGCCGGTGATCATGGCGATCGTGAACCGGACCCCCGACTCCTTCTACGACCAGGGCGCCACGTTCCTCGACGAGCCCGCCCTCGCGCGCGTGGAGCAGGCGGTGGCCGAAGGGGCCGCCATCGTCGACATCGGCGGGGTCAAGGCCGGGCCGGGTGAAGAGGTGTCCGCGGCGGAGGAGGCCAGGCGGACCGTCGGGTTCGTGGCGGAGGTGCGGCGACGGTTCCCCGACGTGATCATCAGCGTCGACACCTGGCGGGCCTCGGTCGGCGAGGCGGTGTGCGAGGCGGGGGCGGACCTGCTGAACGACGCGTGGGGCGGGGTCGATCCGGGGCTGGCCGAGGTCGCCGCGCGGTACGGGGTGGGGCTCGTGTGCACGCACGCCGGGGGCGCCGAGCCTCGTACCCGGCCGCATCGGGTGGCGTACGACGACGTGATGGCCGACATTCTGCGGGTGACCGTGGGACTGGCCGAGCGTGCGGCGGGACTGGGCGTGCCGAGGGAGTCGATCATGATCGATCCCGGGCACGACTTCGGCAAGAACACCCGCCACAGCCTGGAGGCGACGCGACGGCTCGGGGAGATGACGCAGACCGGCTGGCCGGTGCTCGTGTCCCTCTCCAACAAGGACTTCGTCGGGGAGACGCTGGACCGGCCCGTGAAGGAGCGCCTGGTGGGCACCCTGGCGACGACGGCCGTGTCGGCGTGGCTCGGGGCCCAGGTGTACCGGGTGCACGAGGTCGCGGAGACCCGGCAGGTGCTGGACATGGTGGCGTCGATCGCAGGACACCGGCCTCCGGCGGTGGCACGCAGGGGGCTGGCCTAGGACCGGGGGCGAAACCCCCGGTCCCGGCCGGTGCGAACGACTACCGCCCCGCCTCCTTGGACACCAGCGCCACCGCCTCGTCCACGTCGTCCGTCACGTGGAACAGCAGCAGGTCCTTCTCCGACGCCTTGCCCTGGGCGATCAGGGTGTTCTTGAGCCAGTCGACGAGGCCGCCCCAGTACGTGCTGCCGAACAGGACGATCGGGAAGCGGGTGACCTTCTGGGTCTGGACCAGGGTCAGGGCCTCGAAGAGTTCGTCGAGGGTGCCGAGACCGCCTGGCAGGACCACGAATCCCTGCGCGTACTTCACGAACATCATCTTGCGGACGAAGAAGTAGCGGAAGTTGAGACCGATGTCGACGTAGGGGTTGAGCCCCTGCTCGAAGGGGAGCTCGATGCCGAGGCCGACGGAGGTGCCGTTGGCCTCGCAGGCGCCCTTGTTGGCCGCCTCCATGGCGCCGGGGCCGCCGCCGGTGATCACGGCGAAGCCGGCCTCCACCAGGCCCCGGCCGAGCCGCACGCCCGCCTCGTACTCCGGAGAGTCCGCAGGTGTCCGCGCGGAGCCGAACACACTGATCGCGGGCGGGAGTTCGGCGAGCGTGCCGAAGCCCTCGATGAACTCCGACTGGATGCGCAGGACGCGCCAGGGGTCGGTGTGGACCCAGTCCGAGGGGCCGCCGGCGTCCAGCAGGCGCTGGTCGGTGGTGCTCGCCGTGACCTGTCCCCGCCTGCGGAGGACAGGTCCCAGGCGCTGCTCCTCCGGCGGCTGCTTCTTGCCCTCGGGGTTCCCGGTAGCCATGTGCGCTCCCTCCGCTTGCCTTGTCTCTCCGTCTCAGCGTAGGTCTACGCGGGTTACGGAGGGGGGACGTCCGCGTGTCCGCCATGAAGCGCAACGGCGCAGACCGGCGTCACGACGTCAGCCACGCCCGCAGCTTCTCCTCCGCCTGCGGGATCAGCGACGCCTTCACCCGCTCGTCCACCTTGTGCGCGAGCAGCGGCTGACCGGGGCTGTAGTTGACCGCGGGCACGCCCAGCGCGCTGAAGCGGGACACGTCCGTCCAGCCGAACTTGGGGCGGGCGACGCCGCCGACCGCGGCCATGAAGGCCTGGGCGACGGGGTGGGTGAGGCCGGGGCGGGCGCCTCCGGTGTGGTCGTCGACGGTGAACTCGTCGACTCCGCAGTCCGCGAAGAAGTCCCGCACGAAGGCCTCCGCCTCGGCCTCGGTGCGGTCCGGGGCGTAACGGAAGTTGACCGTCAGCGTGCAGGAGTCGGGGATGACGTTCGTGGCCACGCCGCCCTCGACCCGCACGGCGTTGAGCCCCTCGTGGAACTCGAGGCCGTCCACCACCGGCTTGCGCGGCTCGTAGGCGGCCAGCTTCGCGAGGGCGGGAGCGGCCTTGTGGATCGCGTTGGACCCCATCCACGCGCGCGCGGAGTGCGCCCGCTCCCCCTTGAACGTCAGCAGCACCCGCAGCGTTCCCTGGCAGCCGCCCTCGACCTGGTTGTCCGTGGGCTCCAGCAGGACCGCGAAGTCCCCCTCCAGCCACTCGGGGTGGGCCTCGGCCACATGTCCCAGGCCGTTGAGGTGGGCCGCGACCTCTTCGTTGTCGTAGAAGATGAAGGTGAGGTCGCGGTTGGGCTCCGGGACCGTCGCCGCGATCCGCAGCTGTACCGCGACCCCGGACTTCATGTCGCAGGTGCCGCAGCCCCACAGGTAGCCCTCGTCGTCGAGGCGGGAGGGGACATTGCCCGCGATGGGGACCGTGTCGATGTGGCCGGCGAGGATGACGCGTTCCGGACGGCCGAGGTTCGTGCGCGCGACGACGTTGTTGCCGTGGCGGTCGACGCTCAGGTGCGGCAGGGCGCGCAGGGCGCTCTCGATCGCGTCCGCGAGGGGCTTCTCGGTGCCGCTCTCGGAGGGGAAGTCGACGAGCTGCGCGGTGAGCTGGGCTGCGTCCAGCGAAAGGTCAAGGGGGGTGTCGGCCATGCTCCCGACCCTAGCGCCCCGCTGTCCGTGCCCTCTGTCCACATCCGGCGCAGAGGTCTCAGTACTCTCCAGTATCTTGTCCGGATGCCAGAGCCGTTGCCCCCTACTCGCAAACGCCGTGGCCGTCTCCTCCGCTTCGGGGCGGCCCTCGTGGTCCTGTGCGCGGTCGCCGGCTACCTCGTGGTGCAGTACGTCACCGGAGGCACCGGCGGGCCGCGCTGCCAAGTCGTCTCGGGCAGTGCGGGCGGACCGTCGTACGAGTTCACGCCCGAGCAGGCGGTGAACGCGGCGACGATCACCGCCGTCGGCACCGGGCGCGGACTGCCGGAGCGGGCCGTGGCCATCGCGCTCGCCACCGCGATCCAGGAGTCGGGGCTGCGCAACATCACGCACGGCGACCGGGACTCCCTGGGGCTGTTCCAGCAGCGGCCCTCGATGGGCTGGGGCACTCCGAAGGAGATCCTGGACCCGACGCACGCGGCGGGCGAGTTCTACAAGCACCTGGTCAAGGTGGACCGCTACCAGGACCTTCCGCTGACCGTCGCCGCCCAGCGCGTGCAGCGCAGCGGTTATCCGGAGGCGTACGCCAAGCACGAGCCGGACGCCGAGCTGCTGGCCGCCGCCCTCACCGGCACCGCGGCGGCCACCCTCACCTGTGACGGCCGCCAGGACACCACCCAGGACGCCCAGGCCGCCGCCACGGGCACCCAGGCCCCCGCCACGGGCCCCGACGCGGTGCGCTCCGCCCTCGTACGGGACTTCGGGCGCGACGCGCTGGAGACGACCGCCGCGGAGGTGGGCGGCAAGGCGTCGCCGAGCCCGACGCCCACCACGGGTGACGAGCGCACCGTGACCCTTCCCGTGCGCAAGGACACCGGCCCGGGTTCCGACCGCACCCTGAAGGAGCGCGGCTGGCAGCTCGCCCACTGGGCGGTCGCCAACTCCTCGGCGCTGCGCATCGAGCGGGTCTCGTACGCCGGACGGCAGTGGACGGCCGGGAGCACCGAGAGCCAGTGGCGTACGGCGGGCGGCGAAGGCGGCACCGGCTCGGTGCGGATAGTGACGGCACGGTAGTTCGGAAGATCGCCCGGAAGGGTCACGTCCGGCCGCCGACGGAGCGGGTGTGCGCAGGTTTTCGTCATCTCACCCCCGTATCCGTGAAAACCCTTGTGATCAAAGGGCTGCAAGCATTCGGCGGACTTTCAGACCGGAAGCCTTTTGCCCGTTTTTATCCGTAGGCGATAATGCGACGCATTGCCAACTCTTTACGTTGCGCGTCCGCAACCTTCGACGGCTTCGAGCGGTAGTCACGGCGTCCTAGCAACGTTTCCTCCGTCGAAGGAGCAACATGTCCCTCCCCCTGACCCGCAGGATCGCCCGTGCCGCGCTGCTCGTCGCTGCCGGAGCGGCCGCCGGGGTCGGTGCGGCCGGCTCCGCCAGCGCGGCCCCCGCCGCGCTGCCCGCCACTCCGAACCTCGGCGGGCTGACCGCTCTGGACGGGGCGCACGTCGGCAACACGGTGGACGGCACGGCGCAGAACCTGACCGGGACCGCGGGCAAGACCGGTGGCAAGGCCGTCGAGAAGGCGGTGCCGTCCGCGGGCAAGGCCGGCGGCAAGGCCGTGAAGAAGGCGACGCCGGTCGCGCAGAAGACGGCGGGCGAGGCCGCGGGCTCCGCCGGTGGCGTCCTCGGCGACACCGCGTCCACGGCGACGAAGGGCGGCCTGCCGACCGACTCCCTCGGAAAGGGCGGCGGCCTGCCGTCGGCGGACACCCTGCCGGACAAGAGCCTCCCGCTCGGATAGTACCCAGCGCTTGGCGATGGGGCCCGGGGAATTCCCCCGGGCCCCTTCGCCATGTCCGGAGCGGGTCACGGCCCGGAGCTCGTCATGGTCCGGAGCGGGTCACGCCAGTCGCTCGACCGCCGCCCGCACCCGCTCGTCCGTCGCCGTCAGCGCGACCCGTACGAACGTCTCGCCCGCCGTGCCGTAGAAGTCTCCCGGGGCCACCAGGATGCCCAGGTCGGCCAGGTGGGCCACCGTGGACCAGCAGGACTCGTCCCGGGTCGCCCACAGGTAGAGGCTGGCCTCGCTGTGCTCGATGCGGAAGCCGTGGTTCACGAGGGCCTCGCGGAGCAGCGCCCGGCGAGCCCGGTAGCGCTCGCGCTGTTCGCGGACGTGGGTGTCGTCGCCCAGGGCCGCCACCACCGCGGCCTGGGTGGGCGCCGGGGTCATCATGCCGCCGTGCTTGCGGATCTCCAGGAGGGGCGCCAGGACGGCCGGGTCGCCCGCGAGGAAGGCCGCACGGTAGCCCGCGAGGTTGGACCGCTTCGAGAGCGAGTGGACGGCCACGATGCCGTCGTAGGAGCCGCCGTTGACGTCCGGGTGCAGGACGGAGACCGGGTCGGCCTCCCAGCCCAGCTCCAGGTAGCACTCGTCGGAGAAGACCAGGATGCCGTGGGACCGCGCCCAGGCGACGATCCTCGTCAGCTCGTCCTTGGACAGCACCTGGCCGGTCGGGTTGGACGGGGAGTTGAGCCACAGGAGCTTCAGGCCCGCCGGGTCCAGCTCGATGGGGTCGTCGTAGACCTCGTACTCGGCGCGGGCCAGGCGGGCGCCCACCTCGTACGTCGGGTAGGCCAGGCGCGGGTAGGCGACCCGGTCGCCGGGACCGAGGCCCAGCTGGGTGGGGAGCCACGCGACGAGTTCCTTGGAGCCGACGACCGGCAGGACGTGGCGGTGGGTGACCTCGCGGGCGCCCAGGCGGCGCTCGGCCCAGCCGGTGATCGCGTCGCGCAGGGCCACGGTGCCCCAGACCGTCGGGTAGCCCGGGGAGTCCGCCGCGTCGATCAGGGCCTTCTGGACGAGATCGGGGACCGGGTCGACCGGGGTGCCGACCGACAGGTCGACGATGCCTCCGGGGTGCGCGGCGGCCGTCTTCTTGTACGGCTCCAGCTTGTCCCAGGGGAAGGTGGGAAGGCGGTCGGAGACTGCGGACACGGCTTTCGGGCTCACTTTCGGGTCGTACGGCAAACGCCTCGGCCCCGCACGGCCACGATCGGAGGCGATCAGGCCGTACGGGACCGAGGCGGCACGAGGTGCGGGCCGCTGAAGCGGATGACTAGGCCTGCGGCGGCAGCGCGGCGATGAACGGGTGGTCCCGCTCGATCAGACCCAGCTTGCTGGCGCCGCCGGGCGAGCCGAGCTCGTCGAAGAACTCGACGTTCGCCTTGTAGTAGTCCTTCCACTCGTCCGGAGTGTCGTCCTCGTAGAAGATCGCCTCGACCGGGCAGACCGGCTCACAGGCACCACAGTCGACGCATTCGTCCGGGTGGATGTACAAGGACCGGGAGCCCTCGTAGATGCAGTCGACCGGGCACTCCTCGATGCAGGCCTTGTCCTTCACGTCGACACAAGGCTGCGCGATGACGTAGGTCACGCTGTCGTTCCTCCTCCATTGGGCGCTGGCGGGCCTCCTCAGGCTCCGCCGCCTGGCGCGCGGGAGCGCGGCGTCGTCGATGCCCGCCCCTAGTATCTCCGTTCTTGGGCATGATCCGAACAGGAGGGGTGAACTGACCTGTGGAAATCTCTGCCGCGGGACGTCTCGTCGTCCGCATCTCCGCAGCTGACGTGGGCAAACGGGTATCTGTACGGTGCCTGGACGAAGCCGCCGTCACCGGGGAGAAGTTCACCGACACGGTGGGTGTTCTCACATCATGGGACGACGGTGTGCTGCTGATCACGCGCCGGGACGGCCAGAGCGTCCGCATCGCGGAATCCGCGCTGGTCGCGGGCAAGGTCGTGCCCGCCGAGCCGGCCCGCCGCAGGGGCCCGGCCGCCTCCTACGAGGAGCTGGCCCGGATCGCCGCGCGCGGCTGGCGGCCCGTGGAGAGCGAGTGGCTCGGCGAGTGGGAGCTGCGCGCCGCCTCCGGATTCACCCGCCGCGCCAACTCCGTCCTCCCGCTCGGCGACCCCGGCCTGCCGCTCGACGAGGCCCTGGCCGCCGTACGCCGGTGGTACGGCGACCGCGGTCTGCCGGCGTACGTCCAGACCGCGACCGGCGCCGCGGGCACCCAGGAGGTGCTGTGCGCGCAGCTGGAGGCGCGCGGGTGGACGCGGGAGGTGACGGCGGAGCTGTGGACCGGGGCGCTGGCGCCGGTCGCGGACCGTTCGGGGGCCGAGGGTGTCGTGCTGTCCCGGGAGGCCGACGCCGACTGGCTGGCGCGCTATCAGCGCAAGGGGGTCGGCGAGGTGGCCCTGCGGGTGCTCGGGAGCGGGCCGTCGGTGTGGTTCGCCACCGTCCCCGGCGAGGAAGCGCCGGCCGCGATCGGGCGGTGTGTCGTGGACGGCCGGTGGGCCGGGTTCGCGGCGGTCGAGGTGGATCCCGCGCTACGGCGACGGGGGCTGGCCTCGACCGTGATGGCGGCGCTGGCACAGCGCGCCCTCGACGAGGGGGCCTCGGCCGCCTGGCTCCAGGTCGAGTCGGACAACGCCGGTGCGCGGGCCCTGTACGACCGGCTGGGGTTCGCCCCGCACCACGCCTACCACCACTACCGCGAACCGGACGTCTCCGGCGGGACGCGGTAGCGATCGCCGCGAAAGGGCACGAGCCAGCTATGCGTCCCCCGTTTCCACCACCGCCCGAACGTTCCGCCGAGCTCCGGAGACGGTTCGCCGAAGAGGCGCGGTCCGAACGGCCCGATCTGTCCGCGCTGTGCCTGCTCGTTTCGGCGCAGGCCGACGGCGCGCTCGACGAGGCCGGCATCGACGCGGCCCAGATCGAACTCGACGCGCTGGCAGGTCGGTTGCCGTTCCGGCCGGGCGGGCCGCGGTCGTGGGCGGTGTCGCTGCGGGAGCTGCTGGGCGACCGGTGCGGGTTTCGCGGCTCCGCCGCGGACTATCAGCGGCTGGAGTCCTCGTTGCTGCACGAGGTGCTGCGGCGGCGCAGGGGGCTGCCGATCCTGCTGTCCGTGGTGTGGATGGAGGTGGCCCGGCGGGCGGGGGCGCCGGTGTACGGAGTGGCTCTGCCGGGGCATTTCGTGGTGGGGTTCGGGCCGCCGGAGCAGCAGGTCCTGGCTGATCCCTTCGACGGGGGGCGGGTGTTGAGCGGGGGTGACGCGGAGGTGCTGGTCGCCGGGGCGACGGGGGGTTCGCTGGATCCCGCGATGCTGGGTCCCGCCGAGCCGCTGGAGGTCGTGCAGCGGATTCTGAACAACGTCCGTGCGTGGGCCGCGACTCGGCCCGAGCGCTCGGACGTGGGCCTGTGGGCCGTGGAGCTGGCCTTGCTCCTGCCCTCGCATCCGGCACGACTGCGTTACGAGCGGGCGCAGTTGCTCGTGCAGCGGGGTGACTTCGTCGAGGGGGCCTGGGAGTTGGAGGCGTATGCGGGGGTGGTGGCTGCGGTGGACGAGGCCGCGGCGGCCAAGGTGCGACAGCAGGCTCATGCCGCGCGAGCGATGTTGAACTGAGGCCGTCCTGGCGCCTACCGGTCCGTTGCGGCTGGTCGCACCCTTCCCCGCGCCCCTGAGTGGGTCACAGCCAGCCCTTCTCCCTCGCGATCCGGACCGCCTCCGCCCTGTTCCGTACCGCCAGCTTCTGTATCGCCGTCGAGAGGTAGTTGCGGACCGTGCCCTGGGACAGGTGGAGGGCTCGCGCCAGCTCCGCGTTCGTGGAGCCGTCGGCCGCCGCGCGCAGGACCTCGCGCTCCCGGTCCGTCAGCGGGTTCGCGCCGTCCGCCAGTGCCGCCGCCGCGAGCGTGGGGTCGATGACCCGCTCCCCCGCCAGCACCTTGCGTACCGCCTGGGCGAGTTGGGCCGCCGGGGCGTCCTTGACCAGGAAGGCGTCGGCGCCCGACTCCATCGCGCTGCGCAGATAGCCGGGGCGGCCGAAGGTCGTGAGGATGACCAGCTTGACCGCCGGGAGTTCCCGGTGGAGCTGGGCCGCCGCCTCGATGCCCGTCGCTCCCGGCATCTCGATGTCCATGAGGGCCACGTCGATGTCGTGGGCGCGGGCCGCCGCCAATACCTCGTCGCCGCGGGCCACTTGGGCGACGACCTCGATGTCGTCCTCCAGGCCGAGCAGGGCGGCCAGGGCCTCGCGGACCATCGACTGGTCCTCGGCGAGCAGGACCTTGATCGTGCGGCTCGTCATGAGGCGGATCCTACGTCGGCCGCGGGGCCGACGGGCACGCGGGCGACCAGGCGGAAGCCGTGCCGGGTGCCGGTGGCCTCCAGGGTGCCGCCCGCCTTCTCCAGGCGCTCGGTGAGGCCGGTGAGACCGTTGCCGGGGCCGCCGCCGGAGCCGCCGGAGCCGTCGTCATCGACGGAGAGTTCGAGCATCGGCCCGTCGAGGGTCTGGCGGCGCAGCAGCTCCACCGTGCAGCGCCGGGCCCCGCTGTGCCGTACGACGTTGGTGACGGCCTCGCGCAGCGCCCACGCGAGGGTCGCCTCGCTCTCCTCGGGGACGCCGTCGAGGTCGGGTTCGGCGGGGAGCTGGGCGGTGACCCCGGCCGCGGTCAGGGCGACCTGGGCGCCCGCCAGTTCGCCGGCGAGGCGGGGGCGGCGGTAACCGGTGACGGCCTCGCGCACGTCCACCAGTGCCTGGCGGCTGACCTGCTCGATGTCGGCGACCTGCTGGGCGGCCTTGTCGGGATGGTCGGGCAGCATCCGGCCCGCGAGCTCGCTCTTCAGCGTGATCAGGGACAGGGAGTGGCCGAGGAGGTCGTGCAGGTCACGGGCGAGACGCAGCCGCTCCTCGTTCGCGGCCAGCTGGGCGACGGTCGCGCGGGCCTTGCGCAACTCCACGGTCGTGCGCACGAGTTGGCGGACGCCGGTCATGGAGTAGCCGACGAGCAGCACGACGAGGAACAGTCCCCAGGCCGAGTCCGGGTCGGTGCGCAGACCCACCAGCACCAGCGAGAGGGTGGTGACCGGAATCGCCCAGTACGCGGCCCGGAGCGGGAAGGTCACCCCGCAGGCCACGGAGACGTACACGAACAGTCCGAGCCACGAGCCGCCGAGGCTCAGCGTCAGGACGATCGCCAGCAGCCAGAGCACGCAGACCAGGGCCCAGACCGTCCGGCCGGGGAACGCCCGGCCCATGTTCCGGAAGACCAGCGCCAGATAGGTGCCGGTGAAGACCGTGAGGCCCGCCCAGCCCGCCGCGGTGGCCGAACCGGTGTGGTGGCCGGAGGCCAGGTCGTGCACCGGTGAGCTGAGGAAGACCAGCCACGGCACGATCCACACCAGCTTGCGTATGACCTCGGCCCGGTTGCGGGGCGGTTGGCCGATGCGCACCAGCCGCTCCGCCCGCGCTTCCTCGTCCCCGCCCAGCTCGTCCGTCATCGCGCTCACGCCTTCAACGTGTCCTTCCGGTACAGCCAGGCCGCGCCGCCCGCGAACAGGACGAAGGAGACGGCCAGGACGGCGATGTCCTGTGCGTGCGGGGCGCGGCTCTGCTCGATGGCCTGCCCGAGGGCAGCGTACGCGTGCGTGGGCAGCCACTCGGCGATGTCCTGGAGCCACTGCGGGAAGGTCGTCGTGGGCATCCACAGGCCGCCCAGCATCGAGAGCCCGAAGTAGGTGATCATCGTGATCGGGCGGACCGCGTCACCGGTGGCGAGGTAGCCGATGGCGACGCCGAGCGCGGCGAAGACGAGGCTTCCGGCCCAGATCGCGCCGGTGAGCGCGAGCCACTGCCAGGCGTCCAGGCGTACGTCCTTCACGACCGCGGCGACGACGAACACGACCACGATCGAGGGCAGGCTCACCACGGCCGCGCTCGCCGTCTTGGCGAGGACATAGCCGCGCCCCGGGAGGGTCGTCAGCCTCAACTGCCGTACCCAGCCGCCCTCCCGTTCCTTCGCGATGCGCTCGCTGTTGCCCATCAGGACGGCGGTCAGGGCGCCGAAGGAGGCCATCGAGACCATCATGTAGGTCGGCAGGGTCAGGCCCGTGCCGTCGACCTTCGACGTGCTGTCGGCGTTGCCCGCGATGATCAGGAACAGCAGCGACGGGTACAGCACCGAGAAGAACAGGAACTTGCGGTTGCGCAGGGCGCGGGTGAGTTCCAGCTTGATCAGGCTGTTCATGACTGCTTGGCCTCCTCGGCCTCGGTGATGGCGACGAAGGCCTGCTCCAGGCCGAGCCCGGCGACTTCGAGGTTGCGGGGGTAGACGCCGAGGCCGTAGAGGGCGTGGACGGTCGCGTCGGCGTCGGTGGACTGGATGCGGACGGTCTGGCCGGAGACGGCGACCGTGCTGATGAAGGGCAGGTTCCGCAGCGTGCCCTCGTCGATCGTGCCCTCCAGGTCGAAAGCGATCCTGCGGGCGCCCGCCTTGGCCTTGATCTCGGCGGCGGTGCCGTCGGCGAGGAGGCGGCCCCGGTGCAGGACGAGCACCCGGTCGGCGGTGGCGTCGGCCTCTTCGAGGTAGTGGGTGGCGAAGAGGACCGTACGGCCCTGGTCGGCCTGTTCGCGCATGGTGGCCCAGAAGGCCTGGCGGGTGGTGACGTCCATGCCGGTCGTCGGCTCGTCCAGGACGATCAGGTCGCTGTCGCCGGCGGTCGCGAGGGCGAAGCGGACCCGCTGGGCCTGGCCGCCGGAGAGCTTGTTGACCTTGCGGTCGGCGATCTGGGCGACGCCCGCGCGGGAGAGCACCTCGGAGGGCCGGTACGGCTTCGGGTGCAGGGCGCAGGCGAGCCGTACCAGCTCGGCGACCGTCACCTCGTCCATCAGGCCGCCGCTCTGCAGCATCGCGCCCACGCGTCCGGCGACGATCGCCTCACGCGGAGTGGTGCCGAAGAGGCGGACGCTGCCGCTGTCGGGCTGCTTGAGGCCGAGCAGCAGATCGAGCGTGGTCGACTTGCCGGCGCCGTTGGGGCCGAGCAGCGCCACGGTCTCCCCCGGACGCAGGGTCAGGGTCAGTCCGTCCACGGCCCGTACCGCGCCGTATGCCTTGCTCACCTGGTCGAACTCGACCACCGGGCTTGTCGTTGTCATACGGCCATGGTGGCTCCGCGGGTGCGGTGGCGGGCAGTGTCGGCCGTCCGGAGTGCCGCATGACAGATGTCATGCGGCACTCCCTTCGCTCAGCTCGGGTTGGTGTCGATGACCTGAGTGCGCTCGGCCGTCGTCTTGCCCCGCAGCGCCTTGCGCAGGGCGGAGGCCACGTCCTGCGGCAGGACGTCGCGCTTGCCGCTCGCGCCGTTGATCTGCACCCCGGCGAAGGTCGTGCCGTACGCCTCCTTGAGCGCTTCGAGGTCGTACGTCTCCACGAGCTTGCCGCCGACCGCCTTGAAGCCGAGGATCTTCGGCAGGGACAGCGAGCCGAACTTGATGCTGTGCACCGCGTCGGTCCGGATGATGACGACCTCGGACATCGCGGGCTCGGCGAACTCCTTCATCATCCGGTCGACCTCGGCGTTCGAGATCGTCGGCTGCTTCGTGGTCGTCGGCAGCGTGACCGAGCCGGCGGTGCCGGTCTCCACCTGGGTGCGGTAGGCGTCCTCGACCGCGGTGGTCGACCTGGCGACGTCGATGCCCTTGCCGGCCTTGCCGTAGACGGCGACGGCCTTGCCGTTGACGAACTTGATCGTGCCGTCCTTGGCCGAGCCCGCGCCGCCCGAGGCGTCCTCCAGGGCCGCCTGGAGCTTCTCCTCGTCGACCGGCATGACCGGGTCGACGACACGGTGGTTGCCGAAGAGGGAGCCGATCACGGAGACCGGGTTGTAGTCGCTCTTCGCGGCCGCGGCGACCGTGGCCTGGTCGTCGAGCTGGAGCCCCGCCTGGTCCGGCTTGAGGGAGACGGTGTCGCCGCCGACCGACAGCTTCAGGGCCTGGTTCACCCGGCCGCCGAGGGCGTCGTCGAGCTTCTTGACGGCATCGTCGCGGGTGCCGCCGCCGATGTCCACGCCGAGCACGGTGGTGCCCTTGGGCACGTCGGACCGGTTCATCAGGAGACCGGCGCCGTAGGCACCGACCCCGAGGAGGACCACGGTGCCGCCGAGCAGCGCGAGCTTGCTGCGGCCCTTCTTTTTCTTCTTCTTCGACGCGGCGGCCGGGGCCTCCTGCGTCGCGGTGTCGGGCAGCTTCGGGGGCGTACGGCCGTCGGTGGCCGGCCCGCGGGGGGCGTTCCGGGCGCCTGACGGTACGACCGGCATGCCGCTGGTGACGGTGTGCCCGGAGACGTTGTCCGGGGCGCCGTAGCCGGGAGCGCCCGGTTGGGGGGCGGGCTTCTGCGGGGTGAGGATCGCGGTGTCGTCGCTCAGACCGCCACCGGGTCCGAGACCGGCACCGGGAGCGCCGCCGGGGGTGGGGGCGCCGGGGCCGCCCGGACGGCCGAGGGTGCCGGGGCCGCCCTGACCGGACTGACCCGACTGACCGGCCTGGCCGCGGGTTCCACCGTGACCGTGGGTTCCGCCCGGGCCGCCCGGGCCGCCCGGGCCGCGTGCGCCGCTGCCCGGGCCGCCGTGGCCGCCCTGGCCGCCGAAGCCGTCGGGACCGTTGAAGGACTCGCCGCCGAAGGACTCGGCCCCGGCGAAGGGGTCCGGTCCGGCGGGCGGCACGACCGGGCCGTCGCCGGTGACCGGGCCGCCCGTCGGGCCCGCGGGCCCCTGGGAGCCGCCCGGGCCGCCGGGACCCTGCGGTCCGCCGAAGCCGCCGCCGTAGTCGATCCGGCCGCCCTGGCCGCCGCCGTAGTCGATCTGACCGTTCTGGGGGCCGGGGCCACCGGGGCCGCCCTGCGCCCCGAAGCCGCCCTGCCCCTGCTCCCCGCCCGGGCCGCCGGAGCCGTCGCCGAGACCGTTCCCGTTCCCGTTCCCGTTCTCAGCGAAGTACGGCAGCTCGTCGCGGCGGGATTCCGTGCCGCGCGGACCGGCGTTCAGCGCCTCGGTGACGTCGAACGAGCCCGTGCCGCCACCGTGGCCGGGGGCCACGGGACCTCCGGTGGCTCCTCCGGGGAGGCCCGCGCCGTTCGTACCGCCGGAACGGGAACCGCCCGGCACGCTCATGGAACCGACCACACCGCCGGGCCGGCTCCCGTGACGCGGTGCGGACGCACCGGCACCTGTGCCGCCTGGCGCACCCGCGGCCGAACCGCCCGGCAGACCGGCCCCGTTGGTGGCCCCGCCGCCCTGAGGCCCCTTGGCGGGGCCGGACTTGCGGGGCGCGAACCAGTCGCTCGGCCTCTCGTCGGCGGCGGACGGGGCGGCTTCCCCGGGCACCTCGACGGTGCCCGGGGACGGCGTGGGACCCGGCGTCGGCGCCTCGGTCTCGGGACCTCTGTCGCCGGAACTCTCCGTGTCCGCGACGGGCTGGCGCACCACGACCGGCGGAATCGGCCGCGAACCGGGGATGTTGATCCGGATCCGGGTCGTCAGCGTGGTCTCGGTCTTGCGTTCCTCCGGCTGCGTGGCCGAACGGCCCGCGTCCGGACCGCCGTCGGAAGCCATGGGCGTCCCGTACGGCGGCGTGCCCGAGGGGTAGGCGGCTCCGCCGCGCCCGTTGGGCCCGGAGGACGGACTGTCAGTTTCACGACTCAAGGCAGGTTCTCCCGGTTGGCTCCGCCGCCCGTTTCGACCTCACTGCTTCGGGCGCCGGCGGCGCGCACCACCATACTGGCCACTTCTGGCCTGTATCCCACGACCGCTGGGGAAACCCACACGGGACTCGCACGCGCGCGATGCGGAAAAGTGGTACGTCACTTGCCAAGTCGGACGGTGTCGCCGCCCGGTTGCCGCCCCTGTCCAAGGGTGGCGCAGATCACAGCCACAGCCATGCCGCCGAGCAGGAAGAGATAGGAGCCGCTTCCCGCCGCGAAGACGAAGTCGCCTTCCGGTCGGCTGGTGGTGAGAAAGATGACGGCGAGCATCCAGCCACCGGCCGGTGCGACGGCTCCGGCGCGGCTGCCGGTGGCGCGGGCCCCGCCGAGCAGCAGCCCGGCCTCGCCCAGCAGTGCGAGCAGCAGTCCGCCCGGGAACCAGCCGCCCTGCACCAGCGCTCCCGCGAGCCCCACCACCGCCCCGAGCACGAAAAGGCCCAGGTAGGCGGCGACCCGTCCGGCGGAGGGGCGCTGCAGGGGCTGGGCGAGCATCGGCGTCCGGTCGCTCATGACGCGCCCTCGATCCCGGAGAACAGATCGGTCTCCCTGGTGTCCCCGGGTTCCCCGCTCACCAATTCGTAGTACTCGGTGGTGAAGAGGGGTTGCGCGAGTTCGTTGGAGAGCGCGAAGTACGCTCCGGACACGTCGATCTGGGTCGCGTGCGCGGCCATCGCGGCGCTCTTGGCGGCGGCGTACGCCGTGCCGTCGATCTCCGTGGTGATCCGTTCGTCGTCCACCACGCCCGGTACGTCGTCGAGGACGGCGGCCTTGGCGAAGGGGAGGCCCGGCAGGTCGGCGTGGAGCTGCGCGAAGGCCTGCTCGCCGACCGTGCGGGGTACCCGGTTCCAGTAGACCTTCGGGATCCGCCACCCGGCGTCGGCGGCGAGTTCGACGGCGCGCGTGGCGACACGGTGGGCCTGGATGTGATCGGGGTGGCCGTACCCGCCGTGGTCGTCGTAGGTGACGAGGACCTGGGGGCGCACCTCCAGGATCACCTCGACGAGATGACGGGCCGCCTCGTCGACGTCGGCCCGCCAGAAGCAGGCCGGGTCGTCGTTGTCCGGGAGGCCCGTCATTCCGGAGTCCCGGTAGCGCCCGGCGCCGCCGAGCAGGCGGGAGTCCTCGACGCCGAGTGCACGAAGGGCCGAGGTGAGCTCGCCCCGCCGGTGCTCGGCCAGGGCGGCGCCGGTCAGGTGCCGCAGCCCGGGCGGGATGACTTCGCCGAGCTCACCGAGGGTGCAGGTGACCAGGGTCACGCGGGCACCCTCGGCCGCGTACCTGGCCATGGTCGCGCCGTTGTTGATCGACTCGTCGTCCGGGTGCGCGTGCACCAGGAGCAGACGCCGAGCGGGCTGTTCCGTCATGGCCCCAGCCTACGAGGAGCCACCGACGGTCCCGCGCGGCCGGGTCGTCGCGGCGGGGTCGTCGCAGTCGAGTCGTCGCAGTCGCGTCAGAACTTGATGCTGCCGATCATGCCCGCGATGTTGGTCGTCACCTCACTGATCGTCGGTGCGATCGAAGAAGCGGCGAGATAGAAGCCGAGCAGGATGCACACCACGGCGTGCCCGCCCTTCAGTCCCGACTTCTTGACCAACAAGAAGACGATGATCGCCAGCAGCACCACCGCCGAAATCGAGAGTGCCACGGCGGCTCACCTCCAAAGATCCCAAGAGCGCGGGGGTCGGACCGGGGAAGCAGATAAATCCATACGTCAGCCAGCAGGTTCATACCCACTATGCGGTAGTGATCATAACTATCCGGGCCTGCGCATCCGTCGGCGCACGGCCGCACAAGGGGGCGCATGGCCAATATGGTCGGGGCATGACGACCGAGCCTGACTTCTTTCCCCGACGGCACGCCCGCACCCAGCGCTTCACCCTCGGCGCGCCGCGCGCGTTCACCGTGTCGCCCGACGGATCGCGTGTCGTGTTCCTGCGCTCGAACTCCGGCACGGACCGGGCGAATTCGCTGTGGGTGCTCGACGTGGCGGACGGCGGGGAGCGCGTGGCGGCCGATCCGCGCGCCCTTTTGGGCGGCACCGAGGAGCGCCTCTCGCCCGAGGAACGGGCGCGCCGCGAACGCAGCCGCGAGGGCGGTGCCGGCGTCGTCGGCTACGCCACCGACGCGGCCGTCGAATTGGCCTCTTTCGCGTTGTCAGGGCGGCTTTTCACGGCGGAGCTACGGGCCGGCACGGCGCGTGAACTGGCCGTCCCCGGGCCGGTGATCGACCCCCGCCCGGCCCCTGACGGACGGCACATCGCGTATGTCGCCCAGGGCTCCCTGCGGGTCGTGGGCGCCGAGGGCGAGGGCGACCGGGCGCTCGCCGTCCCGGAGTCGGAGCACGTCACCCACGGCCTCGCGGAGTTCATCGCGGCCGAGGAGATGCACCGCACGCGGGGCTTCTGGTGGTCGCCGCGGTCGGACCGGCTGCTGGTCGCGCGCGTGGACGACACGCCGGTGCGGCGCTGGTGGATCTCCGACCCGGCCCACCCCGAGCGTGATCCACAACACGTCCCGTACCCGGCCGCGGGCACCGCCAACGCGGACGTACGGCTGTTCGTGATCGATCTGGACGGGACGCGCACGGAGGTCTCCTGGGACCGGAAGCGCTATCCGTATCTGGCCCATGTGCACTGGTCAGCGGCGGGTGCTCCACTGCTGCTCGTACAGGCGCGCGACCAGCGCAGTCAGCTGTACCTGGCGGTGGACCCGGAGTCCGGCGCGACCCGGATGGTGCACGCGGACGAAGATCCAACTTGGCTGGATCTTTTCCCCGGGGTGCCCTGCTGGAGCCCTTCGGGACAGCTCGTGCGGATCGCGGACGAGGGCGGCGCGCGGGTCCTCGCGGTCGGTGAACGCCCGCTGACCGGACCGCAGTTGCACGTCCGCGCGGTACTGGACGTCACCGCGCACGACGTGCTGGTCTCGGCGTCGGCCGGCGCGGAGGCCGAGTCCCCTCAGACCGGCCAGGTACACGTCTACCGGGTGAACGAGCTCGGAATGGAGCGCGTCTCACAGGAACCCGGCGTGCACTCGGCGGTGCGCGCCGGGGGCGTGACCGTGCTGGTGTCGGCGACCCTCGA
Organism: Streptomyces sp. NPDC058307; assembly: GCF_042880295.1. Classification (NCBI taxonomy): domain Bacteria; kingdom Bacillati; phylum Actinomycetota; class Actinomycetes; order Kitasatosporales; family Streptomycetaceae; genus Streptomyces; species Streptomyces sp. NPDC058307. Next base: position 172,495 of record NZ_JBHVYZ010000006.1, read on the forward strand.
CCGGCCGGGCACCCGTGCGCGGGTGCTGCGCGACGGCAAGGAGACGGCGACGGTCACATCGTACGCGGAAGATCCCGGTCTGACCCCGCGCGTGACGCTGGTCGAGGGGGGCGCACGGCGGATTCCGTGCGCCGTGCTTTTGCCGCGGGACTACGCCGGTGACAGCCCCCTTCCGGTTTTGCTGGACCCGTACGGGGGCCCGCACGGGCAGCGGGTGGTCGCCGCGCACAACCCGCATCTGACCTCGCAGTGGTTCGCCGACCAGGGCTTCGCGGTGGTCGTGGCCGATGGCCGGGGCACCCCGGGCCGCTCCCCGGGCTGGGAGAAGGCGGTCCGGGACGACCTCGCGGAGGTGGTCCTCCAGGACCAGGTCGACGCGCTCCAGGCACTCGCCGGGGACTTCCCCCTGGACCTCTCCCGGGTCGCGATCCGGGGCTGGTCCTTCGGCGGCTATCTGGCGGCCCTCGCGGCCCTGCGCCGCCCGGACGTCTTCCACGCGGCCGTGGTGGGCGCCCCGGTCACCGACCTCCGCCTGTACGACACCCACTACCAGGAGCGCTACCTCGGCCATCCGGACGAGCAGCCGGAGGTCTACCGCCGCAACTCGCTGGTCGACGACGAGGGTCTGGTCGACGCGGCCGAGCCGCACCGCCCGATGATGATCATCCACGGCCTCGCGGACGACAACGTGGTGGTCGCCCACTCCCTGCGCCTGTCCTCGGCCCTGCTGGCCGCCGGTCGCCCGCACGAGGTGCTGCCGCTGTCCGGCGTGACGCACATGACCCCGCAGGAGACGGTCGCGGAGAACCTGCTGCGGCTTCAGCTGGACTTCCTGAAGCGGTCCTTGGGGATGGCGTAGGCGGTTGGCGCAGGAACAGCAGCGGGCCGGGACGACATGGCGCGTCCCGGCCCGCTTACGGCACCCGCACGGCCGTACGTCGTAGAGCCTGACGCGTCCGTATATCGGAACCGGGTCGGCCAAGTTGCCTCCGTGTTACTCCGGCTCCTCGGCCGGTACGACCTGCTTCTCCTCCGCGAAGTGGCACGCCGAGTCGTGTGCCGCGGGTCCGCCCGCGAACCGGAACTCCGCGGGCACCGCCAGCAGCGGGACCTCCAGCGCACAGCGTTCCCGGGCCTTCCAGCAGCGGGTGCGGAAGCGGCACCCGGACGGGATGTTCGTCGGGGACGGGACGTCGCCGGTGAGGATGATCCGCTCGCGGTGTTCGCGGGCCTCCGGGTCGGGCACCGGCACGGCGGACAGCAGCGCCTGGGTGTAGGGGTGCGTCGGGTGGTCGTAGATCTCCTCGTCCCGGCCGATCTCGACGATCCGCCCGAGGTACATCACCCCGACCCGGTCCGAGATGTGCCGGACGATCGACAGGTCGTGCGCGATGAAGAGGTACGACAGCTCGAACTCGCTCTGGAGCCGGTCCAGGAGGTTGATCACCTGGGCCTGGACGGAGACGTCGAGGGCGGAGACCGGTTCGTCGGCGACGATGACCTCCGGGCGCAGGGCCAGCCCCCTGGCGATGCCGATGCGCTGGCGCTGGCCGCCGGAGAACTGGTGCGGGTAGCGGTTGATGTACTCGGGGTTGAGGCCGACGACGTCCAGCAGGTCCTGGACCTTCCGGCGCCGGTCGCCCTTGGGAGCCACCTCGGGGTGGATGTCGTACGGCTCCCCGATGATGTCGCCGACCGTCATACGGGGGTTGAGCGAGGTGTACGGGTCCTGGAAGACCATCTGGATGTTGCGGCGGACCGACTTGAGCGCCTTGCCGGAAAGCTTGGTGATGTCCTCGCCCTTGTACTTGATCAACCCTTGCGTCGGGCGCTCGAGATTGACCAGCATCTTGGCGACGGTCGACTTGCCGCAGCCGGACTCCCCGACGATGCCGAGGGTCTCCCCCTTGTGCAGCGTGAAGTCCACGCCGTCCACGGCCTTGACGGCACCGACCTGTTTCTTGAACAGAATGCCCTGGGTCAACGGGTAGTGCTTGACCAGTCCACTCACTTCCAGGATCGGCTCAACCATTGAGGCACTCCGTCCAGAAGTGACAGGCACTCGTGCGTCTGTCGTCAACGTCGTACAGAGGCGGCACGTCGGTGCGGCACACGTCCCGAGCCATCGGGCAGCGGGGGTTGAAGGGGCAGCCCGGCGGGATGTTCATCAGGTTGGGCGGCAACCCCTTGATCGCGTACAGCTCCTGCCCCTTCTGGTCGAGACGGGGGATGGAGTCGAGGAGCCCGCGGGTGTAGGGGTGGGCCGGCGCCTTGTAGATGTCGTGGACGGGGGCCTGTTCGACGATCCGTCCGGCGTACATGACGGCGATCCGGTCGGCGACGTCCGCGACGACACCGAGGTCGTGGGTGATGAGGATGAGCCCCATGTGGTACTCGCGCTGGAGCTCGGCGAGCAGGTCCATCACCTGGGCCTGGACGGTGACGTCGAGCGCGGTGGTCGGTTCGTCGGCGATGATCAGCGCGGGTTCCAGGGCGAGGGCCATCGCGATCATGATGCGTTGGCGCATGCCGCCGGAGAACTGGTGCGGGTAGTCCTTCACACGTTGCCCGGCGGCCGGAATGCGCACACGGTCCATCAGCTCGACGGCCTTGGCCCGCGCGTCCTTCTTCGACATCCCCCGGTGCACGACGAACATCTCGCCGAGCTGGTCGCCGACGGAGAGCACGGGGTTGAGGGAGGACAGCGCGTCCTGGAAGATCATCGCCATCTCGGCGCCACGGACCTTGCGCCGCTCGTCCTCCTTCAGCTTCAGCAGGTCCTGGCCCCGGAAGACGATCTCGCCCCCGGTGATCCTCCCGGGAGGCATGTCGAGGATCCCCATGATCGCCTGCGCGGTCACCGACTTCCCCGACCCGGACTCCCCGAGCACCGCGAGAGTCTCCCCCGCGTCCACCCCGTAGTCGACCCCGTTGACCGCTTTGGCCACCCCGTCCCTGGTCCTGAACTCCACATGCAGATCACGCACTTCGAGCAACACGACGACTCACCTCGGCTTCGGGTCGGGGCGTCGCGGGGAGCGCCGGGGGCGGGAGGAACGGGGAACGGGGAGGGGGTGTGGGGGCGGGGCAGCAGGAACGGGGGCGTGGCGAGGCAGGTGACGAGACCTCCGACGGCCGCCCCGGACCCACCGCGCGACGACCACGAGACGCCCGGCCGCTCGCTCGCCCGCACGGAGCGCCCGCGCCGACACAGCACCACCGGAGTGACCCGGGCCTCATACCGCGCTCCGTCGCCGGAGCACTACAACCGCTCGCCTCACGGACGACACCGCCCGAAGGCCGGCCCTCTCCCGCGGTCGCCGTCATCTCCCGTCACCTCAGCTTCGGGTCGAGGGCGTCGCGGACCGCGTCGCCGAGCATGATGAAGGCGAGGACCGTGATCGCGAGGGCTCCGGCGGGCCAGAGGAGCATGTGGGGGGCGTTGCGGATGTACGCGGAGGCCGCGGAGATGTCGATGCCCCAGCTGACGGTGGGGGGCTTGAGGCCCACGCCGAGGTACGACAGGGTCGCCTCAAGGGAGATGTATGTGCCGAGCGCGATGGTCGCGACCACGATCACCGGGGCGACCGCGTTCGGGGTGATGTGGCGCAGCAGCAGGCGGGAGTTGGAGGCGCCCAGCGCCCTGGCCGCCTGCACGTAGTCGTTCTGTTTGGCGGTGATCACCGAGCCGCGCGCGATGCGGGAGATCTGCGGCCAGCCCAGCAGCACCATGAACCCGATGACCGGCCACACCGTGCTGCTCGTGACGACCGAGAGGAGCACCAGGCCGCCGAGGATCACGGGGATCGCGAAGAAGATGTCGGTGGTGCGGGACAGGATCGAGTCCGAGAAGCCTCCGAAGAACCCGGCGAGGCCGCCGAGGATCGACCCGAGGATCGCGACGCCCAGCGTGGCGCAGACGCCGACCGTCACGGACGTACGGGCGCCGTAGACCGTGCGCGTGTAGACGTCGCAGCCCTGGCCGTCGTAGCCGAAGGGATGCCCCGGCTGGGAGCCCTCCTGGGCCTTGGAGAGGTCGCACTTGAGCGGATTGCCCGAGGCGATCAGCGACGGCCACAGGGAGATGACGACCAGGAAGAGGATCACCAGCGCGGAGATGATGAAGACCGGGTTGCGGCGCAGGTCGCGCCAGGCGTCGGACCACAGCGAGCGGGGCCTGTCCTGGGGGCCCGTACCGTCGGGGCCCTTCTCCAGGGTGGTCGCCTCGCTCACGGCGAGGTCCATCGCGCCGCCCATTCCGGTCCCGGCGATCGCGCCCTCTTGCTGCTGGGGTTCAGGCATAGCGGATCCTGGGGTCGAGGACGGCGTACAGGAGGTCGACGATCAGGTTGGCCGCCAGGAACACCAGGACGAGGACGGTGACGAAGCCGACCACGGTCTGGGTGTTCTGGCGCAGGATGCCCTGGTAGAGCTGGTAGCCGACGCCGTGGATGTTGAAGATGCGCTCGGTGACGATCGCACCGCCCATCAGGGCGCCGATGTCGGTGCCGATGAAGGTGACGACGGGGATGAGCGAGTTGCGGAGAAGGTGCCGCACGATGACCCGCCGTCTCGGCAGGCCCTTGGCCACCGCTGTACGGACGTAGTCGGACCGCCTGTTCTCCGCGATGGACGTGCGGGTCAGCCGGGTCACGTACGCCAGCGACACGGACGCGAGGACCAGACCCGGCACGAGCAGTTCGCCGAAGGTGGCGTCGGTGGACACCGAGGGTTTGATCCAGCCCCACTCCACGCCGAGGAGCAGCTGGAGCAGCAGACCGGTGACGAAGGTGGGCACGGAGATCACGACGAGGCTGAGCAGGAGGACCGAGGTGTCGACGGGCCGGCCGCGCTTGAGTCCGGTGATCACGCCCAGCGTGATGCCGACGACGATCTCGATGAGGATCGCGACGATCGTCAGCCGGATGGTGACGGGGAACGCCGTCGCCATCAGCTCGGTGACCTTCTGGCCGTTGAACGCGGTGCCGAAGTCGCCGGTGAAGACGTTCCCCATGTAGGTGAGGTATTGCTGCCAGACCGGCTTGTCGAGGCCGAACTCCTTCTTGAGCTGGGCGGACGTCGCCGCGTCGCACTGCTTGTCGCCGCACAGGCCCGCGATGGGGTCGCCCATCACGTTCACCATGAGGAAGATCAGCAGGGTCGACCCGATGAACACCGGGATCATCTGGAGCAGCCGCCGGAGGACGTACCGTCCCATGGCGGGGTCAGCCGGCCTTGATCTCGTTGTAGACGGGGACGCTGAACGGGTTGAGCTTCACGTTCGAGAGCCGCTCCGAGTAGCCCGCGCTGCCGTTCTGGTACCAGAGCGGGATGGCGGCCATGTTGTCCCGTACGACCTTCTCGGCCTCCTGGAACTTCTGGACCGCCTTGCCGGTGTCGGTCTCGGCGTTGGCCTCGTTCACGAGCTTGTCGAAGTCCTTGTTGGACCACTTGCCGTCGTTGGAGGAGGCGTTGGTGTAGTAGAGCGGCTGGAGGAAGTTCTGGATGAGTGGGTAGTCCATCTGCCAGCCCGCCCGGAAGGGGCCGCTCATCTTCTTCGCGGTGATCTGGCTGCGGAAGTCGGCGAAGGTGCCGACGGGGTTGCCGACGCAGGCCTTGTCGTTGCCGAGGGCGTTGTTGATGGAGTTGCAGACGGCGTCGACCCACTGCTTGTGGGAGCCGGTGTCCGCGTTGTATGTGATCTTGATCTGGCCGCCGGGGAGTCCGCCGCCCTCCTTGACGAGCTTCTTGGCCGCGGCGGGGTCGTAGTCGCAGGCGTCCCCGCACAGTCCGTCCTGGAAGCCGCCCTCCTTGCCGAGGACCGGGGAGGTCCAGTCGGTGGCGGGGGTGCGGGTCTTCTGGAAGATCGTCTCGGTGATCTGGGCACGGTCGATCGCCCGGGACAGGCCGGTGCGGACCTTCTCCATGCCGGCCTTGTTCCACTTCTTGTCGTAGTACGGGAAGGCGAGGGTCTGGATGATGCCGGCCGGGGTGTTGATGTAGCGGCCGCCGAGGTCGCTCTTGACGTTCTTGAGTTGGGCGGCCGGGACGTCGTCGACCAGGTCGAGGTTGCCGGCCATGAGGTCGGTGTAGGCGGTGTTGTTGTCGGTGTAGACCTTGAGGGTCACCCCGCCGTTCTGCGCCTTGTCGGGGCCGGGGTAGCCGTCCCACTTCTTCAGGGCCATCTGCGAGCCCTTGGTGTACGAGTCGATGGTGTACGGCCCGTTGCCGACCGGCTTCTTCAGCCAGCCCGCGTGGTCGGTGAAGAAGGCCTGCGGGAGCGGGGCGTAGGCCGGGTAGCCGAGGGTGTCGGGGAAGGTCGAGAACTTCTGGTTGAGCTTGACGGTGAAGGTCCTCGGGCCGGTGACCTTGAGTCCGGAGAGGGTGTCGGCGCTCTGCTTGCCGCCGTCGTCGGGGTGCGTCTTGTCGTAGCCGTCGATGTAGCCGAAGAAGTAGGCGTTCTTCTGGTTGTTCTTGAGGGAGGCGCCGTAGTTCCAGGCGTCCACGAAGGACTTGGCGGTGACCTTCTCGCCGTTGCTGAAGGTCCAGCCGTCCTTGACGGTGATCGTGAAGTTCTGCGAGTCGCTCGTGTCGATCTTCTCGGCGAGCATGTCCTCGGCCTTGCCCGTCTCCGGGTTGTACTTCTTCAGGTTGCGGAAGATCATGTCGAGGACCTTGCCGCCCTGCACCTCGTTGGTGTTGGCCGGCTCCAGCGGGTTCTGCGGGTCACCCCAGGAGGAGCTCAGCACGGCGCCGGCGTCACCGCTGCCACCGCTGTCGCCGCCGCTGTCCCCACCACCGCAGGCCGTCGCCGCGAGGGCTGCCGCGGCCGCGCAAGCGGCCCATCTGGCGTGCGTGGCTCCACGCATGGAGTGCCTCCTCGAGAATGCGCAGGTACGCGCCGTGGCCCCGACGCCGGAGCGCTGATCCGTTACCGGTCAATATCGCCATACCGCGCATACCGTGCATTCCGGGCGGCCCATACGCAGGACAGCCCCACCCGTATGGGGGTCCTTCGGGGTCCTCTCGACCCGTGAGGCCCGTCACCACTCCCCTGTGATGCGTGAGGCCGCCACCGCGACCGACGACCTCGTCGCGGCGGCCGTCGTCGGGGCGGTCGGGGAGGGCAAGGGGCAACTCATGGACGGCTGGGACTCCGAGGCCGACGCGGTGCCGTACAACCTGCCGCGGGCCGTCTTCGACGCCATGCACGCGGTCGGCGGGCGGGTCGAAGCCTCGACGGTCCGCCCCAACCTCGGTTGACGCGCAGAACCCTCCCATTCCCCCAGTCCCGCCTCCCGCCGCACGAGCGCGTTCGTTGCCGGGTCGCGGCATCAGCTCTTCACCAGGCCCCCTTCACCTGTCTGGACCAATATCTGCGGCATCGGACATCAACTCACCGTTTCCGCAGGCCACGGTGGCTTCACACGCCGTTGACGCACGCGGACCGCCGCTGGTAGACACACTCATCACCCCACCGCGCCCCCAGGCAGAATCCGATCGCGAAGTCCGAACAAGCCGTCCCTGTGCGAACGATGACGCGAGGTCACGATTCATGAGCACACAAGACCAGCACGGCACAAGGCGTTCACACCCGAGAAGCACCCGCCCCCGCTTACTCCGGCTCGTCGTGACCGCCGTCGCCCTCGCTGTGACGTTCTCGGCCGGCCTCGTGACTCCGCTCGACCCGGCGCCCCAACGGGCGGAGGCAGCCGACGGCAAGAAGGTCCTCACCGTGGCTGTCGCGCAGAGTGTGGACTCGCTGAGCCCCTTCCTGGCGGTGCGCCTTCTCAGCACGAGCATCCTGCGGCTGACCTACGAGTACCTCACGGACTACGACCCCGGGGACGCCCATCCGGTCCCGGGCCTGGCCACCAAGTGGGCGCCGTCCGCGGACAAACTCACCTGGACGTACACGATCCGCTCCGACGCCACGTGGTCGGACGGGCAGAAGGTGACCGCCCAGGACGCGGCCTGGACCTTCAACAAGATGATGACCGACGAGGCGGCCGCCACCGCGAACGGCAGTTTCGTCGGCAACTTCAGCAAGGTGACGGCGCCGAGTCCCACCAAGCTGGTCATCGAGCTGAAGAAGCCGCAGGCCACCATGACCGCGCTCGACGTGCCGATCGTGCCCGAGCATGTGTGGAAGGACGTCTCGGACTTCTCGAAGTTCAACAATGACAAGTCCTTCCCCGTCGTCGGCGACGGACCGTTCGTGCTCGCCGACTACAAGGCGGACAGCTACGTCAGGCTCAAGGCCAACAAGAGCTTCTGGCGCGGGGCGCCCAAGTTCGACGAGCTGGTCTTCAAGTACTACAAGGACCAGGACGCCGCCGTCGCCGCCCTGCGCAAGGGCGAGGTCTCGTTCGTCGCGGGCCAGCCCGCCCTGACACCGGCTCAGGCCGCCTCCCTCAAGGGCCAGAAGGACATCAAGGTCAACGACGCCCCCGGCCGCCGCTTCTACGCCCTCGCCACCAACCCCGGCGCCCGGGCGAAGAACGGCCAGAAGTTCGGTGACGGCGACCCCTCGCTGCTGGACCAACGCGTACGGAACGCCCTGTTCATGGCGGTGGACCGAAAGGCCATCATCGACAAGGTCTTCCAGGGGCACGCGGTCGAGGGGCAGGGCTACATCCCGCCACGCTTCTCGACGTACTTCTGGAAGCCCTCGGCGAGCCGGACGCTCTCCTACGACCCCGCGAAGGCCGCCCAGCTCCTCGACCGGGCCGGCTACCGGAAGAACGCCGCCGGCAAGCGGGTCGGCAAGGACGGCAAGCCCCTGAACTACCGCGTGCTGTGCCACGCCACCGACCCGAACGACAAGGCGGTCGGCCAGTACCTCAAGGAGTGGTGGGGCAAGCTCGGCATCGGAATGACGCTCGACTGCCTGGACAACGTCACCGACCCCTGGCTCGCCGGCAAGTACGACCTGGCCTTCGACGGCTGGTCGGTCAACCCCGACCCCGACTTCGTGCTGTCGATCCACACCTGTGCGGCCCTGCCCGCGACCCCGAAGGACACCGGCGCGACGGACAACTTCATCTGTGACAAGGCCTACGACGAGCTGTACGCCAAGCAGCTCGCGGAGTACGACTCCGCAAAGCGGGCCACTCTCGTCAAGCAGATGGAGTCACGCCTGTACGACCTGGGGTACATGAACGTCATGGCCTATCCGAACGCCGTCGAGGCCTACCGCACCGACCAGATCAAGTCGATCGAGACGATGCCCGAGGCGGCGGGCAACATCTACGGCCAGGACGGTTACTGGAGCTGGTGGTCGGCTGTTCCGGCCGACTCCGACTCCTCCTCCGGGGGCTCCTCGACCGGGGTGGTCGTCGGTGTCGTCGCGGGGGTAGTGGTCCTCGCCGGCGCCGGGCTCTTCCTCGCGAGGCGTCGCCGCACCACCGCCGACGACCGCGAATAGGTGGTCCATGGTCTCCGACGCGGTAACAGCGCCCGTCGCCAGGGCGAGACGGCCCGGCACCGGCACCGCCTATCCGAGGTACGTGGCGGCCAAGGTGGGCGGCGCCGCCGTCTCGCTGCTGGCCGTCCTCGTCACCGGGTTCTTCCTGTTCCGTCTGATCCCCGGCGACCCGGTCAAGACCATGACGGGCGGCCGTCCCGTCTCGGCCGCCCAGCTCGCCGCCTACCGCAAGGAGTTCGGGCTCGACCTGCCGTTGTGGGAGCAGTTCACGAACTACTGCGGCAAGGCACTCACCGGTGACCTGGGGACCTCGTACCAGTTCCGCGCCCCGGTCATCGACAAGATCACCGAGGCGTTGCCGAACACCCTGCTGCTGACCGGCACGGCCTTCGTCCTCTACACGGTGCTCGGTATGTTCCTCGGCACCCGCACCGCCTGGCGGAGCGGCGGGCTCGGCGACCGGCTGAACACCGGCCTGGCGCTGACGCTGTACTCCGTCCCGTCGTTCTGGCTGGGCCTGCTGCTGATCATCGTGTTCGGCGTGGGCCTCGGCCCGGTCCCGGGGCTGTTCCCGACCGGCGGCATGGAGTCGGGCGGCGAGGAGGGCCTCGCGTACGTCGTCGACGTCGCCCACCACCTCGTACTCCCGGTACTCACCCTGGTCGCCGTCGAGTACGGCCAGACGCTGCTGGTGACGCGCTCGGCGCTGCTCGACGAGATGGGCAGCGACTACCTCACGACGGCCCGCGCGAAGGGGCTCCGGGACGACCTGGTCCGACGCCGGCACGCCGTGCCCAACGCACTGCTGCCCACGGTCACCCTGGTCTTCATCAACCTCGGCCGGACCGTCGCGGGCGTCATCCTGGTCGAGACCGTCTTCTCCTGGCCGGGCCTGGGCGGATTGTTCTACCAGGCGCTGAGCGTGCCCGACCTGCCCCTGGTCCAGGGGCTGTTCCTCTTCTTCGCCTCGGCGGTGATCGTCATGAACACGCTGGCCGACCTGATCTATCCACTGCTCGACCCGCGGGTGGGCCGATGACCACCGACCTGGTCAAGGCCACCCCCCGTCGACTCGCGTGGCAGCGCCGCCGTCGGTCCGCCGCACGGTTCTGGAAGAGCTACCGCAGGCACGGAGCCGGGTTGCTCGGCCTGGGCGCGCTCGTCCTGTTCGGTCTCGCCGCGCTGACCGCGCCGCTGACGGTCGGCTCCGACGTCGCCGGCGTGACGGATGCCCCGGGCGCTCCACTGGAGGCGCCGAGCGGTGAATTCCCGCTGGGCACCGACCGGTTCGGGCGCGATCTGCTGGGACTGGTCATCTGGGGGGCACGGGTCTCGCTCCTCGTAGGGCTGCTCGCGGCGGTGCTCTCGGTGGCGATCGGTGCGGTCGTGGGCATCACCACCGGGCACTTCAAGGGCATGTACGCGACCGTGCTGATGCGGATCACGGACTGGTTCCTGGTGATGCCGACGCTGGTGCTCGCCATCGCGCTGGCCACCGTGATGTCCCGCTCCCTCGGCACGGTGATCCTCGCGATCGGCGTCACCTCGTGGCCGACGACGGCCCGGCTGGTGCGTGCCCAGACGCTCTCGGTGGAGTCACGGCCGTACATCGAACGGGCCAAGGCGCTCGGCGGCGGCCACTGGCACATCATGACCCGGCATGTCCTGCCCAACGTGATGCCGCTGGTCCTCGCCCAGACAACGCTGATGATCTCCTCCTCGGTGCTCGCCGAGGCGACGCTCGCCTTCCTCGGCCTCGGTGATCCGACGGTCATCTCCTGGGGCGGGCTGCTGCAGGACGCGCGCGAGGCCGGCGCGGTCAGTGCCGGCGACTGGTGGTACCTGGTGCCGCCCGGCATCGCGATCGCCTTGGTCGCGCTGGCGTTCACCCTGTGCGGGCGGGCGGTGGAGTCCGTGCTCAATCCCAGGCTGGGGGTGACCCGTTGAGCCTTCTCCAGGTCCGGAACCTGACCGTCACGTATCCGGGCGGAACCGAAGCCGTACGCGGCGTGGACCTGTCGCTGGAAGCCGGACGCAAGCTGGGCATCGCCGGCGAGTCGGGGTGCGGCAAGTCCACGCTGGCGCTGGCCCTGCTGCGGCTGCTTCCGGCCGGTACGGAGGTCGGCGGGCAGATCCTGCTCGACGGGGAGGACGTCCTGACCATGCGATGGGGGCGGGTCCGCGCGGTGCGCTGGGCGGGCGCTTCGATCGTCTTCCAGGGCGCCATGCACTCGCTCAACCCCGTGCACCGGGTCGGCGACCAGATCGCCGAGCCGATCCTGCTGCACGGCGGGGCGACCCCGGGCGCGGCGAGGAAACGGGCCGGCGAGCTGCTGGAGCACGTGGGGCTGCCGGCCGCGCGGGCGCGGGCGTATCCGCACGAGCTCTCCGGCGGCCAGCGCCAGCGCGTCATGATCGCCATGGCGCTCGCCTGCGACCCGCGGCTCGTCATCGCCGACGAACCGACGACGGCCCTGGACGTGATGATCCAGGCGCAGATCCTCCGGCTCATCCAGCAGTCGGTCGCCGAGCAGGAGTTGGGCCTGATCATGATCAGCCACGACCTGACGGTGCTCGCCTCCACCTGTGACCGGCTGGCCGTGATGTACGCGGGCCGGGTGGTCGAGGAGGGGCCCGCCCGAGCGGTCTACGAGGCCGCACTGCACCCGTACGGCAAGGCCCTGTCGGCGGCGTTCCCGCGCATCGGCGACGCGGCCTCCCGGTTCGCGCCGCACGGCCTGGCCGGCGACCCGCCCGACCCGGCCGCGCTGCCCTCCGGCTGCACCTTCCATCCGCGCTGCCCGGTGGCGCTGGACGTCTGTGCCACACAGGATCAGGCGCTGCGCGAGGCGGGCCAGGGGCGGCGTGCGGCGTGCGTGCACGTGGGGTCGTCGGTGCCGCCTCCGGCCGGTCCGGCCCTGGACGTCAGGAGCAGCACATGACGACTCCCCCTCCCCTCCTCAGCGCCCGGGGCCTGCACGTCACCTTCCCCGGACGCCACGGCTCCGCGCCGGCCCGCGCCGTCGACGGCGTCGAACTCGACATCGGTGCCGGGGAGATCGTGGCCCTCGTCGGCGAGTCGGGGTGCGGCAAGACGACACTGGCGCGCTCGCTGCTGGGCCTGGTCCGGCCGACCTCCGGGAGCGTCCGCTTCGACGGAAAGCCTCTGGTGTACTCCTCCCGGGCATTGAAGGCCTACCGCAAACGCGTCCAGCTGGTGCTCCAGGACCCCAGCGGATCGCTGAACCCCCGGCACACGGTGTACGAGGCGGTCGCCGAGGGGCTGCGGATCCACGGACACGGGGGTGACGAGCGGGCGGCGGTCGCCGAGGCCCTCTCCCGGGCGGGCCTGCGTCCGCCCGAGCGCTTCTTCCTGCGGTACCCGTACGAGCTGTCCGGCGGCCAGCGTCAACGGGTCGTCATCGCCGGCGCGTTGGTCCTGGAGCCCGAACTCATCGTGGCCGACGAGCCGGTGGCCTCGCTGGACGCCTCCGTGCGTGGCGAGATCCTCGCCCTGCTGCTGCGCCTGCGCACCGAACTGGGCCTGTCCGCCCTGGTGGTGACCCATGATCTGGGTCTGGCCTGGAACGTCGCCGACCGGGTCGCGGTGATGTACCTCGGCCGGATCGTGGAGACGGGCACGGTGGAGCAGGTCCTGACGGCTCCCCGGCATCCGTACACCCAGGCGCTGTTGTCGGTCCTCCCGGAGGCGCCGGGCGAGCCGGTGGTGCTGAGCGGTGAGCCTCCGGATCCGTCCAGGATTCCCTCCGGTTGCCGTTTCCACGCCCGCTGCCAGGTCCTGGCCTCGGGCGAGGCGGAGCGGGCGGGCGTCGCGGACAGGTGCCGCACGGAGGACCTGGAGGTGCTGCGGGGCGGGGACGAGACGCAGGTGGCCTGCCACTGGGCCCGGACCCGGGTCTCCTCCTGACGCTGTTCCCGGCATGGACCGCGGGGTGGTGGGGCCCCGGTCACCGCCTGCCATGGCGGCCCGCCCTCATCGCCGGTGAACGCTCGACAACGCGCGGCTGCAGACAGCGAAGCCGGTCTCCGCTCACCGCTGGACATGCCGGTTCCCGGCACCCTCGAGGGTGCCGGGAACCGTGACGGTGTGCTGAGTGGCGTCAGGCCGCGTGCACGACGTCCTTGTCCTCGGCGAAGTGGCAGGCCGACTCGTGGGCCGCCGGGGTGTCCGAGCCCTTGAAGCGCTCGGGAATCGCCAGGAGCGGCGTCTCCTCCGCGCACTTGTCCTGCGCCTTCCAGCACCGGGTGCGGAAACTGCAGCCGGACGGCGGGTTGGCCGGGGAGGGCACGTCACCGGTGAGGATGATCCGCTCGCGGTGCTCGCGGGCCTCCGGATCCGGCACGGGGACCGCCGACAGCAGCGCCTGGGTGTAGGGGTGCGTCGGGTGCTCGTAGATCTGCTCGTCGGTGCCGATCTCGGCCATCTTGCCGAGGTACATCACACCCACGCGGTCAGAGATGTGCCGGACGATCGACAGGTCGTGCGCGATGAAGATGTAGGACAGGTTGAACTCGTCCTGCAGTCCCTCCATCAGGTTGATGACCTGCGCCTGGACCGACACGTCCAGCGCGGACACCGGCTCGTCGCAGATGATGATCTCCGGGTTGAGCGCGAGGCCGCGGGCGATGCCGATGCGCTGGCGCTGACCGCCGGAGAACTGGTGCGGGTAGCGGTTGATGTACTCCGGGTTGAGGCCGACGACGTCCAGCAGTTCCTGGACCTTCCTGCGCCGGTCGCCCTTGGGGGCCACTTCCGGGTGGATCTCGAACGGCTCCCCGATGATGTCGCCCACCGTCATGCGCGGGTTGAGGGAGGTGTACGGGTCCTGGAAGATCATCTGGATGTTGCGGCGGACCGCCTTGAGGGCCTTGCCGGACAGCTTGGTGATGTCCTGGCCCTTGTAGAAGACCTCGCCCGCCGTCGCCTGCTCCAGGCTCATCAGGAGCTTCGCAACCGTCGACTTGCCACAGCCCGACTCGCCCACGATGCCCAGGGTCTCGCCCTGGTACAGGTCGAAGGAGATGCCGTCGACGGCCTTCACGGCGCCGACCTGCCGCTTGATGACGATGCCCATGGTCAGCGGGAAGTGCTTCACCAGGTTGCGCACCTGCAGGATCGGCTCACCCCGCTCGACGGGCGCGTCGAGGGCGGCGACAGCCTCCTCCGGCGAGTGCACGTCGGCGATCTCCACGTCGGAGACGTTGGGCGTCGCGTCCTGAGGCTCGGCTGCCTTGGTCGGCTCAGCCATGGATCGTCTCCTTCCAGAAGTGGCACGCGCTGGCGCGGCCGGGCAGTTCCGTCCCGTCCCGCTCCGTCACCGCAACCAGCGGCGGAGAGTCGGTACGGCAGATGTCCTGTGCCTTGTCGCACCGCGGGTTGAAGGCACAACCCTGGGGCACCTTGAGCAGGTTGGGCGGCAGACCCTTGATCGCGTAGAGGTCCTGGCCCTTCTGGTCCAGCCGCGGGATCGAGTCGAGCAGGCCGCGGGTGTAGGGGTGGGCAGGGCGCTTGTACAGCTCGTGCACCGGCGCCGTCTCCACGATCCGGCCCGCGTACATCACCGCGATCTTGTCGGCGACGTCCGCGACCACTCCCAGGTCGTGGGTGATCAGGATGAGGCCCATCTGGTACTCGCGCTGCAACTCCGCCAGCAGGTCCATCACCTGGGCCTGGACCGTCACGTCGAGAGCCGTGGTGGGCTCGTCCGCGATGATCAGGTCCGGCTCCAGGGCGAGCGCCATGGCGATCATGATGCGCTGGCGCATACCGCCGGAGAACTGGTGCGGGTAGTCGTTCACCCGGGCCGCGGCGGCCGGGATCTTCACCCGGTCCATCAGCTCGACGGCCTTGGCCTTGGCCGCTTTGCGCGATGCTCCCTGGTGCACCCGGAACATCTCACCGAGCTGGAACCCCACACTGAGCACGGGGTTGAGCGAGGAGAGTGCGTCCTGGAAGATCATCGCGATGCGCGCACCGCGGAGCTTGCGCCGCTCCTCCTCTGCCATGGTGAGCATGTCCCGGCCACGGAAGCGGATCTCACCCTGGGGGATGCGGGCGGGCGGCATGTCGAGGATGCCCATGATCGCCTGCGCGGTCACGGACTTGCCGGAGCCGGACTCGCCGAGAACCGCGAGGGTCTCACCGGACTCCACCGTGTAGTTCACGCCGTTGACGGCGCGGACCACGCCCTCGCGGGTGTTGAACTCCACGTGCAGGTCCCGCACTTCCAGCAGCGGGGCTGTCGTCTCGCCGGCACGCGGAGCCGGGATGGCGTCTGTCGGGTCGATGATGGTCACGTACGCCTCCCTCAGCGCATCTTGGGGTCGAAGGCGTCGCGAACCACGTCGCCGAGCATGATGAAGGCCAGCACGGTGAGGCTCAGTGCGCCGGCCGGGAACAGCAACGCGTGCGGCGAGGTCAGGAACCTGTCCTGAGCGTCACTGATCATCACGCCCCAGGAGATGTTCGGGTACTGGATGCCGATGCCGAGGTAGGACAGTGCGGCCTCGGCACCGATGTACACCCCGAGGTTCATGGTGGTGATGACGATGACGGGGGCGAGCGTGTTGGGCAGAATGTGCCGGAAAGCGATCCGCCACGAGTCCGCGCCCAGCGCCCGGGCGGCCGTCACGTAGTCGTTGTACTTGTTCGCGATGACCTCGCCCCGCATGATCCGGAAGACCTGCGGCCAGCCGAGGATCGCCATGATGAGCGAGACCGACCACACGTCGCCGCCGCCCCAGATCGACATGATCAGCAGACCGCCGACGATGAGCGGCAGGCCCGCGAACACCTCGGTGATCCGGGACAGCAGAGCGTCGGTCCAGCCGCCGATCAGGCCGGCCAGCATGCCTACCAGCCCGCCGATCAGGGTGGTGGCGATGGTGGTCACGACCCCGACGACGATCGAGTTGCGGGTGCCGTACACGGTGCGCGTGTAGATGTCGCAGCCCTGCACGTCGAAGCCGAACAGGTGCCCGGACGAGGGCCCGTTCATGGAGTCCTGCAGCTGGCAGAACCCGCCCGAGAACGGGGAGCGCGCCGTGAACAGGCTGGGCGCGATCGCCAGCGCGAGCAGGCCCAGGATGACCAGAGCCGTCACGATGAACATGGGCCGCTTGCGCAGGTCGGCCCAGCCGTCCCTGAGCAGGCTCGCCTGCCGGGCCGCGGCCTTCTCCTCGGCCTCGATCTCCTTGGCGAGGGCGTCCTCGTCGGTGGTGGGCCGTTCCAGCGTCTTCTCACTCATAACGGATCCTCGGGTCGAGCACGGCGTACAGCAGGTCTACGAGGAGGTTGGCGACCAGGTAGATCAGCACCAGCAGGGTCACCAGACCGACCACGACGGGCCGCTCGCGCAGATATACGGACTGGGCCAACTGGCCACCGATGCCCGGCATGTTGAACACGCGCTCGGTGATGATGGCGCCGCCCATGAGGGCACCCAGGTCGAAGCCCAGGAACGTGATGACCGGGATCATGGAGTTGCGCAGGGCGTGCACACCGATGACCCGGCGCCGCGGCAGACCCTTGGCGACCGCGGTACGGACGTAGTCGGCCCGGATCGACTCCGCCATGCTCGTCCGCACCAGCCGTGCGATGTAGGCCATGGAGGTCGAGGCGAGCACGACGGCCGGAAGGATGTAGCTCTGCGGCCACCCCTTCTCGATGCCGGCGACCGGTGTGATCTTGAGGCTCACGCCGAACTCCAGCTGTAGCACGGCACCGAGCACGAAGACCGGGACCGAGATCAGCACGAGCGTGGCGACCAGCACCACGTTGTCGAGGAACTTGCCCCTCTTCAACGCCGACATGATGCCGGCCAGGATGCCGATGACGCCTTCGATGGCGAAGGCGGTCAGCCCCAGCTTCAGGGTGACGGGGAATCGCTCGGAGACGATGTCGGAGATGGCCCGGCCGTTGTACGTCTCACCGAGGTCGCCGGTGAAGACGCCGCTGATGTAGTGCCAGTACTGCTGGTACAGCGGCTCGTTGAGGTGGTAGTGATCGCGAAGGATCGCCGCGATGTTGGGGTCGGCGCGCTTGTCGCCGGCCAATGCCTGGATCGGGTCGCCGGGCAGAGCGAAGACCAGGCAGAAGATGATGAACGTAACGCCTATCGCCACAGGGATCACCTGCAGGAGACGGCGCACCACGTATCGGCCCATCGGTACTCCAGAGGGGTGCTCGAACCGCCCACGGCCGTGGGGGACGGCACTGACGGACGGGAGACGGCAGAAGGGGTGAGCAGGGGAGGGCTACGAGCCTTTCCCCCTGCTCACCCTGCGGTCCGTTGGGTAGGACCTGCTCAGTTACGGATCAGCTGAGCTTGACCGTGTCCCAGAGGATCTGGTGACCGGCGATCGACATCGACTTGATCTTGTCGCTGAAGCCGGCGTTCAGCGTGTAGAAGTACACCGGGATGTACGGCATGTCCTTCAGCAGGACGTCGTCCGCCTGCTGGTAGATCTTGACCGACTCCTCGTGCGTCGCGGCCTTGTCGCCTTGGGCGAGGAGCTTCTCGAAGTCCTCGTTGACGTAGCCGGAGTAGTTGGAGCCGTTGGCGATGGCGTCCTTCGAGAAGACCGGGCGGAGGTAGTCCTCCATGTCCGGGTAGTCCATGCTCCACGCCATACGGAACGCGCCCTGGTACTTCTTGGCGTCCAGGTCGTTCAGGATGGTCTGGAACTGCTCGAACGGCTTGGCCGTCACCTTCAGGCCCAGGTTCTGCTGGAGCTGGTTGGCGACCGCCTCGATCCACTCCTTGTGGCCGCCGTCGGCGTTGTAGCCGAGCTCCAGCTTGTTGCCCGGCAGCCCGCCGCTCTTCTTGTAGAGCTCCTTGGCCTTGGCCACGTTCAGCGTGCACGCGTCACCGCAGGCGCCCTTGCGGTAGCCGTCGATGATCGGGCTGATGTAGTCGTCGGCGGGCGTACGCGCACCGAGGAAGACCTTCTCCGAGATCGTCTTCCGGTCGATCGCCATGGAGATGGACTTGCGGAGGTCCGCGTTCTGGAAGGCCTTGTTGTACTTGATCGGGAAGCCGATGTAACCGACGGCCGAGTCGGCCTCGTCGATCGTGCGACCCGGCAGGTCCTTCTTGTACGTCGGCAGGCCCGAGTTCGGGATCGTCAGCAGCGAGTCGAGGTTGCCGGCGACGAGGTCCTTGTAGGCCGTGTCCGGGTTCGAGTAGATCTTGAAGTCGACACCCTTGACCTCGATCTTCGAGGCGTCCGGGTACTTGTCGTACTTCGTGGTGTTGATCGCCTCGTTGTGCTTGAACTTGCCCGATATCTTGAAGGGGCCGTTGCCGATCGGGGCCTCTCCGAAGCCCTTCGGGTCCTTGAAGAACGCCTTGGGCAGCGGCACGAACGCCGTGAACGACAGCTGCGACGTGAACGCCGCGAACGGGGCGGTGAGGGTGACCTGGAGCGTGTTGTCGTCAACCGCCTTCAGACCCGACAGCTTGTCGGTCGTCGGCTTCTTGCCCTCGCCCGGGTTCAGGTCGCTGTAGCCCTGGATGTGGCTGAACAGCGGGTTGGTCTGCTGGGCGTTGGTCTGGTCGGCGCCGTAGTTCCAGGCGTCGATGAAGGACTGGGCGGTGACCTTCTCGCCGTTGTGGAAGGTGTAGCCGGGCTTCAGCTTGATCGTCCAGACCTTGTTGTCCTTGGTCTCGATCGACTGCGCCATGGCGTTGACGACCTTGTTGCTGGCGTCAAGCTTGGTCAGACCCGTGAAGAGGGCGTTGATGACCTGGCCACCCTCGGTCTCGTACGTGTTGGTGGGAACCAGGCCGTTCTGCGGTTCGCCGATCATCACCGACACAACGCCGTTGCCCTTGCCGCTGCCCGAGCTGCCGTCGTCCCCGCCACCGCCACAGGCTGTTGCACCCAGTGCCACAACGGCAGCTATCGCAACCCACTTGGCGCTCTTGGCACCACGCATGGGGCTCCTCCTCATGAGTCCATTGATTCATCGCATGAGAGAGCACATGACACCACCGTCGCCGGTCCTGAATGGTCAAGTGCCCCCACGCTCGCGAGTCGGCGCCACCTGCAGCACGCGCCCCGTTCACCCGAGCTCTACGCGCCTAACTATCTGCCATGTGTCATTACCGAACCACACTCGCAAGGTCTCGGTTCGATCACACCTTGTGCGGACATCTTCCAAAATCCGGACAAAGGGTTTGCGAAGAGATCCCTGCGAAACGGACTTGTTACACACCTATCGGACTTGAATGTTCGCATACCGAACGAAGCGGGCGTGAAAATTCAGTTGCGGAACTGCCGCCCCTGTGCAGAGGCGCACGATCCGCCACGCCCGGTTCGAGCGGTCCGCGTCTCGAGACCGATCGCCGGCTCACAGAAGACGGACAGAACCGCACTGGCGAAAGCCTAGTGCGGTTCGAGCCGCCCTTACGGATCCGGAACGAGCACGAGGGTTTTCCCTACCCTCGCCCCAACAAAAAGCCGGCCACCCCGCGTTGCGGAGTGCCCGGCCAGTCGTGCGACGGTGAGGTCAGCCGTTCTTGGCGCGGCTCGCGGCGCGGGCGCGCTCGCGGGCGTCCAGGTTCACCTTGCGGATACGGACCGCCTCCGGGGTCACCTCGACGCACTCGTCGTCGCGGCAGAACTCCAGGGACTGCTCCAGGGAGAGCTTGCGCGGCGGGACGATCGCCTCGAACGAGTCGGCCGAGGACGACCGCATGTTGGTGAGCTTCTTCTCCTTGGTGATGTTCACGTCCATGTCGTCGGAGCGCGAGTTCTCACCGACGATCATGCCCTCGTACACCTCGGTGCCGGGGTCGACGAACAGCACACCGCGCTCCTGGAGGTTCGTCATCGCGAAGGCGGTGACGGCACCGGCGCGGTCGGCGACCAGCGATCCGTTGTTACGGGTCGTCAGCGTGCCGAACCACGGCTCGTGGCCCTCGTGGATGGAGTGGGCGATGCCCGTGCCGCGCGTGCCGGTCAGGAACTCGGTACGGAAGCCGATGAGGCCGCGGGAGGGCACGACGAACTCCATGCGGACCCAACCGGAGCCGTGGTTGGACATGTTGTCCATCCGGCCCTTGCGGACACCCATGAGCTGCGTGACCGCGCCCATGTGCTCCTCGGGCACGTCGATGGTCATGCGCTCGACGGGCTCGTAGACCTTGCCCTCGACCTCCTTGGTGACCACCTGCGGCTTGCCGATGGTCAGCTCGAAGCCCTCACGGCGCATCTGCTCGACCAGGATCGCCAGGGCCAGCTCACCGCGGCCCTGCACCTCCCAGGCGTCCGGGCGCTCGGTGTCGAGCACCCGCAGCGAGACGTTGCCGACCAGCTCGCGGTCCAGGCGGTCCTTGACCTGACGGGCCGTGACCTTGCGGTCCTTGACCGCGGCCTTGTTCTCCGCGCCCTTGCCGGTGCCACCGCGGCCGACCAGCGGCGAGGTGTTGGTACCGATGGTCATCGAGATCGCCGGCTCGTCGACCGTGATGAGCGGCAGCGGGATCGGGTTCTCGGGGTCGGCGAGGGTCTCGCCGATCATGATGTCCGGGATACCGGCGACGGCACAGATGTCACCGGGGCCCGCCTTCTCGGCGGGCTTGCGGGTGAGCGCCTCGGTCATCAGCAGCTCGGTGATGCGCACGTTGGACATGGTGCCGTCGCGCTTGATCCACGTGACGGTCTGGCCCTTGCGCAGCTCGCCCTGCTCGACGCGCAGCAGCGCGATACGGCCGAGGAAGTTGTCGGCGTCCAGGTTGGTGACGTGCGCCTGGAGCGGGGCCTCGGTGTCGAACTCCGGGGCCGGGACGTGCGAGAGGATCGTGGAGAAGAACGGCTCCAGGCTGTCGCTGTCCTGCGGGACCGTGCCGTCCTCCGGCTTGGTCAGCGAGGCGATGCCGTCCCGCGCACACGCGTAGACGATCGGGAACTCGATCTGCTCCTCGTCGGCGTCGAGGTCGAGGAAGAGGTCGTACGCCTCGTTCACGACCTCGTCGATGCGCGAGTCGGGGCGGTCCGTCTTGTTGATGCACAGGATCACGGGCAGGCGGGCCTGCAGTGCCTTGCGCAGCACGAAGCGGGTCTGCGGCAGCGGGCCCTCGGAGGCGTCGACCAGCAGGACGACCGCGTCCACCATCGACAGACCGCGCTCGACCTCGCCACCGAAGTCGGCGTGGCCCGGGGTGTCGATGATGTTGATGGTGATGACGTCGGAGCCATCCTTGGGGTGGTACTTCACGGCCGTGTTCTTGGCCAGGATCGTGATGCCCTTCTCACGCTCCAGGTCGTTCGAGTCCATCATGCGGTCGTCGAGCGACTCGGCGGCGTGCGCGGCGAAGGCACCGGCCTGCTTCAGCATGGCGTCGACAAGAGTCGTCTTGCCGTGGTCGACGTGGGCGACGATGGCGACATTGCGGATGTCGTGGCGCGTGGCCATATTGCGGCGTACTCCCAAGTGGTGAGAAGGCCCTGCTACGAACGTCCGTGTGACGCGGGCCTGCCGGGCTCAACATGCCACGGCCTCACCCCATCGTACGTTGCCTCCCGGGTAGGGGCTCGCCGGGCTCAGTGAGCGGTGGGCCCGGAAGCCGGCTTCGCGCCCTTCTTCAGGAAGCCCATGTCCTCGTAGACCGGCGTCTGGAACCCGAAGGAACCGGCGTTCACCAGGTTCTTCTTCGCGGCCGTCAGCTGGGGCCGCTGGTACAGCGGGATGGATCCCGCGGCGGCCCAGATCCGGGAGTCGGCCTTGCGGATCAGGCTCCGGCTCTTGCCCTCGTCGAGCGTGGACACGGCCTGGTCGAAGAGCTGGTCCACCTGGTCCGTGCCGACCCGGGTGTAGTTCTGCTCGACGTTCAGGGACCCGTCGGCGGCCGGCACCGGCTTCGCGAAGATCGGGCGGGCGTCGGTGGCGGGGAAGGCGGACGCGGGCCAGGAGTACAGCGCGAGGTCGTACTGCCCGGAGGCGATGTGGTCCTTGAAGTAGCTCTCGTCGGAGACCTTGGAGATCTCGGTCCGGATGCCGACCTTCGCCAGCATCGTGGAGATCCGCCCGGCCACCGTGCGCAGCGTCTCGGAGCCCGGTCCCGACGGGAGCACGAACCGCAGGGCGAGCGCCTTGCCGTTCTTGGCCAGCGCCTTCGTCGCCGCGTCCGCCGGAGCCGCCGTGCCCTTGGGGGCGTACGCTCCCGGCGCGCCGCCCTGCTTCAGCCTGTTCGCGTACTGCTTGCCGTCCTGGGCGAGGTGCCGCGGGCCGTCGCCGCCGCTGCGGCGGTCCTTGGGGTCCTTGCCGTCGCTCTTGTCGCCCTCGTGGCGCTTGTCGTCACTGTTGTCGTCCTCGCCGACGATGGACGTCCCGTCGTCCCCGTCCGCGGAGTCCTTTCCGGCCTTCCTGCCCTCGGTCCCCGCCGCCTTCTCGCCCTTCTTCTTCTCCTTCTCGACCGGGCCGCCGGGCACCCACCCGGCGTCCGCGAGCAGCGCCCGGGCCTCCTTGGCGTCCTGGCCGCCGAGCGCGCCGCTGTTGTCGGCGTAGGCGTCCTGGCCGGAGAGCGCGAGGTGGCTGCCGACGGGCACGGCGGGCAGCCCGAGCGGCGAGAGGACGACGCCGGCCAGCGCCTTGCGGTCGATGGCGCGGGCCACGGCCCGGCGCACCCGCTCGTCGGCGAGCGGACCCGAGGCGCCGTTGAGGGCGAGCTGGGTGTAGGCGGGCTCCAGGGACCTGCGGACCTCGAAGCCCTTCAGCGCCGCCTGCTCCCGGGCGTACGCGGCGAGCGCCCTGCGCTTCTTCTGCGAGGCGCTGATCTCCTCGTCGGCGGCCTCCTCGTCGTCCCCGTGGGCGACGGCCCAGGAGCGCAGCGCGTCGGCGGCCGCCAGGTTGCTGCCGGAGCGGTGGCCGTGGAGCGCACCCGGACCGGCGAGCGGGCTGCCGGCGGACGTGGCTCCCGCGCGGGCGGCCAGGCCGATGCGGCCGAGGGCCTCGGGGTCGACCTCGGCGAGCTCGATGGTGCCGGCGGCCAGCGCGGTGGCCCGCTTGTCGCGCGGTACGGCGCGCAGCACGATCTCGTCGAGCTTGGCGGGGTGGCCCCACCAGCGCGGATTGCGGGTGAGGGTGATCTCATCGTCCTTGCGGTCGACCTTCTTCACCTGGAAGGGACCTGCGGTGACCTTGAGCTTCTTGCGGGCGGAGTCGTTGAAGGCGTCCGGGGTGCCCATGACGTCCTTCGGGTACAGCGGCGAGAACAGCGAGCGCCAGTCGGCGTACGGCCGCCCGAAGGTGACCTTGACCTCCAGGTCGTTGGCCCCGCGTTCGATCTTCGCGATGCGCTCGTAGCCAGCGTTGCGGGCGGTCCAGTACGCGGAGTCCTTGCCGGACAGGGCGCGCCACTGGGCGGCGAAGTCGGCGGCGCCGATCTCCCGGCCGTCGCTCCACACGGCCTGCTGGTTCAGCTTGTACAGCACCACCTGCTTGGGCTCGGTCTCGACGACCTTGGCCGACTCCAGATAGTCGGCATCGACCTGCGGCCGTCCGTTGGCGTCCAGCCGGTACATCGAGGGCAGGACCGCCTGGGCGACGGTGGTGGTGGTCGCGTCGGCGTCCGCCTGGAAGGTGTTCAGGGTCTCGGGGACGGCGTCCACCGCCCAGTGCAGGGTGCCGCCGTCGGCGACCAGGTCGCGGGCGGCGGGCGCGATGTCCTGTTCCGCGAGCGGCTTGCTCGCCTTCTCGTCGGAACTGCACCCGGACAGCGCGGTGACCGCGAGCGCGCCCGCGGTGAGGAAGCCGACCGAGCGCGTGACCGCGCGCAGGGCGACGCCGTTGTGGGACATCTCTGCTTACCTCCGGGAGCCGCGGGCGTTATGATCACTTTTGGCGGTATATGGAGCTGATCACATGTATGCGGCCACTGAAGAGGAAAGGGTTCGGCAACGGACGGCGACACGGCGACGACGGCCGGGAAGCCCACCCGTGCGGCGCAATCGACGGCGCACGAGGGGCGCGCACGGCGGCTCACGATCCGCCAATCGGTGCACGTCCCTTCACACCGGCAGGTGTGACGCGCAACACTCGCAGGCGCATGACCGTTCCCGTCCAGGGCAACCCCGCCCACGGAAGTGAGGTCACGTCATGTCCGTGAACGACGAACTGGCAGCGGCCCAGCGCTCGCTCGACGAGGTGCTCAGGTACGTCAAGCGCCTGGAGCAGCAGCTGGGCAGCGGCGGTCTGGAGATGCGCCGGGTGCGGATCGACGCCGACCGCCTGCGCGAGAGCCTCGCCCTGCTGAGGGAGACCGACCCGGCGCTCGCCAAGGCGCGCCGCCCGGATCTCGTCTCGATCTCCGACACCCCGTACGACAACACCCTGTGGACGGACTCGGACGACGAGGGACTCGGCGCCCGCGACCGCCGAGCCCCCTGATCCCGACCGGAGTCAAGCGTTGGCCACTGGTACGGAACCTCCCGACACCGAATCCCATCCCGTGAGCGGCGGCGTACGCGCCGGTACGCGCGCCGCGATCGACGCCCCGCACCTGCGCACCGACCGCTGGTGGCTGGCGCCCGCGGCCACGGCCGCGGGGCTGCTCGCCTTCATCGTGTACTCGACCTGGCGGGCCTTCGCCGACACGGACTACTACGCGGCCCCGTACGTCTCGCCGTTCTACTCCCCCTGCCTGGCCGAGCGTTGCGCACCCATGCGGCACGGCCCCAACTGGGAGCTCTTCGGCGGCTGGTGGGGCATCTCGCCCGCGATCATCATCCTGATCTTCCCGCTCGGCTTCCGGCTGACCTGCTACTACTACCGCAAGGCCTACTACCGGGGCTTCTGGGCGTCCCCGCCGGCCTGCGCGGTGGCCGAGCCGCACAAGAAGTACACCGGTGAGACCCGCTTCCCGCTGATCCTGCAGAACATCCACCGGTACTTCTTCTACGCCGCGATCGTGGTCGCCGGGATCCTGACCTACGACACCGTGCTCTCGTTCCGCGACGAGCACTACGCGTGGGGCCACATGGGCCTGGGCACCCTCGTCTTCCTGATCAACATCGTGCTGATCTGGACGTACACCCTCTCCTGCCACTCCTGCCGGCACATCGTCGGCGGCAAGCTGAAGCACTTCTCGAAGCATCCCGTGCGCTACCGGATGTGGCAGTGGGTCGGGAAGCTCAACGCCCGGCACATGCAGCTCGCCTGGGCGTCGCTGGTGAGCGTGGCGCTCGCCGACTTCTACGTGTACCTGGTCGCCTCCGGCGCTTTCGACGATCCGAGGTTTTTCTGATGTCCGTGGTCGACCGGCAGGAATGGGACGTCGTCGTGGTCGGCGCCGGAGGGGCCGGGCTGCGGGCCGCCATCGAGGCCCGCGAGCGCGGTGCCCGTACGGCGGTGATCTGCAAGTCGCTGTTCGGCAAGGCGCACACGGTGATGGCCGAGGGCGGCATCGCGGCCAGCATGGGCAACGCCAACTCGAACGACAACTGGCAGGTCCACTTCCGCGACACCATGCGCGGCGGGAAGTTCCTCAACCAGTGGCGGATGGCCGAGCTGCACGCCCAGGAGGCCCCGGACCGGGTCTGGGAGCTGGAGACCTGGGGCGCCCTGTTCGACCGCACGAAGGACGGCCGGATCTCCCAGCGCAACTTCGGCGGCCACGAGTACCCGCGCCTGGCCCACGTCGGCGACCGCACGGGCCTCGAACTGATCCGCACGCTCCAGCAGAAGATCGTCTCGCTCCAGCAGGAGGACCACAAGGAGACCGGCGACTACGAGTCGCGCCTGAAGGTCTACCAGGAGTGCACGGTCACGAGGGTCCTGAAGGACGGGAGCCGTGTCTCCGGTGTCTTCGCCTACGACCGTGAGACCGGCCGTTTCCTCGTCCTGGAAGCCCCGGCCGTCGTGATCGCGACGGGTGGCATCGGCAAGTCCTTCAAGGTGACGTCGAACTCGTGGGAGTACACCGGCGACGGCCACGCGCTGGCCCTGCTCGCGGGCGCACCCCTGCTGAACATGGAGTTCGTGCAGTTCCACCCGACCGGCATGATCTGGCCACCGTCGGTCAAGGGCCTCCTCGTCACCGAGTCGGTGCGCGGCGACGGCGGAGTGCTCAGGAACGCCGACGGCAAGCGGTTCATGTTCGACTACGTCCCGGACGTCTTCAAGGAGAAGTACGCCGAGTCGGAGGAGGAGGGCGACCGCTGGTACGAGGACCCGGACAACAACCGGCGTCCCCCGGAGCTGCTCCCCCGCGACGAGGTGGCCAGGGCCATCAACTCCGAGGTGAAGGCGGGCCGCGGCTCCCCGCACGGCGGGGTCTTCCTGGACGTGTCGACGCGGATGCCGGCGGAGGTCATCCGCCGGCGGCTCCCCTCGATGTACCACCAGTTCAAGGAGCTGGCCGACGTCGACATCACGGCCGAGCCGATGGAGGTCGGGCCGACCTGTCACTACGTGATGGGCGGTATCGCGGTCGAGTCGGACACGGCGGCGGCGCGCGGGGTGCCGGGGCTGTTCGCGGCCGGTGAGGTCGCGGGCGGCATGCACGGCTCGAACCGGCTCGGCGGCAACTCCCTCTCCGACCTGCTGGTCTTCGGGCGCCGGGCGGGCTGGCACGCGGCCGAGTACGCGACCGGGCTCGGCGGGAGCCGCCCGCCGGTGGACGAGACCCAGGTTGACGCGGCGGCGGCCGAGGCGCTCAGGCCCTTCTCGGCGGAGGGCACCGAACCCGCCGTAGGACCTCCGGAGAACCCCTACACCCTCCACCAGGAGCTCCAGCAGGCGATGAACGACCTGGTCGGCATCATCCGCCGCGAGGGCGAGATGGAGCAGGCCCTGGAGAAGCTCGGGGATCTTCGGCTACGGGCCCGGCGGGCCGGGGTCGAGGGGCACCGGCAGTTCAATCCGGGCTGGCACCTCGCGCTCGACCTCAGGAACATGCTGCTGGTCAGCGAGTGTGTGGCGCGGGCCGCGCTGGAGCGGACCGAGTCGCGCGGCGGCCACACCCGCGAGGACCATCCGGCGATGGAGCGCAAGTGGCGCCGGATCAACCTGCTGTGCCGACTGACCGACCCGACGGGCGGGTTGGCGGCGACCGACCCCGTCCGCGGCCAGATCGACCTCACCCGTGAGACCACCGACCCCGTCCGCGCCGACCTGCTCGCCCTCTTCGACAAGGAGGAGCTGGTCAAGTACCTCGCCGAAGAGGAGCTGTACGAATGAGCGGCTACACGGCCCACTTCAAGGTATGGCGGGGCGATGTGAAGGGCGGCGACCTGGAGGACTTCAAGGTCGAGGTCAACGACGGCGAGGTGGTGCTGGACATCATCCACCGCCTCCAGGCCACCCAGGCGCCCGATCTCGCCGTCCGCTGGAACTGCAAGGCGGGCAAGTGCGGTTCGTGCTCGGCGGAGATCAACGGGCGGCCCCGGCTGATGTGCATGACCCGCATGTCGGTGTTCACGCCGGAGGAGACGATCACCGTCACCCCGCTGCGGGCCTTCCCCGTCGTCCGGGACCTGGTCACGAACGTCGGCTTCAACTACCAGAAGGCGCGCGAGGTCCCGGCGTTCGTGCCGCCGCCGGAACTCGGGCCGGGCGAGTACCGGATGATGCAGGAGGACGTGGACCGCTCGCAGGAGTTCCGCAAGTGCATCGAGTGCTTCCTGTGCCAGGACACCTGCCATGTCGTCCGGGACCACGAGGAGAACAAGACGGCCTTCGCGGGCCCGCGCTTCCTGATGCGCGTGGCCGAACTGGACATGCATCCGCTGGACGCGGCGGAGGAGGCCGGCCTGGACCGCAAGAAGACGGCCCAGGACGAGCACGGCCTCGGCTACTGCAACATCACCAAGTGCTGCACGGAGGTCTGCCCCGAGGGCATCAAGATCACGGACAACGCGCTGATCCCGCTGAAGGAAAGGGCCGTCGACCGCAAGTACGACCCGCTGGTGTGGCTGGGATCGAAGATCAGGAGGAGGTCTTCCTAGTGCCGTGACCACGAACGTTCACGGTGTCGGCGGCCATGCCGTCGGCCTGCAGGTGTGGCGGTGGGAGTTCAGCTGACCTCGTTGCGGACGGCGGTGTCGAGGTCGGTGGCGGTCATGCGGAAGGTGTCGGCGGTCTCCGTCGCGTCCATGTGGAACGGCGCGTACCACTGGTAGTCCATCTCGGCCATCTCGCGGGCGATCGGCACGATCAGCCCGGCCGTACGCGTCACGGAGCGCGGTATCTGGATGAGTTTGACCGGTGGCCGGCCCGCCGCGACGGCGTAGCGCCGCGCCAGCTCGCGAATGGTGACGGCCGGCGGAGACGGCACGTGCCAGGGCCGGCCCCACGCGCGTTCTTGCGAGGCCAGCGTGATGAGGGCCTGTGCCATGTCGCCGTTGAAGGTGAAGGTGTGCGGCATGTCCAGGTGGCCGGTGATCCAGGCCGCTTTTCCCTTCTGCAGGGCCGACTTGATGAGCAGGGAGTAGATGCCGTTGGCGTCCTTGCCGATGTAGTCGGAGCCGCGGACCTCGACGGTGCGGATCCCCCCGGTGAGGGCCTGTTCCCACATGCGTCTGCGCAGGCGGCCCTTGTGTCCGGTGGCGGCCATGGGGGTGTGTTCGTTCATCCGGCCACCGGGCTGCGGACCGTAGGCGTAAAGGCTGCCGGTCAGCGCGAGGACGGCGTCGTTAGCCTTGGCAGCGGCGATGGCCGCCGTCTGCAGGGGCGGCAACAGGCGCTCCCACACCGTGTACGAGGGTGGATTGGCGCAGTGGTAGATCACTTCCGCGCCGCGGGACAGCTCGGTCAGGCGGGACGGGTCGGACGCGTCCGCGGCGACCCGGTCGACCAGCCGGTGCTCGGGGCCGGAGCCGCTGCGGGTGACGATCCGGACGCTCTCGCCGCACTCGGCGAGCAGACGGGCGACGTTGGTACCGATGGAACCGGCACCGATGACGACGTGCTTGGCCATGACGGTTTCTCCTTCTCCGGGGTCTCGGTCAGTCGTCCACGCCGGAGCCGGTACAGGTGGGCACGTCAGCGAGCATGCCGGCGATCTGCGGGTTGAGCTCGTGGCGGCGCCGGTGCAGTTCCTGGATCTTGGCGTTCAGGTCGGGGTCGTCGTCGTCACTGACGTCGAAGATCTCCCGATGTTCGACGACGAACACCGCGCCGTACGTGTAGTCGCCGCCGTGGTCGCGGCCGACGACGAAGGACTTGATGACAGGGTTCGACCGGCCCTGATTGCGCCAGCTCTCGAGCACCCCCTCGATCTGCTCAGGCGTCGCAGTGGCCTTCGTCGTGACTCTGTTGATGTGGTAAATCATGACTTACTACCCGTTCTTAACGTCGTTAGATTTTCTAACGGCGTTAACTATGACGTGCATCGCCGACGCGGTCAAGGCGGTGACTAGTGTTCGAGAACACCATCGAAGCGAAGTGACAGACCATGCCGACCAGCAGAAGACGGGCCCGCGAACGGGCGAACACCCGGGAGCGGATCATCGAGGCCGCGCTGCACGTCCTCGAGACCGAGGGCATCGCGGCCCTGACGATCCGGCGCATCGCCACCGACGTCGAATACTCCGCGCCCGTCGTCTACCAGCACTTCGCCAACAAGGACGCGCTCGTACTGGAGCTGGTCGCGCATGGCCACCACCTGATGCTGACCGAGTTCCGCCGAGCCGCGCAGGAGCCCGACACGGACCGGCGGATGACGCGCATTGCGTCGCAGTACGTCCGGTTCGCCGGCGAGCACCCCCACCTCTTCCAGGTCATGAACGACCCGGTGGTCGACGCGGACGAACGCCGACGCGTCGCGGAACCGGTCATCGACGTCCTCAAGGAGCTGCTCACCTCCTGGTCGGCTGCCCACGACGTGGTCCTGGCCGATTTCGACGAGGCTTGCGAGATCCTCTGGGGCACGCTGTACGGCGTCGCGTCGCTCGGTCACCTCGGCAACGTAGGCAGCGATCGCGCCCGCCGCCTCGCCGAACAGGCGCTCCGCGCGATCCTTCTCGGCTGGCAAACCGAGGCACTGGCGAACGGTCGACCGGCGAGCAGCTAGGTGCTCTGACCGCTGTGGTTCGCCGGGCACGGGGCGTTGCCACCTTGACCTTGAAATCGCCCAGAGCCGGACACGACCGCGGCCCTGGAGCGGCTCCAGACGGTGCTGTCCGAACTGGGAGTCGCGGACTGCGCGACGTTGAACGTCAGCGAAGGATCAAGCCGCCGTCCTCGCTCGTCCGCCCCATCGGATGCCTTTCTCACTGCGGCTGCGGGCGCGCTCTCGACGCTGGGGCTCGGCGTGAAGCACAGCTCGACCCTGTTCTTCTTCGCCCAGCGGCGGATGGTGTCGCCCTTGGGGGCGGACAGGTTGTCCAGGATGACGTACATCGGGGCGCCGTCCGGGCGAGCGGCCCGGATCGACCTGAGCAAGCAACCGTGGAAGTACCGCACTCCGTGAGTGCGGTGGTACGTCGCGGGATGGCGCTCGGGGTCCGGTGACTCCTTCCAGGTCTTGGTGCGCTGGAAGGTGATGCCGCGGCGGGCGAGCAGGCACCGTGATGCCTCGCGGCCGATCCGGATCACGCGGCCGTCACTTTCCGCAGGTAGGCGACTGGTGCTGCCCCGGCGCACGATCAGCTGCAGTTTCTGCCCTCCTGATCGGTCAACCTGCGCACACGGACAGGCTCTGCCACCACACCCCCAGCGGTCGGGACGGACATACAGATAGGTGCCGATCACCGGCTGATGAGCTCCAGCACCCTGACCAGGTTGGATTCCGCGATCTCCCGCATCCGGTCCGGGTTCGGGAAGTCGCCCTCGATCAGGCGAAGGGGGCCGGCGACCAGGGACACGTGCATGGCGAGGCGGTAGAGGTTCATCCGGTCCTCGTCCAGGCCGAGGGCGCGCAGGACGTCGTAGTACTGCGGTCCCAGGCGGATGCGCAGGAAGACGTGCTCCCACTCGACGTCGAAGTACATGAGCCCTTCGATGTCGATCAGGGCGGGCCTCCCCCGGTCGTCCAACAGGACGTGGTCGGCGCCGAGTTCCCCGTGGATGAGGGTGTGCCGGGCACGCGGCCGGACGGCTGCGGCGAGCCGCCGTACGGTCTCCTCCAGATCGTCCCGTACGCCGGCGATCCGTTCGTCCCGTACGGCGGCCTGCTCGATGTGGCGCAGGGCGCCCTCGGTGATGCGCTGCTCGCACGAACTCGCCGAGGAGGTACCGCCGTTGTCGACGAGCCCGACCTTGCCGAAGGCGGGGCCCCGCTGGGTGTGCAGGGTCCGGAGTTCGGCTGCCAGCAGCTCCAGCGCGGCGCGACCGGCGACCGGGTCCCGTTCCAGAGCCTCCTCCAGGCTGCCGCCCCGCATGTCCTCGACGACCACGGCGTTCATGGCGGTGTCGACGTGCAGGAGGCGAGGCGTGCGGACACCGGCGGCGACCAGCCGGTCGTGGGCGGCCGTGAACACATCGAGATCCGTGCCCGCCGAGAAGGGGTCCCGAGGATCGGAGGGCCCGGCGTCCCAGTAGTCCTCGTCCGCCGACCAGACGTAGGCGACGACGGTCGTGTCGTCGAGGGCCAGCCGGTAGACACCCTTCTTGCTGCCACCGCGGAGCCGGGTGACGCCGGTGAGGGCGCGGCCGGTCGCGGCGCGGGCGAGGGGGGCGAGGTCGTCGCGGGTGAGGTGTCTGCGGGTGGTGGTCATCCGGCAGATCGTCGCAGTGCGGTGCGCCGGACCGCAGGTGGTTTTCTAACCGGCCCAGTCCTTCTCGTACGCCGTCCAGTCCGCCTCCGTGGCCGCGAAGTCGACGTACAGCGCCACGCCGAAGTTCGCGCGGTCCGCGTCCGTGCGGGAGAGCCCGAGGCGGACGCCCCGGACGGCCGCGGGGACGGTCTCGGCGAAGGACCAGTGGTCGAAGTTGTCCTCCCGGTAGAAGGGCAGGCCCATCAGCAGGTCGGTGGAGTCGGGGGTGACCTCCAGGGCCAGTGAGGTCTGCTGGGCGACATAGCCGCCGTACAGGCTCTCCAGGGGCGTGGCCGTGTCGTACGACATCACCGCGATCTGGTCGACCCGGCGCGCGACCTGACCGAAGTAGGCCTGCGACCACCACTTGGGGTGCCCGGTGAGCGTGCCCGCGACGGAGTGCAGTGCGGGGAGCGGGTCGATCTGGTGGGCGGCGACGGAGAGGGGCACGCCGTGGGCGCGGGTGACCCGGCGGAGGGCGTCGAGGAGGTCGAGGTAGTCCTCGTCGCCGGAGTGCAGGGGCTCCAGGTCGAAGTGGGCGCCGTCGAACCCGGTGTCGACGATCTGACGGGTGGACCGTACGACGGCGGCGCGGGTGCCCTTCTCGGTGAGGCGCAGTCCGTCCGGGCTCTCGGTGGCGAGCTGGTCGCCGAGCCAGGCCTGCACCCGGATGCCGGGGGCCGCATTGTGGACGGCGTCGATCAGCCACCGCGCCTTCGGGTACGCCGACCCGGGCAGCGTCCCGTCGTGTTCCAGCGGCCCCGCGTGGACGTACAGGTCCCGGATCCCGGTGTCCCGCAGGCGCCGGGCGAGGGCGGTGACGTCGGCGTCGGCCTTGCGCCCGTCCACCCAGGCATGCCCGAGCCAGATCGCGTCCTTGCCCCGGGTGCGGGTGCCGTCCGCGGGGTCACCGGCGTAGTTGAGGCGGAGGGCGACGGCGGCGGTGAGAAGGGGAAGGAGGACGACGAGCGCGAGCCCGGCCAGGCCCCGGCGGAGCCGGCGTCGGCGTCCCTGCTTCGGCGCCGGTGCTTCCTTCTCCGCCTCGCCGTTCCCGCCCCCGTCGACCCGTATGCCCCGCACCTCTGACATCCGCTCCCCCGCTCTCCTCACGTAGCCCCACCTGTCCCACCCCGCTCGCGCCCCCGCATTCCAGCCCATACGCTCCAAAACGTGACGCCATCCTTGATACGGGGCCGACCGCGGCGGGGCCGCTCGCACATATCCGCGCGGGTGACACATGCCCTGCTGGGTGTGGTCGCCGGAATCGTGTGGCTGGTGTTGCCGTGGATGACGATCAACGACGACGCTCCGGTTGCAGGCGCACGCACGAGCGCCGCCGCCCCGGCCGCGGACAAGTCCTCCGGCACCGACCTCGTCCTGCCGGTGGCCGCCCTCGCCGTGGTGGCGGGCCTCGCCGCCTACGGCTCCGTCCGCCGGATCCGCCGCACCCGCAGCCGTACGACACCGGCGGCCGCGGGCACGACCCACGTCGGCGCGTACCCCTCCCCCGCGGCCACGCCTCTGCTCGCCGACCTCGACGAGCGTTCCCGGGCCTCCCTGGTCGACGCCGACAACCGTCTCCGCGCCCTCCACGAGGAACTCACCTTCGCGGAAACGGAGTTGGGCCCCGAGACGGTGGCACCCCTCGCCCAGGCGGCCGAGGCGGCGGAGGCCGAACTGGCGGCCGCGTGCGCGATACGGCGGCGGTACGAGGAGGGCGTACCGGAGGAGGCGGCCGCCCTTGCCGGAGTCGTGGGCCGCTGCGAGGAGGCCGGGCGGCGGCTGACCGGGGCGGCGGAGAGCCTGCGCGCCCTGCGGGGGCTGGACCGCGACCCCGCCGCGGCCCTGGCGTCGGCCGAGACCCGCTTCCGTGAACTGACCGCCCGCACGGCCCAGGCGGAGACCGCGCTCACGGACGACTCCGTCATCGGCTATGTCGAACTGGCCAAGGACAGCCTGGTCAGCGCCACCGTCCAGCTCAACGAGACCCACCAGGCCACCGCCTCCGGTCGGCCCGACGAGGCGGCCCACCACCTCCGCGCGGCGGAGAGGGCGATCGCCCGGGCCGATGTGCTGGTGTCGGCCGTGACCCGGCTGCGCGGGACGCTCACCGAGGCCGCCCGGCTGATCCCGCCCGTTCTCACGGGCGCGGAGGCGGAACTGGCCCCCTTCCGTGACGGCACCGCGTACGAGGGCGAGACCTACGCCCGGCTCCTGCACGCCGACGCGGTCCTGGCCGCCGTACGACAGGAGACGACGTCCGGGCGGCCGTACGATCCGCTCGGCGTGCTGCGCCGGATCGTGCACGTGACCGCGCCGCTGGCGACCGGCCGGTCCGGGGTGCTCCCGGTGGCCGCGCTGCTGGTCGCCCGGGAGTCCGTGGCCGCGGCGGACGACTACGTCACCGTCCACCGCGAGGCGGTCGATGCCGCGCCCCGCATGCTGCTGTCCAAGGCGCGGCTGACCGGTGATCTCCCGCGCGCGGACGTCCTGGCCCGCGAGGCGCGTGACCTCGCCGAGCGGGACGTACGGCTGCGCGGGCACCCCGCCTAGAAGAGGCTCAGCAGTGCCTCCGCCGGGTCCACCATGCCGCTCTGCCCGTCCGGCAGCGGCAGTTCGAACCACACCGTCTTGCCGCGCGGGGTGCGCCGGGAGCCCCAGGCCGCGCTGAGCAGGCCGACCAGCTGCAGGCCCCGGCCGCCCTCGTCGGTGTCGCGGGCGCGGCGGCGGCGGGGCTGGACGAGACCGGAGTCCCAGACCTCGCAGACCAGGGTGCGGTCCAGGAGCAGACGGAGCCGGATGTCACCCTCGCCGTACCGCAGGGCGTTGGTGACCAGCTCGCTGACCAGGAGTTCCGTGGTGTCGACCAGGGGCTCCAGGTCCCAGCTGAGCAGCTGGCCGCGGGCGTACTCGCGGGCCCGGCCCACGCTGCGCGGCTCGCGAGGGAGGGTCCAGTCGCCGACGGATCCGGCGGGCAGGCCCTGGACGCGTGCCATCAGCAGCGCGATGTCGTCCTCGCCGTGGTGGGTGTCGAGGGTGTTCAGGACGTGGTCGCAGACGTCCTCGAGCGGGGCGGAGGGATCGGTGAGCGCTCCGACGAACGCCTGGAGACCTTCGTCGAGGGGGTGATCGCGGCTTTCGACCAGTCCATCCGTGTAGAGCGCGAGCAGGGCGCCTTCGGGTAGTTCGACCTCCACCTCCTCGAAGGGCTCGCCGCCGACGCCGAGCGGCATGCCGGGCGGCACGTCGAGCATCAAGGCGTCCTCGCCGGGTTCGACCAGCACGGGCGGCAGGTGGCCCGCGTTGGCGAAGGTGCAGCGGCGGGTCACCGAGTCGTAGACGGCGTAGACGCAGGTCGCGAGGTACACCTCCAGGAGGTCCGCCTCGCGGGGGCGGCGGGCCGCGCGGGTGGCCTGCTGGACCCCGCCGGGGGCGCCGAGACCGCGGGCGATCTCGTCCAGCGCGCCCAGCACCTCGGCCGGTTCGAGGTCCAGGAGGGCCAGGGTGCGGACGGCCGAGCGGAGTTCGCCCATGGCCACGGCCGCGCGCAGACCGCGGCCCATCACATCGCCGACCACCAAGGCCGTGCGGTGTCCCGGCAGTTCGATGACGTCGAACCAGTCGCCGCCGACCTCGCTGGGGCGGTCCGCGGAGGAGTTGCCGGGCAGATAGCGGCAGGCGATGTCCAGGCCGGAGGCGACCGGGTCGCCGGGCGGCAGCAGGGACCG
Source organism: Streptomyces sp. NPDC058307 (assembly GCF_042880295.1). Taxonomy (NCBI): domain Bacteria; kingdom Bacillati; phylum Actinomycetota; class Actinomycetes; order Kitasatosporales; family Streptomycetaceae; genus Streptomyces; species Streptomyces sp. NPDC058307. Next base: position 208,372 of record NZ_JBHVYZ010000006.1, read on the forward strand.
CTGCAGCATCAGGGCCCGCTCGTGCTCCCGCCGGTACAGGCGCGCGTTGTCGATACAGACCGCGGCCCGCGCCGCCAGCTCCACCGCGAGATCCCGGTCCCGGTCCCCGAACGGCTCGCTGCCCTTCGTGCGGGAGAACTGCACGAGTCCTACGACGGTGTCGTGGGCGACCATCGGCACCGCGAGCGTGGACTGCACGAGGCCGCCCTCCTCGGCCGGGACGTACTGCGGGCGGGCGGTGCGCAGGGCGTCCGCGCAGGGCGAGTTGAAGGGGTAGTGGTGGACCGCGCCGAGCGCGACGGGGGCACCGGAGCCGGCGAAGGGGGCGTCGGAGACCGCGCTGGCGAAGGCGACCCGGCGCAGTTCGGCGCTGCCGTCGGCGAGCCCCGGCGGGGTCTCGTCACCGGCCAGCAGGCCCTGGTAGAGGTCGACGGTGGCCAGGTCGCAGAAGCCGGGGACGACGACGTCGAGGAGTTCGCGGGCCGTGGTCTCCAGGTCGAGCGAGTTCCCTATACGGGCGCCGGCCTCGTTGAGGAGGGCGAGATTGCGCCGGGCGGCCGCGGCCTCGCGGGCGGCGGCACGGCGGGCGGTGATGTCGGTTCCCAGCCAGGCGATGCCGATGGGCCGGCCGGACCCGCTGCGCACCCGGTACAGGTTGATGGACCAGTGGCGGCGCTCGTCGGAACCCGGCAGGAAGCCGGTGACATGCATGTCGGTGATGGAGTCGCCGGTCTCCAGGACCCGGCGCAGGGTCGCGCTGACCCGCTCGGCCTCGGGGCGCGGCAGATAGTCGTGGACCCCCTTGCCCCGGTGATCGTCGGGGCTGCCACCGAAGAGGGAGGCGAAACGGTAATTGACGCGGCGGACCCGCAGCTCCGGGTCGATCAGCACGAACCCGAAGGGTGATTGACCGAAAATCGCCTGCGAGGCGGCGAGGTCGGTCTCGATGCTGCGCAGCGTGCGCACGTCCACCACGATGCAGACGGCGGCCTTCTCGCCCTCCTCGGTCCGCGTCGGCATGACGTAGACCTCGGCGAGTCCCTCCCGGCCGCACTCGCCGTCGGCCGCCGACGCGGGCACCCGGAAGGGGACCACACCCGTCCACTCGCGGCCGTCCAGGATCTCCGCCATCTTGCGCTGGCCCTGTGCGCGCAGGTCGTCGTCGATGAACGCCTCGATGGGGTCCATGCCGACGGCGTGCTCCGCGGGGATGCCGAAGAGCTGCTCGGCGCGCAGGCTCCACTGGTCGACCAGACCGTCGGGGCCTATGGAGAAGGACGCGACCTTGATGTAGTCGTAGATCGAGCCGGGCGGGCTGCTCTGCCACATGGCATCACCGGACGGCGCGTCGCCGTGACGGACATGGACCGCGACAGCATCCATGGCCGCAGCCCTCGCGCCCTCCGACGGGTCCTTCGACTCCGTGGCCTTCGCTGGTATCTCGCTCACGCGAACCGTCCCCTCCAGCTCACCGCGTCCGGTACCGGTCACCGGGGGCGGCTGCCCGCAGTATCCAGCACTACGGCGCCGCACAACACGGTGTTCACGATCACAGCACGATCCCGACGGTTTTCGGTCCGGACTGCGACAACACTTCCAGTCTTCTAACCAGCGGACACGACGTCGAACCACCGCGATGACGTCCTGTTCATCCTGGTACCGAGAGTTCGAACCAGACCGTCTTGCCGGTGACGCCGGGGCGGGTGCCCCAGCGGTGGGCGGCGTGGGCGACCAGTTGCAGTCCGCGGCCGCTCTCGTCGTCCAGCTCGGCGACCCGTTCGCGGGGCAGGTCGGGCAGCGGGTCGGAGACCTCCACCAGGAGCACGCCGTCGACCGTCTCCGGGCGGACCAGACGGACGCCGATGGGGCCGGTGGCATGCCGTAGCGAGTTGGTCACCAGCTCGCTGACCAGCAGGGCGGCGATATCGGCGAGACCGTCGAGATTCCAGACGGTCAGCCGGCTTCTGACGGCCGTGCGGGCAGCGCGCACGGCGCCCGGGTCCGCGGGGAAGGTCCACTTGGCGCAGTCGCCTTCGGTGTCGATCACGCCGATCACATCCCGGGCCAGCCCATGTCCGCTTTCGTGGGGTTAAGGGGCACATACCCGATATCAACGGTGCAGTACCGCAGCGAATGGGGTATGCGGGGGCGCTTGAGGACCCCTAGGACCCCTGGAGCGCCTTCAGTGCGCCGATCGCTTCCACGTCCTGGTCGAGCCAGTCCACGTCCCCGAACTCGTCCGGGGTCAGCCAGCGCAGTTCGTCGTGGTCCTGCAGGGGCTTGGGCTCGGCGGAACCCGGGAGCAGACGGGCCCGCCACGCCTGGAGGACATACGGGGGTCTCAGCGGCCACTCACCCGGCACGCGCTCCAGCGCCTGCGCCTCGACGCCGAGTTCCTCGCGCAGTTCGCGTACCAGCGCCTGCTGCGGCGACTCCCCCGGCTCCACCTTGCCGCCCGGCAGCTCCCAGCGGCCGGCCAGTTCGAGCGGGGCGCTGCGGCGGGCGGCGAGGAGGCGGTCGCCGTCGCAGAGGGCGGCCGCCACCACCACGATCCGTTCCGTCATGCGCCGGAGCCTACGGGAGGCTCCGTCAGTCGGCCGAACTCGAGCCGTTCGGGCCGATGCGCTCGACCCAGTAGAGCTGTTTGTGGCCGCGGCCATCGAGACTGTCGGCGATCTTCTGGGCCTCCGCCCGGGTCGCGTACCTGCCCACGCGGTAGCGATTGCCGTTGTCGTCCTGTCGTATGACGAGCCAGGGGAGAGTGATCGTGCCGTCGTTCATTGCGCCCCACCGCTCCTTCCCGACCTGCGTCGAGCCCCACCCGATAAGGAAACCGCACTCCGCATATGCCGGAGCTTACGCCCAACCTTTACGCAGCGAACACGCGTTTTCACAAAGAGGTACGCAACCAGCCAGGACGGACTCCTCCGACAGGGGGCGCGCCGGTGAACACGCCCCCGGTGGACGGCGCTGCCTCCGGTCGGGGACGCCTCTGACACAGCGGTGTCGACCTGCGAGAACGGCCGAATTCGAACGGCGTTCGCCTACCGGCCGGTTCGGTGTTCGCCCGGGGCAACCTCCCAGGGGCGTGCGCTACTTCACCGGGAGGTGGTACGCGACCTGGTAGCGGTCGGCCGGAACGACCACGTCGGCCGTCTCCACCGGCCGGCCCGAGGCGTAGTAGGTGCGGTGGACCACGAGGACGACATGCCCGGGGACACCGCCCAGCGCCAGCAGCTCCTCGGCGAGGCCGGGGCGGGCGCCGACCTCCTCGGTGACGTTGTCCACGACGACATCGATGGCGGCCATGCGCTCGACCACGCCCATGCCGCCGAGGGGGCCCTCCTCGGGGAGCATCACGGGAGTGCGCCCGGTGACCGCGAGGGGCTCCCAGGAGGTGGAGAGCATCATCGGCTCACCGGCCTCCCGGAAGACGTACTTCGTGCACATCACCCGGTCACCGGGCCGGATGGCGAGCCGCTCGGCGATGGTCACCGAGGCCTCGGTCTGCCGGCTGCTGGACTCCCAGGTGCCGCGCCCCTCCCCCTCGGCCTGCTCCTGCCGGAAGGGGGTGGCACCGGAGGCCGGGCGGTAGCCGGAGCGGGCGATCCGCCGGGGCACGGGCCGCTCGCGGACGTACGTCCCGGAGCCGGAGCGGCCCTCGACCAGGCCCTCGGCCATCAGCACCTTGCGGGCCTCCAGCGCGACGGTGTCCGAGACGCCGTACTCCTCGCGGATCCTGGCCTGGGACGGCAGGCGGGTGTGCGGTGGCAGCGAACCGTCGACGATCTTCTTGCGGAGATCACCCGCGACGCGCAGGTACGCCGGTTGCTCACCGAATGTCACTGGCCGCTCCCATCAGGTTGTACAGACAGCAACAGCCTGGCAACCGTGGGTTGGCCCATGCAAGCAAAGGCCAGAGAATCACTCGATGTGATGACATGTTCCGCTGGGGGGCTTTACGCAGGCACTTTCTCCCCGCTATGGCGGCGCTCACACATTGAGCTCGCCATCCCCCGAATCGCCGCCCCCGCCGCCGGAGCCCTCGTCGTACGTCGGCCGCTTGGTGGCCAGCCCCAGAGCCTTGCGTGCGGTGACCGTGCTGGGGCCGTCGACGTACTCGTACCCCTTGTCGTAGTGGGTGTAGAAGGCGTCCACGTCCGCGTCGTCGGCCGCGGTGACCGCCTTCGCCCACTCGCCGCGCGCTTGCCGCATGTCCTTCACCAGGGCGGCGACCTGCTTGTCGGCCTTGGCCGGCCAGGAGTGCGCCCCGAGGGCCCTGATCTGGTCGCCGAGGCTGTCGTGGAGGTCCCGCGACCAGTCCCGGTAGCCGGACAGGTCGTCCTCCGGGTAGTCCTCGGGCTCCTCCCACAGCACGGCGTCGAGGGCGTTGAGGGACTTCAGGAGGGAGATCTGGTACGTGTCGAGCGTGGTCTCGTCGGCGCGCAGTGAACCGGTCAGGGTCGCCTTGCCGTCGGTGTTGCCGAAGATGCAGGTGACCTCGCGGTCGCCGAGGCGCCAGCTCTGCCGGGTCGGGCCGAAGTAGTACACGTCGACGTTCTTGGGCAGCGCCCAGGTGTCCATGGCGTAGGTGTCCCGGAGCGGGTAGCACTTGTCGTCGGCGGCGTCGGAGACCGCGCCGTCACCCGGGAAGGCGGAGCCGCCGGCCATCCTGAACTCGCCGAACACCTCGCCGTCGTGCGCGCCCGCGCAGGGCACCTCGTCGACGTCGTAGGTCAGGCCTTCGAGGGACTCCCCCGGCGCGTCGAAGCACTGGCCCTTGACCGCCGAGAACGCCGTGCCCTGCGTCGCGCCCTTCTTGAACCCCTCCCAGGCGTCGGAGAGCCCGCCGGTGGCGAGCACCAGGACCCACAGGGCCAGACCCAGCGACGACAGGACCGAGCCGGCGATCGCGAGCCCCTTGCCGGACTGGCCCTTCTTCCTGATCTGCACCAGCGCGATCACGCCCAGCACCAGTCCCACGGCCGGGAAGCAGCACAGGACGCCGAGCACCAGGGAGGCGACGGCGAGGCCGTTGACGGAGGAGGGGCGGGCGTAGGGGCTGTAGCCCTGTCCCCAGGTCCGGTACGGCGGGCCGTAGGGTTGCCCGAACGGCTGCTGCCCGTACGGCTGTTGTCCATACCGGTGCTGCCCATACGGGTGTTGCCCGTACGGCTGCCCATACGGCTGTGGTCCCTGCGGCTGTTGTCCCTGTGGCGGTGGCCCGTACGGGTCCGGGGCCGGGGACGGCCCAGGGGGCGGGGGTATGGACACGGGTACCGTGCTCCTGGTTCAGGCAGTGGCGGGGAACTGACGTACGACAGGGCGCATGGTATGCGCGGGGCGGGCGGGGTGGAATGCCGATCACGGGTGCGACGGCCCAGGCGGTGAACGGGCTCACGGCACGGTGGGCGGGGGCGTCTTCCGGGGGGACCGTGTTCTCGGCCGCCGGGGTGTGGCCGCTGCTGGCCTTCCTGGCCGACGGGGCCAAGGGCACGGCACGGGCCGAGCTGGCACGGGCGCTCGGGGTGCCCGCGGACCAAGCGGCCGCCGCGGCGCGGGAGTTGCTCGACGAACTGGCCGACACCGAGGCGCTGGACTCGGCAATCGGGCTGTGGACGAAGCGGACACTGGAGCCGCGCGAGGAGTGGGAGGCTGGGCTGCCCACCGACGCGCTCGGGGTCCTCACCGGCGATCCCGCCCTCGACCGGCGGGAACTGGACGCCTGGGCCCAGAAGCGGACGGGCGGGCTGATCGAGCGGATGCCGGCGGACGTGCGGGACGACACCGCGCTGGTGCTGGCGAGCGCGCTGGCCCTGCGGACCACGTGGCTGCGGCCCTTCGAGGTGCGTCCGGTACGGCCGTCCCAGGGCCCCTGGCAGGGCCGGACCCTGCGCGGGCTGAACCGCCGGAGCGTGCGGCTGGACCGGGTGGGGGTGGCGGCCACGCCCGAGGGCCGGGTCACCGAGGCGAGGGTGCTCGGCGACAACGGCGTCGACGTCCATCTCCTGCTCGGGGACGAACCCATGCTGCCGGGTCAGGTGATCGCGGCGGGGGCGGCCGTGCTCGGCGGCACCTGTCCGGTCGTACGGGGGTCATCGCTTCCGTACGGGCCTGCGGGGCCGGGGCTGCGGGTGGAGGAGCAGCCGTGTGCCGGCCCTCGGCAGCCGACGCTGGAGGTGACGACGGCGGCGTTCGAGGTACGGGCGCACCACGATCTGCTGGACCTGCACGGGCTGTTCGGCCTCACCGCGGCACGGGACGCGCGGCTGGGCCACTTCCCCGGCGTCAGCGCCTCGCCCCTGGCCGTCGGCTCCGCCCGGCAGTCCGTCCTGGCCCGCTTCGACGCGCTCGGCTTCGAGGCGGCCGCGGTGACGGCGGTCGCGGCGGTCCCCGGTGGGCCGCCGCCCACACCCCGGTACACGTCGACCGTGGTCACAGCCACGTTCGACCGCCCCTTCGGCTTTCTCGCCGTACACCGGGAGACGCGGCTGGTGCTGACGGCGGGGTGGGTGACGGAACCGGCGTTCACTCCGCTGCTGTGAGCCTGTCGTCCGTCATTCCCAGGCGGGCCTGTTCCTCCTCGACGATCCGGCGGGCCAGTTCGGTGTCCGACACGTCGATCGCGTCCGGGGACGCCTCGGCGACGGCGCTGCGGCGGGCGTAGGCGTCGAAGAGGCGTGTCTTGGCCTCCAGGAGCTTCACCAGGCGTTCGTCGACGCCCCCGGTGGCGAGGAGCCGGTACACCCGGACCGGCCTGACCTGACCCATACGGTGGGCCCGGGCCACCGCCTGGTGCTCGATGGTCGGCTTGACCTGGGGTTCGCAGATGACGACGACGGAGGCGGCCTGCATGTTGAGGCCGATGCCCGCTGCCTGGATCTGCGCCACGAGCACCGCGGGGCCGGGAACGCCCGCGAAGTCGTCGACGATCTGCTGCCGCCGCCCGGCCGGGACGCCTCCGGTGAGCGGACCGAACAGCGGCACGCCGTCGGTGTCCCCGGCCACCAGCGCTTCCTTCACCACGCTCAGTACGTCCTTGAAGTAGGAGAAGACCACCGTCTTCTGCCCGTTCTCCCCGGCCTCCTGAACGATCTCCCGGAGCCGGTCCAGCTTGGCCGACTTCTCGGGGCGCAGGTACGCGGCCCTGCGCATCGCCATGAAGTTGCCCGCGCGCACGGCCTCGCGGTACGCCTCCTCGTCCGACGCGCTCAGTTCCTCCCACTCGTCGGTCTGCTGCAGACTCGGGAGTTCCGTCAGCACGTCCTCCTGGTTGCGCCGCAGGTAGACCGGGGCCACGGCCTTGCGGAAGGCGACCGATCCGGCCAACGCGTCCCGTTCACCGAGGGCGTCCGCGAGGTCGCCGTCGAGCATCCGGACCAGGTTGTGGAACTCCACGACCCGGTTCTCCATCGGAGTCCCGGTCATCAGGAGGGTGCGTCCGCAACGCTCCGCCCACAGAGCGACCGCCTGGGACCGCTTGGCCTTCGGGTTCTTCACGGAATGCGCTTCGTCCACCACGAGCGCTCCCACCTCCCCGTCGCCCGGTGCGGGGAACCCGCGCAGCGCGTCGAAGGTGGCCACGCCGACCCCGCCCCGCCCCTTCCAGTCGGCGAACGCCTCGTGCCGGTCGGGGCCGTGGAGCACCATGACACGCAGGGCGCTGCGGGCCTCGATCTCCCGTGTCCAGTTCACGAGGACGCTCGCCGGGCAGACGACCATGAAGTGGCTCTGTCCCTCGGCGGCCAGGTGTGCCAGCACGGCGATCGCCTGGATGGTCTTCCCGAGGCCCATCTCGTCGCCGAGGATCACCTTGCGCTGCGCGAGCGCGAACCGCGCGCCGAACGCCTGGTACCCGCGCAGGGAGACCCGCCGGTGCGCGTCGTCGAGACGCTGGCCCCGTACCCTCTCGGCGATCTCGTCCGGCAGGAACCCCTCGGCGGCCGCCGCGTCCGGCGGTCGCCCGGAGATCTCGGCGAGCAGGCTGTAGTACTCGGCGGAGCGGAGTTCGAAGTCCACCCAGGCCGCTATGTCGGACGAGGGGCCCCGGAGCAGGTCCACCGATGCCTGGGCGAACAGCCCGGCCGGCTCCGCCCGGTCCGCCTCGTCCACCAGTGACCGGATCTCGGTGACCGCCGCCGACGCGCGCGCCTTCTTCTCCGCGCCCGCCAGGAACATCCGGATCCGGCTGGTGGCGGGCCCGGCGTCGGCGAGCAGCGGACCGAGCCGCTCCGACAGGACGGCGGCCCTGTCCACCGCGCGACGGGCGTCGGGACCGGCCTCGACCAGTACGTGCAGGGCCGTGACGAGCGCGGTGGTGCTCGGTTCGGGCCGGTCCACGTCGATGTGGACGGCCACCGTCTCGTGCACGGCCTCGGAGAGCCGGCGGGCGGCCGCGAGCATCTGGTCGACGGTGCGCTGCCCGACACCGGGAATCTGCCGCAACCGGTAGGGCCCCGCTTCGAGAACGCTGCTCACCGTGCGCAGTCCGCTCTTCTCGACACTGCCCAGCCGCAGCCGCCCCTCGGTGACGTCCTGCAGTCGGGCGACGGGGATGGTGTCGAGTTCCCGCTTCACCGCCGCGTCGTGGATCGGCTTCAGCGCCGCCCGTACCGCATCCACCGCTCTTGCGTGGTCACCGGCCACCGCCCGGGCCGCCTCGTGCAGCCGTGCTCCCCTCGCGACCGTGTCCCGCTCGCCACGCCCCACGCTTCCCGCCCCTCCGTCGCCCTCCCGCATCCTCCCACCGCTCGGGCGGGCGGCGCGGACGGTGCTGTGGCGGTTCAGGAAGCGGGGTCCCGGCCGGAAGGCGACCGCGGCATGGCACAACTCTGTCGGCCTGCCGCGAGCCCGGCGGGCCGACACACTTGCGGGCGAATTTTTCCCCGGGGACAATCCGCACCCCCAAGGGTAGCGGGCGCCCCCGCCCGGGTGCCCGCAGGGCC
>NZ_JBHVYZ010000007.1:0-21852 GCF_042880295.1 Streptomyces sp. NPDC058307
GAGCGGCGGGGGACGGGGGGGGGGGTGTCCGCCCGCAGCGGCCGGCGTCCGTTACAGGGCACCGCTCAAGAGACCGAGCCGCCGGACCGAGGACGGACACCCCCCACCCCGGCCCCGACCCACCCACCGAACCGCACGCGCTACACACGCCCCCACCGCAGCCGCACGGGCCGCCGCAGGCATCCAGGGGCGCGGGGAACTGCGCAAACGCCCGCCCCCACCAACCCGCACCCGCAGACAAACACCGCTCAACCGCCGGAGGCTAGTGCGCTGCGGACTCCCAGTCCGCACCGTCCCCCACCGAAACACCCAACGGCACGTTCAGCCGCACCGCATCGGACATCTCCCGGCGGACGATCGACTCCGCCGCCTCCCGCTCCCCCGGCGCGATCTCCAGCACGATTTCGTCGTGGACCTGGAGCAGCATCCGGGACGCCAGACCCGCATCCCGCAGCGCGCCGTCCACCTTGAGCATCGCGATCTTGACGATGTCCGCCGCCGTCCCCTGGATCGGGGCGTTGAGAGCCATCCGCTCGGCCGCCTCACGCCGCAGACGGTTGTCGCTGTTGAGGTCGGGCAGATACCGCCGGCGCCCGAAGAGCGTCGCCGTGTACCCCGTGGCCCGCGCCTCGTCGACCGCCCGCCGCAGATAGTCCCGCACCCCGCCGAACCGCTCGAAGTACGCGTCCATGAGGGCCCGCGCCTCCCCCGCGTCGATGTTCAGCTGCTGCGAGAGCCCGAACGCGGACAACCCGTACGCCAGCCCGTACGACATCGCCTTGATCTTCCGCCGCATCTCCGCGTCGACCGCCCCGGCTTCCACGGCGAACACCTGCGAGGCGGCGGTCGTGTGCAGGTCCTCCCCCGAGGTGAACGCCTCGATGAGCCCCTCGTCCTCGGAGAGGTGGGCCATCACCCGCAGTTCGATCTGGCTGTAGTCCGCGGTCATGAGGGACTCGAAGCCGTCCCCCACCACGAACCCGCGCCGGATCGCCCGCCCCTCGTCGGTGCGGACCGGGATGTTCTGCAGGTTCGGGTCCGTCGACGACAGCCGGCCCGTCGCCGCGACCGTCTGGTTGAACGTCGTGTGGATACGGCCGTCCGCGGCGATCGTCTTGATCAGGCCCTCCACGGTCACCCGCAGCTTGGCCTGCTCACGGTGCCGGAGCATGATCACCGGGAGTTCGTTGTCGGTCTGGGTCGCCAGCCACGCGAGCGCGTCGGCGTCCGTGGTGTAGCCGGTCTTCGTCTTCTTCGTCTTCGGCAGGCCGAGCTCACCGAAGAGGACTTCCTGGAGCTGCTTGGGCGAGCCGAGGTTGAACTCGTGCCCGGCCGCCGCGTGTGCCTCCTTCACGGCCTGCTGGACCGCCCCGGCGAACATCTGCTCCATGGCCTCCAGGTGGGCCCGGTCGGCCGCGATGCCGTGCCGCTCCATACGGGCCAGGAGGGCGGAGGTGGGCAGCTCCATGTCCCGCAGCAGATCGGCGGACCCGACCTCCTCCAGGCGGCCCTCGAAGGCGGCACCCAGATCGATCACGGTCCGCGCCTGGATCATCAGCGCCTCGGCCTCGGCCCCGTCGTCCGTGCCGAAGGCGAGCTGTCCGTCGGCCGCGGCGGCGGGCGCCAGTTCCCGGCCCAGGTACTCCAGGGACAGCGCGTCCAGGTCGAAGGACCGGCGCCCCGGCTTGACGAGGTACGCAGCGAGCGCGGTGTCCATGGTGACGCCGGCGACGCTCCAGCCGTGCTCGGCGAAGACCCGCATGGCGCCCTTGGCGTTGTGCAGCACCTTGGGCCGGTCGGCGTCGGTGAGCCAGGCGGTCCAGGCCCTCTCGTCGGCCTCGTCCAGCTCGGACGGGTCGAACCAGGCGGCGGCCCCGCCGGACGCGGCGAGCGCGACCTCGGCGACCGAGCCGGTACCGAGACCCCAGGTGTCGACCGTGGCGAGGCCCAGGGCCTGCTGCGCGCCGTGCTCGGCGAGCCAGCCGGCCAGCTCGCCGGTGCCGAGCACCGTGCCGTCCAGCTCCACGCCCGGCGCGACGACCGGGGTGCCTTCGGCCTCCTCGGCGCCCGGGTCGACGGCCAGCAGCCGCTCCCGCAGGGAGGGGTTCCTGATCTCCAGGGTGTCGAGGATCATCGCGAGGGTCTTGCGGTCGTACGGCAGGCGCTCCAGGTCGGTGACCGTCTTCGGCAGCTCCACCGTGCGCACCATCTCGGTGAGGCGGCGGTTGAGCTTGACGGCCTCCAGGTGGTCGCGGAGGTTCTGCCCGGCCTTGCCCTTGACCTCGTCGACGCGCTCGACCAGCTCCGCGAACGAACCGAACTGGTTGATCCACTTCGCGGCGGTCTTCTCACCGACACCGGGGATGCCGGGAAGGTTGTCGGACGGGTCGCCGCGCAGGGCGGCGAAGTCGGGGTACTGGGCGGGCGTCAGGCCGTACTTCTCGAAGACCTTCTCCGGGGTGAACCGGGTCAGCTCCGAGACGCCCTTCGTCGGGTACAGCACGGTGGTGTGCTCGCTGACCAGCTGGAAGGAGTCGCGGTCACCGGTGACGATCAGCACGTCGAAGCCTTCGGCCTCGGCCTGCGTGGCGAGCGTGGCGATGACGTCGTCGGCCTCGAAGCCGTCGATCGCGAAGCGCGAGACGTGCATCGCGTCGAGAAGCTCGCCGATCAGCTCGACCTGACCCTTGAACTCGTCGGGGGTCTTGGAGCGGTTGGCCTTGTACTCCGTGAACTCCTCGGAGCGCCACGTCTTGCGGGACACGTCGAAGGCCACCGCGAAGTGGGTGGGCGCCTCGTCGCGCAGGGTGTTGGCCAGCATCGACGCGAAGCCGTAGATCGCGTTCGTCGGCTGGCCGGTCGCGGTGGTGAAGTTCTCCGCGGGCAGCGCGAAGAACGCGCGATAGGCCAGCGAGTGCCCGTCCATGAGCATCAGACGCGGGCGGCTGCCGCCGGGGCTGTTGTCGGTCTTCTTCGCTGCTGTCTCTGCCACGCCCCCGATCCTGCCACGCCCCACTGACACTCAGACCCGCTCGCCGCCGCCGGGCACAGCAGGGGCAGGCTCTGCCACCGCTTCCCGCGGGCCCGGCAAACACCGTTGTCAGCGGCGCGTGCGAGGATCGGAGACCTACCTCACAGGTGTGTGCGAAGGAGAGAGTCCGATGGCCACGAAGCCGCCCAAGGGTGATCCGGTTCAGGACGCTCCCCAGGTCACCGAACCGAAGCACGCGGCGGCCGGCCTCCCGGCCATCGGCCACACCCTGCGGATCGCACAGCAGCAGATGGGCGTCAAGCGCACCGCGCTGACCCTGCTGCGCGTCAACCAGAAGGACGGCTTCGACTGCCCCGGCTGCGCCTGGCCGGAGCCCGAGCACCGGCACGCGGCGGAGTTCTGCGAGAACGGCGCGAAGGCGGTCGCCGAGGAAGCCACCCTGCGCCGGATCACCCCGGAGTTCTTCGCCGCGCACCCCGTCGCCGACCTCGCGACCAGGAGCGGCTACTGGCTGGGCCAGCAGGGGCGGCTCACCCACCCCATGTACGTCCCCGAGGGCGGCACCCACTACGAACCGGTGACCTGGGAGCGCGCCTTCGACATCATCGCCGAGGAGATCACCGCCCTCGGCTCCCCCGACGAGGCCGTGTTCTACACCTCGGGCCGCACCAGCAACGAGGCCGCGTTCCTCTACCAGCTCTTCGCCCGCGAGCTCGGCACGAACAACCTGCCGGACTGCTCCAACATGTGCCACGAGTCGTCCGGTTCGGCGCTCAGCGAGACCATCGGCATCGGCAAGGGCAGCGTCCTGCTCGACGACCTCTACCAGGCCGACCTGATCATCGTCGCCGGCCAGAACCCGGGCACCAACCACCCCCGCATGCTGTCCGCGCTGGAGAAGGCCAAGGCGAACGGCGCGAGGATCATCAGCGTCAACCCGCTGCCCGAGGCCGGCCTGGAGCGCTTCAAGAACCCGCAGACGCCCCAGGGCATGGTCAGGGGCGCCGCGCTCACCGACCTGTTCCTGCAGATCCGCATCGGCGGCGACCAGGCCCTCTTCCGCCTCCTCAACAAGCTGATCCTCGAGTGCGAAGGCGCCGTCGACGAGGCCTTCGTCCGCGAACACACGCACGGCTACGAGGAGTTCGCCGAGGCGGCCCGCGCCGCCGACTGGGACGAGACTCTCACCGCGACCGGCCTGTCCCAGAAGAAGATCGAGGAGGCCCTGGCCATGGTCCTCGCCTCCGAGCGGACCATCGTCTGCTGGGCCATGGGCCTCACCCAGCACAAGCACTCCGTGCCGACGATCCGCGAGGTCGTCAACTTCCTCCTCCTGCGCGGCAACATCGGCCGCCCGGGCGCCGGCGTGTGCCCGGTCCGCGGCCACTCCAACGTCCAGGGCGACCGCACCATGGGCATCTTCGAGCGCCCCGCACCCGCCTTCCTGGACGCCCTGGAGAAGGAGTTCGGCTTCGCCCCGCCGCGCGAGCACGGCTTCGACGTCGTGCGCGCCATCCGCGCCCTGCGCGACGGCGAGGCCAAGGTGTTCTTCGCCATGGGCGGCAACTTCGTCTCCGCCTCCCCCGACACCGACGTCACCGAGGCCGCCATGCGGCGCGCCCGGCTGACCGTGCACGTGTCGACCAAGCTCAACCGCTCGCACGCGGTCACGGGCGCGCGTGCCCTGATCCTGCCCACCCTGGGTCGCACCGAGCGCGATCTGCAGGGCGGCGGCGAGCAGTTCGTGACCGTGGAGGACTCCATGGGCATGGTGCACGCCTCCCGGGGCCGCCTGGAGCCCGCGAGCGGGCAGCTGCTGTCCGAGCCCGCCATCGTGTGCCGCCTGGCCCGCCGGGTCCTCGGGGAGAGCAGCAACACCCCCTGGGAGGAGTTCGAGAAGGACTACGCCACCATCCGCGACCGCATCTCCCGCGTGATCCCCGGCTTCGAGGACTTCAACGCGCGCGTGGCCCGCCCCGGCGGCTTCACCCTGCCGCACGCCCCGCGCGACGAGCGCCGCTTCCCCACCGCCACCGGCAAGGCCAACTTCACCGCCGCGCCCGTCGAGTACCCCGAGCTGCCCGAGGGCCGGCTGCTGCTGCAGACGCTGCGCTCGCACGACCAGTACAACACCACGATCTACGGCCTCGACGACCGCTACCGGGGCATCAGGAACGGCCGCCGGGTCGTCCTGGTCAACCCCGAGGACGCCGACCGGCTCCGGCTCGCCGACGGGTCCTACGTCGACCTCGTCAGCGAGTGGAAGGACGGCGTGGAGCGGCGGGCACCCGGGTTCCGGGTCGTGCACTATCCGACGGCCCGGGGATGCGCGGCCGCCTACTACCCCGAGACCAACGTCCTGGTGCCGCTGGACGCCACCGCCGACACCAGCAACACCCCGGCCAGCAAGTCCGTCGTCGTACGTCTGGAACAATCGGGAACCGACTGAGCGTTTGCTCAGCGCAGCCAGTCGTAGCGACCAGGACGAACGGAGCCCGCCCCATGGGTGAGCAGCAGCACGCCACGTTTCCCCAAGAGGTCATCGACGAGTACGCGGCGCTCGGCGTCGACCTCGTCGCCATGTTCTCGGCCGGCCACCTGGGCACCCGCATGGGCGTGCAGATCGTCGAGGCCTCCGCGGACCGCGTCGTCGGGACCATGCCCGTCGAGGGCAACACCCAGCCGTACGGGCTGCTGCACGGCGGCGCCTCCGCCGTGCTCGCCGAGACCCTGGGCTCCGTCGGCTCCATGCTGCACGCCGGCAGCTCCAAGATCGCGGTGGGCGTGGACCTGAACTGCACACACCACCGGGGCGCCCGGTCCGGCCTCGTCACCGGCGTGGCCACACCCCTGCACCGCGGGCGCTCCACCGCGACGTACGAGATCGCGATCAGCGACGAGGAGGGGCGCCGGGTCTGCAGCGCCCGGCTGACCTGCCTGCTGCGGGACGTCCACCACGGCGACGGCGCGCCCACCGACACCACCGGCTGACCGCCCGCCTCTGGCCCGACCCACCGACCAGGCCATAGCGTCATGTCATGGGAACGGAAGGAGCCGCCGGGCCGGGACCCGGAACCCGGTGCGGGCTCGCACTGCTGCTGGCGGCGGGACTGTGCACCGGATGCGGACCGGCAGGCACAGGTACCCCCCGGCAGGACACCTCGGCAACACCCTCCGCGTCGGCCACCTCACCCGAGGAACTGTGCACCCGGGTCGTCTCACACTGGTCTCGCAAGGTGCTGGACAGCGACACCTACGGGGACTATCAGACGATGGGACTCTCCAACGGCCAGTACGACATCCTGCGGGACGCCGTGGACGCCGCGCGTGCCACCAAGAAGCGCCAGGGCGCCGCGGCGGCCGACGCGGTGATCGTACGCAAGGCGCGCGCGGGCTGTCGGAACTGGTACCGCAGCGGCGGCCCGAGCAACGGGCCGTGGCAATGAGCGGCGTCGGCCCCGTCGAGCCGGGCGAGGGCACCAGGGCCCACGACACCGCGGAGGCGGACAGCGCCCCAGCGCCCCGTCGCCCCCGCACCCGCCCGGCCCGGTGGTTCGACGAGCACCGGCGCGCCGCCCTCACCGCCGCCCTGGCCGTCGCCCTCGTGGCCGTCGGCGGTTACGTCCATCTCACCCGGCCGCGCAAACCGCCGCCCCCCGCCCCGCCGTACCCGTCCCAGGTCGTGGACATCACCTACCGGGGCCCTGCGGCCGACCCGAAGGGCAAGCAGCCGCAGAGTTTCAGCTTCGCCGTGGACCTGAGCGTGGACTCGGGCCCCCCGGTCACCGTCAGGCAGGTCACCCAGCCCTATGCCGGACTGTCCCTGACCACCGCCCCCGGTACCCCCTTCCGGATGCGCGCGGGCACCCATCGCACGCTTGTGATCATCATGCACGTCACGAAATGCCAGAAGGTGCCGCACAGTCCCGGACTCCCGTTCCTGGACGTAACCCTGCGTAATGCGCGCGCAATAGAGGTACACAGTTTCATCCTGGGACAGCGCTATGCACAGCACCTCTCCGAGACCCTGGAGGCCATCTGCCACCCCCCGCACCGCGTCATCAGCAAAAGCACCGAAGCACCTGACACTCCCCGGCGAGTCCTGCAGGTTCTCAACATGCGGACAGGGCATATCCGCCAGAATTCTGCTGTACTACCCACTGAGTACCGCTCTGCATTACCTCGTGTCATAACAAGAGAGTCACAGCCTCACTCAGACCCCTTCCAGAGCTCTCTGACCCGCCTAGAGTCACGCCCAGTCACCGTGCAGCCGGAAAGCACTTCGGGCCGGCGCAGCGACTCGGCCACTTCCAGGGGGAAGGGGCCGCGCCAGGGAAAGGACTGATAGTGCGTCAACGTTCGCTCATCGCCATCACCGCCGCTCTGGCGGCGGGAGCACTCACCCTCACCGCCTGCGGCTCGCGCGACAGCGGCGACAAGAGCAACTCCGGCAGCGGCGGCACCACCGTCACCATCGGAGTCGACGCCCCGCTGACGGGCGACCTGTCCGCGCTGGGACTGGGCATCAAGAACTCGGCGGACCTCGCCGTCAAGACGGCCAACAAGGACAAGGTCGTCGACGGCATCACCTTCAAGCTCGTCGCCAAGGACGACCAGGCGCAGGCCTCCTCGGGCCAGCAGAACGCCTCCGCGTTCGTCGCCGACAAGAGCGTCCTCGGCGTCGTCGGCCCGCTGAACTCCTCCGTCGCGCAGTCCATGCAGAAGGTCTTCGACGCCGCCAACCTGGTGGAGGTCTCCCCGGCCAACACCAGCCCGGACCTGACCCAGGGCACCGACTGGCAGACCAAGAAGGTCCGCCAGTTCAAGTCCTACTTCCGCACCGCCACCACGGACGCCGTCCAGGGCCCGTTCGCGGCCGAGTACGTCTACAACACGGCCAAGAAGAAGAAGGTCTTCGTCATCGACGACAAGAAGACCTACGGCGCCGGCCTCGCCGCCACCTTCACCCAGGAGTTCAAGAAGCTCGGCGGCACGGTCGTCGGCACCCAGCACATCAACCCCGACACCAAGGACTTCACCTCGGTCGCCACCCAGGTGAAGAACTCCGGCGCCGAAGCCGTCTACTACGGCGGCGAGTACCCGCAGGCCGGCCCGCTCAGCAAGCAGATCAAGGCCGCGGGCGCCAACATCCCCCTGGCCGGCGGTGACGGCATCTTCGACCCGACCTTCATCAAGCTGGCCGGCGCCAACAGCACCGGCGACCTGGCCACCTCCGTCGGCGCCCCGGTGGAGACCCTGGACTCCGCCAAGAAGTTCGTCGACAACTACAAGGCGGCCGGCTACTCCGACGAGTACGGCGCCTACGGCGGCTACTCCTACGACTCCGCCTGGGCCGTCATCCAGGCCGTGAAGAAGGTCGTCGACGACAACGGCGGCAAGCTGCCCTCGGACGCCCGCGCCAAGGTCACCGCCGCCATGCAGAACGTCTCCTTCGACGGAGTGACCGGCAAGGTCTCCTTCGACGAGTTCGGTGACGCCACCAACAAGCAGCTCACCGTCTACGCCGTCAAGAACGGTGCCTGGGCGGCCGTCAAGTCCGGCACCTTCACCGGCTGACCCCTCCCGCACCACTCACGAGCCGCGCGGGGCGCTGTTCCACAGGCGCCCCGCGCGTTCTCACATCCGGCGCAATATCGAAATCCGTCGAAAACATCCGAATAGTCTCGGAGGACATGCGGTGAACGAACTGCCGCAGCAGCTGGTCAACGGCCTGCTACTGGGATCCATGTACGGGCTGGTCGCCATCGGCTACACGATGGTCTATGGCATCGTCCAGCTCATCAACTTCGCCCACGGTGAAATCTTCATGACCGGAGCCTTCGGCGCTCTGACGGTCTACCTGTACGTACTACCCGACGGCACATCCATGTGGATCGCCCTGCCGCTGATGCTCTTCGGCGCGATCATCGTCGCCGTCACCGTGGCCGTGGGAGCGGAACGATTCGCCTACCGCCCACTCCGCACCGCCCCCCGCCTCGCCCCCCTCATCACCGCCATCGGCCTCTCCCTCGCCCTCCAGCAGGCAGTCTGGGCCTGGTACCCCAACGCCAAATCCTCGATCACCTTCCCCCAGATCGAGGGCGGCCCCTTCCACATCGGCGACGTCACCATCCAGACCGGTGACATCTTCCTGCTGCTCGCCGCCCCCATCAGCATGGCCGTCCTCGCCTACTTCGTCATGAAGACCCGCACCGGCCGCGGCATGCAGGCCACCGCCCAGGACCCCGACACCGCCAAGCTCATGGGCATCAACACCGACCGCATCATCGTGGTCGCCTTCGCCCTCGGCGCCGCCTTCGCCGCCGTCGGAGGCGTCGCCTACGGCCTCAAGTACGGCGAAGTCAACTTCCGCATGGGCTTCATCCTCGGCCTCAAAGCCTTCACCGCGGCTGTCCTCGGCGGCATCGGCAACATCTACGGCGCCATGATCGGCGGCGTAGTCCTCGGCGTCGCCGAAACCCTCGCCTCCGCCTACATCTCCGACATCCCCGGCATGGAGAAGTTCGGCAGCCAGTCCTGGGCCGACGTCTGGGCCTTCGTACTCCTCATCCTCGTGCTCCTCTTCAGGCCCCAAGGCCTGCTCGGCGAGCGCGTCGCGGACAGGGCGTGACACCGATGACGACACAGACCACCGCGCCCGAAAACCCGGGCACCCCCGCAGCGGCCACCCAGACCGGCCTCATCGGCATCCCGCCGCGCATCGCCCGCCTCCTCACCCTGGCCGGCGCCGCACTCACCGTCATCTCCACATTCATGTCCTGGACCTGGACCAACCAGTTCCCCGGCGACCTCACCGTCTACGGCTACCCCGGCGGCCTGCAGGTCCTCGTCCTCATCGGCGGCATCCTCACCACCCTCTTCGCCCTCGCCGGCTACGGCGTCAAGGGCCTGCGCCACCTCGTCCCCGCCGGCGGCGACGCCGCCCTCCGCTTCGCCGCCCTCGCCACCTTCGCCACCGCCTGGTACACCGTCATCGCGATCAGCGACGAACTCGGCGGCGTCGTCAACCTCGACCCGGGCGGCTTCCTCGTCGCCATCGCCACACTCGCCGCCCTCGTCGGCGCCCTGGCCCTGCCGTTCGACAAGCCCGTACCCGACCCGATCGACCCCGACGACGACGCCTGGGAACAGTTCAAGAACAAGGCCGCCCACAAGCGGGCCACCATCAAGGCCGCCTTCGCCGCCGACGCCCCCGGCCCCGTAGGCAAACTCCCGTCCTACGTCGAGATCCTGGTCATCGTCGCCGTCATGGCCCTCGGCCTGCTCGTCTTCACCTACGGCATCGGCACCCAGTACGACGAACTCTTCGTCGGCTTCCTCATCACCGCCGGCTTCTGCTTCGCCGCCCTCAGCAAAGCCGGCCTCGTAGCCCAGGCCACCCAGATCACCGCCCGGCACCAGACCATCACCGTCTTCGGCGCCTTCATCGCAGCGGCCCTGTTCCCCTTCACCCAGACCGACGACCAGTACGCCACCATCGGCGTCTACATCCTGATCTTCGCCACCGTCGCCCTCGGCCTCAACATCGTCGTCGGCCTCGCCGGCCTCCTCGACCTCGGATACGTCGCATTCCTCGGCGTCGGCGCCTACGCCGCCGCCCTCGTCTCCGGCTCCCCCAGCTCACCCTGGCACGTCCACTTCCCCTTCTGGGCCGCCGTCCTCGTCGGCGCCGCCGCCTCCCTCACCTTCGGCGTCCTCATCGGCGCCCCCACCCTGCGACTGCGCGGCGACTACCTGGCCATCGTCACCCTCGGCTTCGGCGAGATCTTCCGCATCACCGCCAACAACCTGGACGGCACCTCAGGCCCCGACCTCACCAACGGCTCCAACGGCATCTCCTCCATCCCCGACCTGAACATCCTCGGCTGGGACTTCGGCGCCCCACACGACATCGCCGGATTCACCATCGGCCGATTCGCCAACTACTTCCTGCTGATGCTCCTCATCACAGCCGTCGTCGTCCTCGTCTTCCGACGCAGCGGCGACTCCCGCATCGGCCGCGCCTGGGTCGCCATCCGCGAGGACGAAACCGCCGCCCTCGCCATGGGCATCAACGGCTTCAAGGTCAAACTCATCGCCTTCGCCGTCGGCGCCTCCCTCGCCGGCCTCGCCGGCACCGTCCAGGCCCACGTGACCTACACCGTCACCCCCGAGCAGTACCAGTTCGCCGGACCCATCCCGCCCAACTCCGCCTTCCTGCTCGCAGCGGTCGTCCTCGGCGGCATGGGCACCATCGGCGGCCCCCTCATCGGCGCCTCCCTGCTCTACCTCATCCCCAACAAGCTCCAGTTCCTCGGCGACTACCAACTCTTCGCCTTCGGCGTCGCGCTCATCCTGCTGATGCGCTTCCGCCCCGAAGGCCTCGTCGCCAACCGGCGCCGCCAGCTGGAATTCCACGAAGAGGCCGAAGCGCCCACCGTCCTGAGCAAGACAGGGGCCTGACCACACATGACCACCGACACCACCACCCAGGACAGCACCCCGGGCGCCACCGGCGAAGCCGTCCTCGACGCCCGCGGCGTCACCATGCGCTTCGGCGGCCTCACCGCCGTACGCAACGTCGACCTCACCGTCAACAGCGGCGAGATCGTCGGCCTCATCGGCCCCAACGGCGCCGGCAAGACCACCTTCTTCAACTGCCTCACCGGCCTCTACATCCCCACCGAGGGCGAAGTCCGCTTCAAAGGCAACGTCCTGCCACCCAAATCCTTCAAAGTCACCGCCGCAGGCATCGCCCGCACCTTCCAGAACATCCGCCTCTTCGGCAACATGACCGTCCTGGAAAACGTCCTCGTCGGCCGCCACACCCGCACCAAAGAAGGCTTCTGGTCCGCCGTCCTGCGCGGCCCGGGCTTCCACCGCGCGGAAAAAGCCTCCCGCGAACGCGCCATGGAACTCCTCGAGTTCATCGGCCTCCAGCACAAAGCCGACCACCTCGCCCGCAACCTCCCCTACGGCGAACAGCGCAAACTCGAGATCGCCCGCGCCCTCGCCAGCGAACCCGGCCTGCTCCTGCTCGACGAACCGACAGCAGGAATGAACCCGCAAGAGACCCGAACCACCGAGGAACTGGTCTTCGCCATCCGCGACAAGGGCATCGCCGTCCTCGTCATCGAGCACGACATGCGGTTCATCTTCAACCTCTGCGACCGCGTCGCCGTACTCGTCCAGGGCGAAAAACTGGTAGAAGGCGACAGCGCCACCGTCCAGGGCGACGAACGCGTCATCGCCGCCTACCTCGGAGAACCGTTCGACAACGCCCCCGGCGGCGAGGAGACAGCCGAGGTCCAAGCCGCAGAGGCACAGACCGACGCCCCCGGCAAGGAGACCGACCGATGACCGCACTCCTCGAGGTCGAGGACCTCCGCGTCGCCTACGGCAAGATCGAAGCCGTCAAGGGCATCTCCTTCAAGGTCGAAGCAGGCGAAGTCGTCACCCTCATCGGCACCAACGGCGCCGGCAAGACCACCACCCTGCGCACCCTGTCCGGCCTCCTCAAGCCAGTCGGCGGCCAGATCAAGTTCGACGGCAAGTCACTCAAGAAGACCCCCGCCCACCAGATCGTCTCCCTCGGCCTCGCCCACTCCCCCGAGGGGCGGCACATCTTCCCCCGCATGGCCATCGAGGACAACCTCCGCCTCGGCGCCTTCCTCCGCAGCGACAAGGCGGGCATCGACAAGGACATCCAACGGGCCTACGACCTCTTCCCCATCCTCGGAGAGCGCCGCAAGCAAGCCGCAGGCACCCTCTCAGGCGGCGAACAGCAAATGCTGGCCATGGGCCGCGCACTCATGTCCCAGCCCAAACTCCTCATGCTCGACGAACCCTCCATGGGCCTCTCGCCGATCATGATGCAGAAGATCATGTCGACCATCGTCGAACTCAAGTCCCAGGGCACGACGATCCTGCTCGTCGAGCAGAACGCCCAGGCGGCCCTGTCCCTCGCCGACCACGGACACGTCATGGAGGTCGGCAACATCGTCCTCTCCGGCAGCGGCCAGGACCTCCTCCACGACGAGTCCGTCCGCAAGGCCTACCTCGGCGAAGACTGATTTTCCGGCTGTACGACGAAGGCCCGCGCCCCCTGCTGGGGACGCGGGCCCTTGTCTTGCCTGGCCTTCGAGCTCAGCCCTTGTTGGCCTTCTTCTCGTCAGCGTCCTGAATGACAGCCTCAGCGACCTGCTGCATCGACATACGCCGGTCCATCGACGTCTTCTGGATCCACCGGAACGCGGCGGGCTCCGTCAGGCCGTAGGAGGTCTGGAGGATCGACTTCGCCCGGTCGACGAGCTTGCGGGTCTCCAGACGCAGGGTGAGGTCCGCGACCTCGTTCTCCAGCTCCCTCAGCTCCGTGAACCGCGAGACGGCCATCTCGATCGCCGGCACGACGTCGCTCTTGCTGAACGGCTTCACGAGATACGCCATCGCACCGGCGTCCCTCGCCCGCTCCACCAGGTCCCGCTGCGAGAACGCGGTGAGCATCAGCACCGGGGCGATCCGCTCCTCGGCGATCTTCTCGGCCGCGGAGATACCGTCCAGCTTCGGCATCTTCACGTCGAGGATGACCAGGTCCGGCTTGTGCTCACGGGCCAGCTCGATGGCCTGCTCACCGTCACCTGCCTCGCCTACGACGCTGTAGCCCTCTTCCTCCAGCATCTCTTTGAGGTCGAGCCGGATCAGGGCCTCGTCCTCGGCAATGACGACACGGGTCGTCAGCGGAGGCACGTGCGACTTGTCGTCGTCGGGCGCGTCTACGGGCTGGGGCGACTCGGGGGCGGTCACGGGGGCTCCTCGTTCAGGGCAGGGGTGCTGCTCCCAAGAGCGTACCTAGCTGCGGTATGGTGGGGGCAAGGCGGGTGACCGCCGACCTTCGTATCGAAGGGGCCCCGGTAGCCCAGCGGTAGAGGCCATGGATTCAAAACCCATCCAGCGTCGGTTCGAATCCGACTCGGGGCACTTTCCTTAGATTCCAAGGTCACCACTCAAAAGCGGATGTCCACGTTCTCGTGAACATCCGCTTTTTGCTGCGTGTCTTCGCGATCACTCGCACAGAGTGGCCGCATGTACGACGTCAGCACACGCAAGCGAGCCCTCGCGCTGGTTGCACAGGGGCGCAGCCTCAACTCGGTCAGCCGACAAACAGGCATCTCCCGCGCCGCAATCCGGTCCTGGCAGCAGTGCCTTGAGCCCTCACCCCGTATGGCAACCCCGGATCCTGGGCCGCCTGCTGATGACCATGCCTACGCCTACCTTCTGGGCCTCTACCTGGGCGACGGCTGTATCAGCGCGCACCCGCGCGGCAGCGGCTACTACCTCCGCATCGCGTGCGCCGACGCCTGGCCGGGCCTCATCCAAGAGTGCCGAGAAGCGATCACCAAAGTGCGCCCGGGTATCGGTGTCTACGCCGTGCAAAATGACGGCTACAGGATGGTGACCAGCTATTCCCCACACTGGCCGAGCCTGTTCCCCCAGCACGGCCCCGGCAAGAAGCATGAGCGCACCATCGCACTCGCACCCTGGCAGCAGGACATCGTCGACGCTCACCCTTGGGATTTCATCCGCGGCCTCATCCACTCCGACGGGTGCCGCATCACCAACTGGACGACGCGCCTCGTGGCCGGCGAACAGAAGCGCTACGAATATCCGCGGTACTTCTTCACCAACCTGTCGGGCGACATCATGCGGCTTTTCACCGACACCCTCGACCGCGTGGACGTCGACTGGAAGCAGTCGAACAAGCACAACATCTCGATCGCCCGCAAAGCCTCAGTAGCCCTCATGGACACCCACGTAGGCCCCAAGTACTGACCCCGACTACTTCGGACTGTCGTCCTCGCCGATGTGGTGCACCCGAACCAGGTTCGTCGAGCCGGACACCCCGGGCGGCGAACCGGCCGTGATCACGACCACGTCGCCCTTCTCGCAGCGGCCGTACCGCAAGAGCAGCTCGTCCACCTGGTCCACCATCGCGTCCGTGGAGTCGACATGCGGGCCGAGGAACGTCTCCACGCCCCACGTCAGACTCAGCTGTGATCGGGTCGCCGGTTCCGGGGTGAAGGCCAGTAGCGGGATCGGGGACCGGTAGCGCGACAGCCGCCGAACCGTGTCGCCGCTCTCTGTGAATGCAACCAGGAACTTCGCGTCCAGGAAGTCGCCCATCTCCGCCGCCGCCCGGGCCACCGCCCCGCCTTGCGTCCGCGGCTTGTTCCGTTCCGTCAGCGGCGGCAGTCCCTTCGCGAGGATGTCCTCCTCCGCCGCCGTGACGATCTTCGCCATGGTCCGGACCGTCTCGACCGCGTACTTGCCGACGCTCGTCTCGCCCGACAGCATCACCGCGTCCGTGCCGTCGATGATCGCGTTCGCGACGTCCGAGGCCTCCGCGCGCGTCGGGCGGGAGTTCTCGATCATCGAGTCGAGCATCTGGGTGGCGACGATCACCGGCTTGGCGTTCCGCTTGGCCAGTTTGATCGCGCGCTTCTGGACGAGCGGGACCTGTTCCAGCGGCATCTCGACGCCCAGGTCACCGCGGGCGACCATGATCCCGTCGAAGGCGGCCACGATGTCGTCGATCGCCTCGACGGCCTGCGGTTTCTCCACCTTGGCGATGACGGGGAGCCGGCGTCCTGCCTCGTCCATGATCCGGTGGACGCCCTTGATGTCGCGGCCCGAGCGCACGAAGGACAGTGCGATCACGTCGAAGCCCATGCGCAGGGCCCAGCGGAGGTCTTCCTCGTCCTTCTTCGAGAGCGCCGGGACCGAGACCGCCACGCCCGGCAGGTTCAGGCCCTTGTGGTCGGAGACCATGCCGCCCTCGATCACCCTGGTGTGGACGCGGGGGCCGTCCACCGAGGTGACCTCCAGACAGACCTTGCCGTCGTCGACGAGGATGCGCTCACCGACAGTGACGTCCGCGGCGAGTCCGCTGTACGTCGTTCCGCAGGACCGCTGGTCTCCCTGCGCGCCTTCTTCGACCGTGATGGTGAAGGTGTCGCCGCGTTCGAGGAGTACGGGGCCTTCGGTGAAGTGGCCGAGGCGGATCTTCGGGCCTTGAAGGTCGGCGAGGAGGCCGACGCTGCGGCCGGTTTCGTCGGAGGCCTTGCGGACGTGGTGGTACCGCTCCTCGTGTTCGGCGTAGCTGCCGTGGCTGAGGTTGAAGCGGGCTACGTCCATTCCGGCGTCGACCAGGGCTTTGATCTGGTCGTACGAGTGGGTGGCGGGTCCCAGGGTGCAGACGATTTTTGCTCGGCGCATGTTTCGACCCTAGACCTTACCGACGGGTAGGGAATTGGGGAGGAATGTCTGCTCAACGTCCTTTGGGTGAAGGGCTGTTGACAAGTGTTGAAGTGTGCGCCACCCCGCTCTGATGAGCGTTTCGTGTGGAATTCCGAGTGGTCGCTCAGAGCCTGGGTGGTGCCATAGTGAAGCGTGCGTTGACCTGGGCGTGGACGTGCTGGCGTTGGGGTTCGAGGTCGAGGGGGGCGGCCGAGCTGTCCGCTGCGGCCTCGTAGGCCATGGAGCGGGCGCGGCTCGCCTTGCCGACGAAGCGGGGCTCGGGGTCCTCGGCGCCGATGTCCGCGAGTTCGACGAGGGCGGCCAGTGTGGTGCCCAGGGCCTCCGCGTACTCCCTGGCCCGCTGGACGGCTTCCCGTACCGCCTGCTGGCGGGCTTCCCGGTAGGCGGGTGAGTCGCGGCGCAGTGCCCACCAGGGGCCGTCGACCCTGGTCAGGTCGAGGTCGGCCAGTCTGGTGGTCAGTTCGCCCAGTGCGGTGAAGTCGGTGAGCTCGGCGGTGATGTGGACGCTGCCGTGGTAGGCGTGGACGCGTTCGGTGCGGCCGTGTTCCTTGAGTTCGGGGGTGACGGAGAAGGAGCCGGTTTCCAGGCGTTCGACCGCGTCTCCGTAGGACTTCAGCAGGTCCAGGACGTTGGCGTTGCGGCGGGTGAGGTCGTCGAGGGCGGTGCGGCGGTCCTTGCCGCGGGCGGCGACGGTGATGCCGAGGCGGGCGATCTCGGGGTCGACTTCGAGGTGGGCTTCGCCGCGGACGGCGATGCGGGGTGCGTCGGGGGTGCCGTAGGGGACGGAGTCGGTGGCCATAACGCCCCACTGTGTCAGTTTTCAGGGGTGGGGTCATCAGATCGAAACCTGTGGGGTCTGTTGCCGTTCGGCATGACCGGGTCAGAATCTACGCGCGTTGTTGACCGTTCCCCGAGGAGATCAAGAGATGGCCTTGAACCGCAGGAAGTTCCTGGAGAAGTCCGCCGTGACCGGTGCGGGTGTCGCTCTGGCGGGTGCCGTGGGTGCTCCGGCGGCTCAGGCCGCGGAGGCCGGGAAGGGGCGTGTGAAGCGGTACTCGCTGACGGTGATGGGCACCACCGACCTGCACGGGCATGTCTTCAACTGGGACTACTTCAAGGACGCGGAGTACAAGGACACCGCGGGCAACGCGCAGGGCCTGTCGCGGATCTCGACGCTGGTGAACCAGGTCCGTGCTGAGAAGGGCCGCTGCAACACGCTGTTGCTGGACGCGGGCGACACGATCCAGGGGACGCCGCTGACGTACTACTACGCGAAGGTCGACCCGATCACGGCGAAGGGTGGTCCTGTCCATCCGATGGCCGCGGCCATGAACGCCATCGGGTACGACGCGGTGGCGCTGGGCAACCACGAGTTCAACTACGGCATCGAGACGCTGCGGAAGTTCGAGGAGCAGTGCGACTTCCCGCTCCTTGGCGCGAACGCTCTGGACGCGAAGACGCTGAAGCCCGCTTTCCCGCCGTACTTCATCAAGAAGTTCCACGTGAAGGGCGCGCCGCCGGTGAAGGTCGCGGTGCTCGGGCTGACGAACCCGGGGATCGCGATCTGGGACAAGGCCTACGTCCAGGGCAAGTTGACGTTCCCGGGGCTTGAGGAGCAGGCGGCGAAGTGGGTGCCGAAGCTGCGGTCGATGGGTGCGGACGTGGTGGTCGTGTCGGCGCACTCGGGTTCGTCGGGGACGTCGTCGTACGGTGACCAGTTGCCGTACGTGGAGAATTCGGCGGCGTTGGTGGCGCAGCAGGTGCCGGGGATCGACGCGATTCTGGTGGGGCATGCGCATGTGGAGATTCCGGAGCTGAAGGTCACCAACGCGAAGACCGGGAAGACGGTCGTGCTGTCGGAGCCGCTGGCGTATGCGGAGCGGCTGTCGTTGTTCGACGTCGAGTTGGTCTTCGAGAAGGGGCGCTGGTCCGTCGAGTCGGTGTCGTCGAAGGTGCTGAACTCGAATTCGGTGGCGGACGACCCGAAGATCACGAAGCTGCTCAAGGCCGACCATGACGTGGTCGTGAAGTACGTCAACCAGGTGGTCGGTACGGCGACGCAGACGCTGACGACGGTCGAGGCGCGGTACAAGGACGCGCCGATCATCGACCTGATCACGAAGGTGCAGGAGGACGTGGTCAGGGCGGCGTTGGTGGGTACGGAGTACGCCTCGCTGCCCGTGATCGCGCAGGCGTCGCCGTTCTCGCGGACCTCGGAGATCCCGGCGGGCAACGTGACCATCCGGGATCTGTCCAGCCTGTACGTGTACGACAACACGCTGGTGGCGAAGGTGCTGACGGGTGCGCAGCTCAGGGCGTACCTGGAGTACTCGGCGCAGTACTTCGTGCAGACGGCGGCGGGTGAGGTCGTGGACGTGGAGAAGCTGACGAACGCGAACAACCGGCCGGACTACAACTACGACTATGTGTCGGGGCTGTCGTACGACATCGACATCGCGCAGGCGGCGGGTTCGCGGATCAGGAACCTGACGTACAAGGGTGCCGCGCTGGAGGACGCTCAGAGGTTCGTGTTGGCGGTGAACAACTACCGGGCGAACGGTGGCGGGGCGTTCCCGCATGTGGCGTCCGCCACCGAGGTGTGGTCGGAGTCGACGGAGATCCGGACGCGGATCGCGGAGTGGGTGACCGCGAAGGGTGTGCTGGATCCGAAGGACTTCGCGTCGGTGGACTGGAGGCTCACGCGCGACGGTACGCCGGTGTTCTAGAGGTCCGGCTGGAGGTTGAAGAGTGTGACGTCAACGGCGTCGGCGATGGCTTTCGCGCCGGCGTCGTTGACGTGCAGGCCGTCGCCGGCGTTGAACTCGGGGCGGATCCGGTCGGGTTGGTCGGGGTCCGCGACGGCGGCGGCCACGTCGATGACTGCGTCGAAGGGGTGGTCGTCGCCGAGGAGCCAGGCGTTGACGTCGGCGCGTACGGCTTGGCCGGTCTCGGTGTCGTAGCCGTCGTGGACGGTGCCCTTGTAGGGGCCGATGGTGGAGCCGATGACGGTGAGTGCGGCGGTGTGGAGGCGGTCGGCGAGGGTGGTGAGGCCGGTCTTGAACTCGGTCGCGGTGGGGCCTTCGGCGGGTTCGGGGTGGGCGAAGTGGCCGGGCAGGCCGAGGTCGTTGAGGCCGATGTGGACGATGACGTGGCTGACGCCGGGGACGGCGAGGACGTCGTGGTCGACGCGGGCCAGGAGGTGTTCGCCGATCTCGTCGGTGAGGAGCCGGTTGCCGGAGATGCCCGCGTTGACGATCCAGCCGTGCTGGAGGCGGTGGCTGAGCTGTCCGGGGAAGCTGTTGTCGGTGCCGGGGGTGGTGGCGGTGCCTTCGATCCAGGAGTCGCCGAAGGCGACGGCGATGCGGGTGCCGGCCGGGGCGAGGACGTCGGCGCCGGCGAGAAGGTGGCCGGTGGCGAACTCCTCGGGTTCTTCGAGGTGGGCGGCGGACAGTTGGTTGCCGGGGACGGCGTAGCCGGTGTCGTAGGGCATGGCGGTGAAGGTGGTGAGTCCGGTGTCGCCCGGCAGGTAGAGGCTCACCGAGAGCTCTTCTCCTGCGGTCACGGGTATTTCGACGGGATCGCTGATCGTCTCCTGGCCGGCGGGGATGGTGACGGTGGGCGCGCCGGAGAAGTGGAGCGGGGTGTCGCTGCCGGGGTCGATGCCGCTGCCCTTGGTGCGCAGGGCGAGGTGGGCGCCGCCGATCTGCAGGGGCTGCTCGCCGTAGCGGTTGGTGAGGCGTATGCGGATCGCGTCGCCGCCGCCTGCCAGGCGCAGGGACTGGCGGACGGTCTGGTCGGTGAAGCCGCGGGACTCGAAGAGGGCGAGGTTCTCGTGGGGGCTGATGGCGGCGGCGCGGTGGGCGGCGGTCCAGGTGGTCGTCATGTGGGGGCCAACCGGTCCGGTGCCCGGGTTCTTCCGCCGCCGCCGGTTCTTTACCGTCCTTCGACGAGGGGGGTCAGGACGGGGGCGGTGCGGGCGGGTGGGATCTGTGGCAGTCGGTCTTCGAGGCCGAAGGTGGTGAAGGCGGTGCGGGTGGGGAGGGGGTAGGTGTTCTTGCCGGTGAGGGTGTTGAGGATGGTGGCGCTGCGCCAGGCGGCGAGACCGAGGTCGGGGGTGCCGACGCCGTGGGTGTGGTGTTCGGCGTTCTGGACGTAGACGTGGCAGTCGGCGCCGGTGACGGAGGGGTCGAGGACGAGGCGGAAGTGTTCGTCGACGCGGGGGCGTTCGCGGCTGTCGCGGCGCATGTAGGGGTCGAGTCCGGCGAGGATGCGGTCGAGGGGGCGTTCGCGGTGGCCGGTGGCGAGGACGACGGCGTCGGTGGTGAGGCGGGAGCGGGTGCCCTGCTGGATGTGTTCGAGGTGGAGTTCGATCTTGGTGGTGGCGATGCGGCCGGCGGTGCGGACGCGGACGCCGGGGGTGAGGACGGTGTCGGGCCAGCCGCCGTGCAGGGTGCGGCGGTAGAGCTCGTCGTGGATGGCGGCGATGGTGTCGGTGTCGATGCCGCGGTGGAGTTGCCACTGGGTGGTGGTGAGGCGGTCGCGGGCGCTTTCGGTGAGGGCGTGGAAGTAGCGGGTGTAGTCGGGGGTGAAGTGTTCGAGGCCGAGCTTGGAGTACTCCATGGGGGCGAAGGCTTCGGTGCGGCCGAGCCAGTGGAGTCCTTCGCGGCCGGTGGGGCGGTTGCGGAGCAGGTCGAGGAAGACCTCGGCGCCGGACTGTCCTGAGCCGACGACGGTGATGTGGTCGGCGGTGAGGAGGGTCCGGCGGTGGTCGAGGTAGTCGGTGGCGTGGATGACGGGCACGCCGGGGGCCTCGACGAGGGGCTTGAGGGGGTCGGGTACGTAGGGCTCGGTGCCGATGCCGAGGACGATGTTCTTGGTGTAGGTGCGGCCCAGTGCTTCGGCTTCGCCGTCGGTGTCGAGCTGGGTGAAGTCGACTTCGAAGACGTCGCGTTCGGGGTTGAAGCGGACGGCGTCGACCTGGTGGCTGAAGTGGAGTCCGGGGAGGTTCTCGGCGACCCAGCGGCAGTAGGCGTCGTATTCGGCGCGCTGGATGTGGAAGCGCTCGGCGAAGTAGAAGGGGAAGAGGCGTTCGCGGGATTTGAGGTAGTTGAGGAAGGTCCAGTGGCTTGCGGGGTCGGCGAGGGTCACCAGGTCGGCGAGGAAGGGGACTTGGATGGTGGCGCCGTCGATGAGGAGTCCGGGGTGCCAGCCGAAGGCGGGGCGTTGTTCGTAGAAGACGGCGTCGAGGGCGGTGAGGGGGTGGGCGAGGGCGGCGAGGGAGAGGTTGAAGGGGCCGATGCCGATGCCGACGAGGTCGCGGGGTGCGTCGGGTTCGTGGTGTGGGGGGTGGGGGTTCATCGGGGGGTGGTTCCTTCCACGAGGTGCAGGAGTCCGGCGAGGTCGGCCGGCCGGGTGGTGGGGTTGAGGAGGGTGGCCTTGAGCCAGAGCCGGTCTGCCGCGCGGGCTCGGCCGAGGACGGCGCGGCCGTCGGTGAGGAGTTGTCGGCGTACGGCGGCTACGGCGTCGTCGGTGGCGTTCGCCGGTCG
>NZ_JBHVYZ010000007.1:21952-90154 GCF_042880295.1 Streptomyces sp. NPDC058307
TGAGGAGTTGTCGGCGTACGGCGGCTACGGCGTCGTCGGTGGCGTTCGCCGGTCGGAACAGGACTGTGCTGATGGTGGGCGGTTCGTGGAGTTCGAACCCTGGGTGCTCGTCGACGAGTTCCGCGAACTCCCTTGCCTGGTCGCAGACTTGGTCGACGAGAGCGCCGAGTCCCGTCCGTCCCAGGGTCTTCAGGGTGACGGCGATCTTGAGGATGTCGGGGCGGCGGGTGGTGCGCAGGGAGCGGCCGAGGAGGTCGGGGAGGCCGGCTTCGGTGTCGTCGTCGGCGTTGAGGTAGTCGGCGTGCTGGGTCAGGGCGGCGAGGTCTTGGCCGTTGCGGACGGCGAGGAGTCCGGCGGCTACGGGCTGCCAGCCGAGTTTGTGGAGGTCGAGGGTGACGGTGTCGGCGGCGCTCAGACCAGTGAGCTTGGCTCGGTGCCGGGAGCTGAAGAGGAGGGCTCCGCCGTAGGCCGCGTCGATGTGGAGCCGTGCGCCGCGCTGCGCGCACAGGGCGGCGATCTCGGGGAGGGGGTCGACGTGGCCAGTGTCCGTGGTGCCTGCGGTCGCGGCGATGACCGACGGTCCGTGCAGGGCCTTGTCGAGGGCTGCGGGGTCGAGGGTGCCGTTGGGAGTGGGGACGATGAGTGGGGCCGGCAGGCCCAGGAGCCAGGCGGACCTTGGGAGGGAGTGGTGGGCGTTTTCGCCGCAGACGAGTCGGACCCCGGGGCCCAGGGTCTCTCGGGCCAGGAGGAGGGCGAGTTGGTTGGACTCGGTGCCGCCGGTTGTTACCAGGGCATCGCTTTCGGCTGCGGGCCGGTGGGGGCTGGTCGCGCAGTTCCCCGCGCCCCTGGGTGGGCCTGTGTAGACCTCGTTCGCCAGTGCACGTGTCATCAGTGCTTCCAGCTCCGAGGCCGCCGGAGCCTGATCCCACGAGTCCATCGAAGGGTTCAAAACGCTGACGGCGAGGTCTGCCGCTGCGGCCACCGCGAGGGGTGGGCAGTGGAGGTGGGCTGCGCAGAAAGGGTCCGCCGGGTCCGCGGAACCTTCCGCCAAGGCGCGCACCAGGTGCCGTAGGGCCTCCGGGTCGCCCTCGTCCGGGAGTACGTCTCCCAGCGCATCCTGCACCCGATCCGCGACCGCCCCCGGTCCACCCGCCGGCAGGGGCCCACCCCTCAGGCGGGACCCCTCCCCCAACGCGTCGAGAACCGTGTCGAGCAGCGGGCGCAGGTCGTCACGGCCTTCGGGGCCCGAGGCCAGGGGCGGCGTGTGCATCGTCGACCTCCGGGGGCGCTGGGGGCTTCCAGCTTGGACGCGGTTGCCTGGGCGCGCCCGGAGAGTTCAACGATTCTGACCCGAAAGGGGGTACTCCCGTACGGGGAAAATCCGCTCTACGCCTGCCTCACCCGCAACGCCCGTCCCAGGTCGTCGAGTTGGTCGACCAGTTTGCGGCGTAGCGCGGGGGTGGGGTCGGCGTCGCGCAGGCAGGCCTCGCCGAGGTGGAGGTTGTCCTCGTCGATGGCGTAGTCCGGAAAGGCGGAGCGGCCGGCAGCGACGGCGATCGCGGGGCCCCGGCGGGCGGCGAGGGCGACGGCGTCCTGGTAGTAGCGGGGCACGTACTGCCGTACGAGGTCGGTCTGTTCGGGTTGCCAGAAGCCCTGGGCGGTGGCGGTGAACAGGTAGTTGGAGAGGTCGTCGCGGGTGAACATCGCTTCCCAGGCCTGTGCTTTGGCCTCTTCGGTGGGGAGGGCGGCGCGGCAGCGGGCGGCGCCCTCCTGGCCGGCGGCGGAGGGGTCGCGGTCGAGTTCGGCGGCGATGGCGGTCTCGTCGGTGGCGCCGAGGACGGCGAGGCGGGCGAGGACGCGCCAGCGCAGTTCGGGGTCGAGTTCGGGGCCGCCGGGTACGGTGCCGTCGGCGAGCCAGGCGGCGATGGTGTCGGGGTGGGCGGCGACGTCGATGCAGTGGCGGACGGCGATCAGGCGCAGGCCGGGGTGGTCGCCGTCCTCGGTGCGGCGGATGAGGTCGCGGCACAGGGAGGAGAGGGTGGTGAGGGCGGCGGGGCGCTGGTCGGGGGTGACGTAGCGGTCGGCGACGTAGGCGGAGGCGAAGGCGAGGACGCCCTGGACGAGGGCGAGGTCGGTCTCGTGCGGGAGGTGGGCGCGGGCCGCGTCCAGGTAGGCGGTGGGCGCCAGTTCGCCGTCACGGACCGCGTCGCGCAGGGCGTTCCAGACGACCGCGCGGGTCAGGGGCGAGGGCAGACCGGAGAGGCTCTCGGTGACCGCTGCGAAGGAGTCGGTGTCGAAGCGGACCTTGGCGTAGGTGAGGTCGCCGTCGTTGAGGAGGAGGAGGGCGGGGCGCTTGCCGATGGGCTGCGGGGTGCTCTGCGGGATGTCGAGGTCGAGGCGGTCGCGCAGGACGAGGTGGCGGCCCTCGTCGGCGATGTCCTGGTCGTAGAGACCGACGGCGATGCGGTGCGGGCGGCTGCCCTTGTGCTCGACCTGGAGGGTGTACGTGCCTTCCTCGCCGCGGGTGACGACGGGCCGCAGGGTGTCGACGCCGGTGGTGCGCAGCCAGGTGTCGGCCCAGGCGTGGACGTCGCGTTCGGTGGCGGAGGCGAGGGAGTCGATGAAGTCGGCGAGGGCGGCGTTGGCGAACTTGTGGCGGGCGAAGTGGGTGTTGATGCCGGCGAGGAAGTCCTTCTCGCCGAGCCAGGTCACCAGTTGGCGCAGGGCGGAGGCGCCCTTGGCGTAGGAGATGCCGTCGAAGTTCAGGAGGGCCGATGCCGTGTCGTCGACGGCTTCGGGGGCGACGGGGTGGGTGGAGGGGCGCTGGTCGGCGTCGTAGCCCCAGCCCTTGCGTACGACGCCGAAGTCGACCCAGGTGTCGGTGAAGCGGGTGGCTTCGGTGAGGGTCTGGTAGCCCATGTACTCGGCGAAGGACTCGTTGAGCCAGATGTCGTCCCACCAGCGCAGGGTGACGAGGTCGCCGAACCACATGTGGGCCATTTCGTGGGCGATGACCATGGCGCGGGTCTGGCGTTCGGTGTCGGTGACGGCGGAGCGGTAGACGAACTCGTCGCGGAAGGTGACGAGTCCGGGGTTCTCCATGGCGCCGGCGTTGAACTCGGGGACGAAGGCCTGGTCGTAGGAGTCGAAGGGGTAGGGCTCCTCGAACTTCTCGTGGTAGCGGTCGTAGCACTGCTTGGTGATCTCGAAGAGTTCGTCGGCGTCCGTGTCGAGGTGGGGCGCGAGGGAACGGCGGCAGTGGATGCCGAAGGGCAGGCCGCGGTGTTCGGTGCGCACGGAGTGCCAGGGGCCTGCGGCGACGGCGACGAGGTAGGTGGAGATCAGAGGGGTGGGGGCGGCCTGCCAGAGGCCCTCGCCGAGGTCGGTGGTGATGCTGTTGGCGAGGACGGTCCAGTCCTCGGGGGCCTTCACGGACAGGTCGAAGACGGCCTTGAGGTCGGGTTGGTCGAAGGCGGCGAAGACGCGTTGGACGTCGTCCATGAACAGCTGGGTGTAGACGTAGGTCTCGCCGTCGGTGGGGTCGGTGAAGCGGTGCATGCCCTCGCCGGTGCGGGAGTACCGCATGACGGCGTCGATGCGCAGTTCGTGCTCGCCGGCGGTCAGGCCCTTGAGGGGCAGCCGGTTCTCCTGGAGGGTCTGCGGGTCGAGGGGGCGGCCGTCGAGGGTGGCTTCCCGCAGTTCGGCCGGCTTGAGTTCGACGAAGGTGTCCGCTTCGGCGCGCGCGGTGAACCGGACGACGGTCCGGGACTCGAAGGTCTCGTCGCCGGTGGTGAGGTCGAGCGCGATGGTGTAGCGGTGGACGTCGAGGAGCTTGGCACGGGTCTGCGCTTCGTCGCGCGTCAGTACGGACATGCAGGACATGCTGCCTGATGGCAGGGGCAACTCACAGAGGCGGATCGGTACACGCCTTATGTCCGGTCCTGTTCGAGCTCCCCGGTGTGCGCCCCGTTGTCGCGCTGTACCGGTACCCGGGTGTCCGGGTGGGACAGGGCCCCGTGGGGGCTGCTGTCCTTGTCGTTGTCGCCGTGGTCCTTGACGAGGGCGCGTAACTCCCGCACCTCGTGTTCGAGGGCGAGGTGGCGGCGGTGGGTGTCGTAGAGGTAGCGGACCTTGGTGCGCAGGGCCCAGGGGTCGATGGGTTTCATCAGGAGGTCGGCGACGCCGAGGGCGAAGGCGGCGGAGGTGAGTTCGTGGTCGGGGCCGAAGCCGGTGAGCAGAATGACGGGGATGTGCTGGGTCTGTTCCAGGCGCCGCATGTAGCGGACCACGTCGAGGCCGCTGACGCCGGGCATCCGTACGTCGAGGAGCAGGAGGCCGACGTGGCCCCGGAGCACCTGCTTGAGGGCCTCGTCACCGCTGGTGGCGCGGCCGAGCCGGTAGCCCAGCGGGGCCAGGGCGCTCTCCAGGGCGTAGAGCGTGTCCTCGTGGTCGTCGACGATCAGGATCTTGGCATCCGAAGGCATGGCCTGGCGTCCCTCCCTCGCGGACAGCCAGCCTACGCCCGTGCGCTGACACGGTGTGCTCGTGGGCTGACAAGGAGTGCACAGCGCAGCATGCCGGGTGCGGGCGGCCGTGTCACCTGATCCGCGGGTCGGCCGAGGTCAATCGGCCAGGGGCGTGGAGCCGTTGACAGCGTCCTCGGCGATGCGCTCGTGGTGTCTGATCACCTCGGCGATGATGAAGTTCAGGAACTTCTCAGCGAAGGCCGGGTCGAGTTTGGCGTTCTCGGCGAGGGTGCGCAGCCGCTCGATCTGGCGGGCCTCGCGGGCCGGGTCGGCGGGCGGCAGCTGGTGGCGGGCCTTGAGGTGGCCGACCTGCTGGGTGGCCTTGAACCGCTCGGCGAGCATGTGGACGACGGCCGCGTCGATGTTGTCGATGCTGTCGCGCAGCCGGTTGAGCTCTTCGCGGACAGCGGGGTCGACGTCACCGGATCCGGTGTTGCTGGTGGTCATGGGCGACAACCCTAAGGGGCCGGGGTGATCGATTCCGCGGCGGATGGGCCGGATCGGGGGCCGGCGGCTGCTGCGGAACGGATCGGGGGACGGTGATCGGCTCGCCCGGGGGTTCGACTGGACCGGAGACGGGCGGCCGCTCGACGACATAGGGAGGCCAGCTCTTCGACACACCGACCAGATCGAGGACCGGCGATCGGCTCTCCGGCGGACCGGCCCGGCAGGAGACCGGCGAACAGATCCCCGACGGACCGGCTGAACCGAGACCGGCGATCTACCCTCCGGCGCACCCGCCGGACCGGCAACCCTGAACGGTCCCTCGCAGAAGCGGACCGGCAACCCTGATCAGCCCCCCGCAGAAGCGGACCAGCAAGCCTGATCAGCCCCCCGCAGAATCGAACCGGCAACCCCAATCAGGGCCCCCAGCACACACCGGCTGGGCCAGCCCCACCATCAGGTCCCCGGCGCACCAGCCGGACGAAAGACCGGCGACCAGATCCCCGGCGCACCAGCCGGACCGGCGCCCCCGCCCCCGGCACACCGGTGCCCCGGTGCCTGACCCATCCTCCGCTGCCGTACTCAGATCCAAGACCACGGCCCCTCAAAACTCGGCCGACCGCGCAGCCCCTGACTCCTGCGGTCAAACTCAGTCCAACGCCCAGCCCCATCCCCATCCCCGTCCAATCACCCCCACCCCCTCAAACCCGTGGCAGATCCCCCGGATCAGGCATCCGGTCGCTCCAGCCGCCCGGTACGGTCCGGCTTTCCTGGGCGCGGAAGCGGATCGGGGGCATGCCTACGCGGCGGGTGAAGAGGCGGGAGAAGTAGGCGGGGTCGTCGTAGCCGACGCGGCGGGCTATCGAGGCGACGGGGAGTTCGGTGGCGGCGAGGAGTTCCTTGGCGCGGCCGAGCCGAATGCCGAGGAGGTAGTCCTTGGGGCTGCAGCCGGCGCCGCGGCGGACGGCGGTGCGCAGTTCGGCGAGGGTCATGCCGTGCCGGGTGGCGTGGTCGGCGACCGACATGGGTTTGAAGGCGTCGCGGGCGAGGGCTTTGAGGACGGGGTCACCGTCGGGGGCGAGGTCGGCGCGGGCGCGGTGCAGGGCGACGAGGAGTTCGTGGACGGCGGCGCCGGTCTCCACCTCCAGGAGGGGGTTGTCGCGGCGGGCGGCGCGTGCGATGCGGGTGATCACCGCGCGCGGGCCGGTGGCGTCGGACAGGGGCACGACGGGCCGGTCGGGTTCGATGTAGCCGAGTTCGGTGTAGGTGGCGGTGGCGGGGCCGGTGAAGCCGACGAAGCCCTCGTCCCAGCCGGTCCCCGGGTCGGGCGCGTAGTGGTGCGGGATGCCGGGGGTGAGCCACAGCAGCGAGGGCGCGGTGACCGTCGTACGGCGGCCATCGGGGGTCTCGTACCACCCGGTGCCGGTGCTGATGACGACGGCGACGTGGCTGTCGAGGGTGCGGGGACCGACGGTGGGAAGGGCGCCGTGCTGGAGGCCGACCCCGAGGCAGACCAGGCCCAGGCGGTGGTGGACGGGGCTGGGGGTGAAGAACCGCATCCAGGTGTGGTACATCGCGCTCCTTGCCTGCGCTTCCTCGTATGCGCTTCGGTCCAAGCAGCGACGATCTTTGTCCATGGACCTGGCCGCCGCCAGTGGTGAGGGTGGAGCCTATGAGCGAGTTCACGGTGGGTGAAAGCGATTTCCTGCTGGATGGCCGGCCGGTGCGGCTGCTGTCCGGTGGGAGCTGTGGGTGGAGTCGCTGGGGCGGGTCAACTACGGGCCCCGGAGCGGGGAGGCCAAGGGGATCACCGGGGGGCTGCTGCACGAGCGGCAGTTCCTGCACGGGGTGCGGGCGCGGGGCCTGCGGCTCGACGCGCTGGACTCGGTGACGGGGATCGGCTTCGGGGCGGTCCCCGGGGACGGCTCGCCGGGGCTGTACCGGGGCGAGGTGAGCGTGCGGGGCGCCGGGGACGCGGTGCTGGAGCTGCCGGGCTGGACCCGGGGGTTCGTGTGGGTCAACGGCTTCAACCTCGGCCGGTACTGGTCGGTGGGCCCGCAGCGGTCGCTGTACGTACCGGGTCCGGTGTTGCGGGAGGGCGGCAACGAGGTGTGGGTGCTGGAGTTGGAGGAGGCACCGGCGAAGGGGAGCGGGCTGCGGCTCCGTGCCCCGGATCCGGCCCACGAGAATCCGCCCGCGACCTCGTAGAGTGGAATCGGGTTCTGGGCGTCTTGGGGGTACGGGCGTGACGAACGACGGACCGGTCCAGCACGGCTACCCGCATCTGGAGACGGTGCGGGCCTCGATCAACGCGCTCTACAAGCGGCTCTCCTACGACACCGTCCATGCCTTCGCGACGAGTGTGGCGCCGGTGGACGTGGCGTTCTGCGACACCGACGATCTCTATCTCGGCGCACAGCGGGTGGCCCGGGAGCTGGTGCGGCACTACCGGCTGCCGGACGCCCGGTTCGTGGTGAGCTTCCGGGAGATGACCCACGCGGCGAACGTCGAACTCACCGCGGGCCCCGAGTACTTCGTCGAGCTGAACGACCGGTTCCGTACGCATCGGCGGGACATCGGCGCGGCGCTCGCCCACGAGGTCATGCACGTGTATCTGCACCGGCTGGACCTCTCCTTCCCCGGGGTGCGGGAGAACGAGATCCTCACGGACACGGCGGCGACGTATCTGGGGGCGGGGTGGCTGCTGCTGGACGCGTACCGGGAGGACGCGGCGTCGTCGCAGAAGCTGGGGTATCTCACACCGGAGGAGTTCGGGTACGTGCTGGCGAAGCGGTCGCTGGTGTTCGGGGAGGATCCCTCGGTGTGGTTCACCAGTGCGCAGGCGTACACGGCGTACGGGAAGGGGATGGCGCTGGCCCGCGAGGACTCCGAGCAACCGCCTCTGGCTGCCGCCGGCTGGGCGGGGCGGCGGCGGTACGCGCGCGACCGGCGGCACGCGGGGCCCGGGCCGCAGCCCGGGGTCCCCTATACGTTCACCCCTGACGGGGGCGAGCGGCTGCGGGTGTCGTTTCCCTGTCCCACCTGCCATCAGCGGATCCGGGTGCCGGTTCGGGGACGGGTGCGGGCCCGCTGCGCGTTGTGCCGGACGGTGCTGGAATGTGACACGTAGGGGTGGGCGGCGTACCCGATGGGGGTGGCGTACCCGATCACGCCCCGTACACCGGGCCCGGTGTCTCCGCCTCGCCGAGCAGCTTCAGGGCCGTCTCGCCGGCTTCCGCCGGAGTCCTCCGCGCCCCCTTGTCCACGCTCGGCCCGGGCCGCCAGCCCTCCATCACCGTGATCCGGCCGCCCTCCGCCTCGAAGACCCGGCCCGTCACCCCCGCGCTCGCCTCGGAGCCCAGCCAGACCACCAGCGGTGACACGTTATCCGGGGCCATCGCGTCGAAGCCGTCGGTGGGGGCGGCCATCGTGTCGGCGAACGTCCGCTCCGTCATCCTCGTCCGCGCCGCGGGGGCGATCGCGTTGACCTGGACGCCGTAGCGGGCGAGTTCGGCCGCCGCGACCAGGGTGAGGCCCACGATCCCCGCCTTCGCGGCGCTGTAGTTGCCCTGTCCCACCGAGCCCGACAGACCAGCTCCGCTGGAGGTGTTGACGATCCTGGCCACCGGCGTACGGCCCGCCTTCGTCTCCGCCCGCCAATGTGCCGCCGCGTGCTTCAGTGGCAGGAAATGCCCCTTCAGGTGTACGCGCATCACCGCGTCCCAGTCCTCCTCGTCGAGGTTGACCAGCATCCGGTCGCGCAGGAACCCGGCGTTGTTGACGAGGGTGTCGAGGCGGCCGTACGCCTCCAGGGCGGCCTGAATCAAGGACGCAGCACCGGCGCTCGTGGCGATGTCGCCGCCGTGGGCGACCGCCTCGCCGCCCGCCGCGCGGATCTCCTCGGCGACGAGGAAGGCGGGGCTGTCGGGGCCCGGGGTGCCGTCGAGGCCGACGCCGAGGTCGTTGACGACGACCCGTGCTCCCTCGGCGGCGAAGGCGAGCGCGTGGGCGCGGCCGAGTCCGCGGCCCGCGCCGGTGACGACGACGACCCGGCCGTCGCAGATTCCGGTCAACTCACGTCTCCTTGTCGATGATCGCCGTCGATGGCTGCCGCGTTGGCGGCGTCGAGGAAGGCGGGCCGTTCCCCGCCGCCGTGCACCAGCAGCGAGGCCCCGCTGATATAGGCGGCCGCGTCGGAGGCGAGGAACACGGCTGCCGCGCCCACGTCCGAGGGCTCGGCGAGGCGCCCGAGGGGGACCGTGCGGGCGACGGCGGCGATGCCCTGCTCGTCGCCGTAGTGCAGATGCGACTGCTCGGTGCGGACCATGCCGACGACCAGGGTGTTCACGCGGACGTCCGGCGCCCACTCCACGGCCATCGAGCGGGCGAGGTTCTCCAGGCCCGCCTTGGCCGCCCCGTACGCGGCCGTGCCGGGCGAGGGCCGGCCGCCGCTGACGCTCCCGATCATGACGATCGAGCCGCGGGCCTGCCTCAGGCGCTCGTACGCGGCCAGGGACAGCGTCAGCGGGGCGAGGAGGTTCAACTCCAGGACCCGGAGGTGCCGTTCGGGGCCTGCGTCGGCGAGCAGCCGATAAGGCGTCCCGCCCGCGTTGTTGACCAGCACGTCCAGGCGCGGCAGTTCGGTGAAGAAGTGCCGTACGGCTTCGCCGTCCCGGACGTCCAGCCTCGCGAACCGGGTCTTCGGCAAGGGGACTTCGGGCGGCCTGCGCGCGCAGACGACGACGTCCGCCCCCGCTTCCGCGAAGGAGCGAGCGATCCCGGCGCCCACTCCTCGCGTCCCGCCGGTGACGACCACGACCCTCCCGCTCAGCTCCATTCACCGCTACCCTTCACCTAACAAACGTTTGGTGGAAAGGTAGCTGATGCGGCCATGGGTGTCTCCACCTCGTCCCCGGAAAAGGGAATCGTCCTGGTCGGGGTCGACTTCCCGCCGGTGAACGCTCTTCCGGCGGACGGCTGGTTCGCCCTGGCCGACGCCGTGCGCGCGGCGGGCCGTGATCCGGAGGTCAGGTGTGTGGTCCTGGCGGCCGAGGGGCGCGGCTTCAACGCGGGCGTGGACATCAAGGAGATCCAGACGCGCGGATCCGCCGCCCTCGTCGGCGCCAACCGCGGGTGCCTGGAGGCCTTTTCCGCGGTGTACGACTGCGAGGTGCCCGTGGTGGCAGCCGTGCAGGGGTTCTGCCTGGGCGGGGGCGTCGGACTGGTGGGCAACGCGGATGTGATCGTGGCGAGCGAGGACGCCACCTTCGGCCTGCCCGAACTGGACCGCGGGGCGCTCGGCGCGGCCACCCACCTGGCCCGTCTTGTCCCTCAGCACCTCATGCGCGCCCTGTACTTCACCTCGCGCACGGTCACCGCTGCCGAACTGCACCGGCACGGCGCGGTGTGGAAGGTCGTGCCGAGGGGCGAACTCGCCGCCACGGCCCTGGAGTCGGCCCGCGAGATCGCCGCGAAGGACGGCGAGCTGCTGCGCCTCGCCAAGGCCGCGATCAACGGCATCGACCCGGTCGACGTCCGCCGCAGCTACCGCTACGAGCAGGGCTTCACCTACGAGGCGAGCGTCAGCGGGGTCGCCGACCGGGTCCGTGACAGGTTCGGCAGGGAGGCCGAGTGAGCGACAAGACCATGACGGCCGACGAGGTCGTCTCCCGGCTGCACAGCGGCATGACCCTCGGCATCGGCGGCTGGGGCTCCCGCCGCAAGCCGATGGCCCTGGTCAGGGCGTTGCTGCGATCGACGGTCACCGACCTCACGATCGTCTCGTACGGCGGCCCGGACGTCGGCATGCTCGCCGCGGCCGGGCGTATCCGCAAGCTCGTCACCGCCTTCGTCACCCTCGACTCGATCCCTCTGGAGCCGCACTACCGGGCGGCCCGGGAGGCCGGTGCCTTCGAGCTGATGGAGATCGACGAGGCGATGTTCATGTGGGGCCTGCACGCGGCCGCGAACCGGCTGCCGTTCCTGCCGGTGCGGTCGGGGCTGGGCTCGGACGTCATGCGGGTCAACCCGGGCCTGCGGACGGTGACTTCGCCGTACGACGACGGGGAGACGTTCGTCGCCGTGCCCGCGCTCGGCATGGATGCCGCCCTGGTGCACGTGAACCGCGCCGACCGGCTGGGCAACGGCCAGTACCTCGGCCCCGACCCGTACTTCGACGACCTGTTCTGCGAGGCGGCCGACGCCGCTTACGTCTCCTGCGAACGGATCGTGGACACCGCTGAGTTGACGAAGGAGGCGCCGCCGCAGTCGCTGCTGCTCAAACGGCACACGGTCACCGGCGTGGTCGAGGCTCCGGGCGGCGCCCACTTCACCTCCTGCGTTCCCGACTACGGCCGGGACGAGGCCGTACAGCGGGAGTACGCGACCACGCCCTGGCCGGAGTTCGCCGCACGGTATCTCGGGGGAGGATTTCATGACCGTGACCCGGAGTGAGTACTGCGTGATCGCCTGCGCCGAGGCCTGGCGGGACGCGGGCGAGATCCTGGCCAGCCCCATGGGCCTGATCCCCTCGGTCGGCGCCCGGCTCGCCCGCCTCACCTTCTCCCCCGACCTGCTGCTGACCGACGGCGAGGCCCTGCTGGTCCGCCCGGACGGCACGCCCGAGGGCTGGCTGCCCTACCGGCAGCACCTGGCCCTGGTCACCGGTGGCCGACGGCACGTGATGATGGGCGCGAGCCAGATCGACCGGTACGGCAACCAGAACATCTCGTGCATCGGCGACTGGGCGCGACCCAAGCGGCAGTTGCTCGGGGTGCGGGGGGCACCGGTCAACACCCTCAACAACCCGACCAGTTACTGGGTGCCGAGGCACTCCCGGCGGGTCTTCGTCGAGAAGGTCGACATGGTGTGCGGGGTGGGGTACGACCACGCGGACGGCGCCCCTCATCACCGTATCCCCCGGGTCGTCTCCGACCTGGGCGTCTTCGACTTCGCGACGCCGGACCACTCGATGCGGCTGGCGTCGCTGCATCCGGGGGTCACCGTGGCGCAGGTGCGGGAGGCCACCGGATTCGACCTGGTGGTGTCCGACGAGGTGCC
Source organism: Streptomyces sp. NPDC058307 (assembly GCF_042880295.1). NCBI lineage: Bacteria > Bacillati > Actinomycetota > Actinomycetes > Kitasatosporales > Streptomycetaceae > Streptomyces > Streptomyces sp. NPDC058307. Next base: position 33,982 of record NZ_JBHVYZ010000007.1, read on the forward strand.
GTACACGCGCGAACCGACCGCGCGGGAACTCGAGTTGATCCGCGAGGTGATCGATCCCCAAGACACCCGGTCCAGGGAGGTCGGTGGCTGATGGAGACCGCGCTCACCCGCCTGGCCGGGGTCCGCCATCCGATCGTGCAGACCGGGATGGGGTGGGTGGCGGGGCCCCGCCTGGTCTCCGCCACGGCGAACGCGGGCGCGCTGGGCATCCTGGCCTCCGCGACGATGACCGTCGACCGACTCCGGGACGCCGTACGGGAGGTGAGGTCCCGTACCGACGCGCCCTTCGGGGTCAATCTGCGGGCCGACGCCGCGGACGCCGGTGACCGGGTGCGCGTGATCATCGACGAGGGGGTGCGGGTGGCGTCCTTCGCCCTCGCGCCCTCCGCCGAGCTGATCGGCGCGCTCAAGGAGGCCGGGGTCGTCGTCGTCCCGTCCGTCGGGGCCCGGCGGCACGCCGAGAAGGTCGCTGCCTGGGGCGCGGACGCGGTGATCGTGCAGGGAGGGGAGGGCGGCGGACACACCGGGGAGGTGGCGACGACGGTCCTGCTGCCGCAGGTGGTGGACGCGGTGGACATCCCGGTCGTGGCGGCGGGGGGCTTCTTCGACGGGCGGGGGCTGGTCGCGGCGCTGGCGTACGGGGCGGCGGGCGTCGCCATGGGCACCCGCTTCCTGCTCACCTCGGACTCGACGGTGCCGGACGCGGTGAAGGCGCGCTATCTGGCGGCGACGGTGAAGGACGTGACGGTGACGCGGGCGGTGGACGGCCTCCCGCACCGCATGCTCCGCACGGACCTGGTGGACTCCCTGGAGCGCGCCGGCCGTACCCGCGCCCTGCTGCGGGCCGCCCGGCACGCCGCCGCCTTCCGCGGGCTCTCCGGCCTGACCTGGCGGGGGATGGCCCGCGACGGCCTGGCGATGCGCCACGGCAAGGACCTCACCTGGAGCCAGGTCCTGCTCGCCGCCAACACCCCCATGCTGCTCAGGTCGGCGATGGTGGACGGCCGCACGGATCTCGGCGTCATGGCCGCCGGGCAGGTCGCCGGGGTGATCGACGACCTGCCGTCGTGCGCGGAACTGGTGGAACGGATCATGAAGGAGGCGGAGGGGACTCTGGAGGGCTTCAAAGACGTTCGATGATCGTCACGTTGGCCTGTCCGCCGCCCTCGCACATGGTCTGGAGCCCGAACCGGCCGCCCGTGCGCTCCAGTTCGTGCAGCAGGGTGGTCATGAGCTTCACTCCCGTCGCCCCCAGCGGGTGCCCGAGGGCGATCGCGCCGCCGTTGACGTTGACCTTCTCCGGGTCCGCGCCGGTCTCCTTCAGCCAGGCCAGGACGACCGGGGCGAAGGCCTCGTTGATCTCGACGAGGTCGATGTCGTCGATGCTGAGGCCGGTCTTCTTCAGGGCGTGCGCGGTGGCCGGGATGGGGGCGGTGAGCATGCGGATGGGGTCCTCGCCGCGTACGGAGAGGTGGTGTACGCGTGCGCGTGGGGTGAGGCCGTGTTCGCGCACCGCCCGCTCCGAGGCCAGCAGCATGGCCGCCGCCCCGTCGGAGACCTGCGAGGAGCAGGCGGCGGTGATGGTGCCGCCCTCGATCACCGGCTTCAGACCGGCCATCTTCTCCAACGACGTGTCCCGGCGCGGACCCTCGTCGACCGCGACCGGGCCGTGGGCCACCGTCTCGCGCTCGAAGCGGCCCTCGTCGATGGCCCGCAGCGCCCGCCGGTGGGACCGGAGCGCGAACTCCTCCTGGTCCTCGCGGCTGATCCCCCACTTCCCGGCGATCATCTCGGCGCCGACGAACTGGTTCACCGCCCGGTCCCCGTACCGCGCCATCCACCCCTCGCTGCCCGCGAAGGGCCCCTGGGTCAGCCCGAGCGACTCGGCGGCCTGCCGGGTCGCGAAGGCGATCGGGATCATCGACATGTTCTGCACCCCGCCGGCGACCACCAGGTCCTGCGTCCCGGACAGCACGCCCTGCGCGGCGAAGTGCACGGCCTGCTGCGAGGACCCGCACTGCCGGTCCACGGTCACCCCGGGCACCTCCTCGGGCAGCCCGGCGGCGAGCCACGAGGTCCGCGCGATGTCCCCGGCCTGCGGCCCGACCGCGTCCAGGCAGCCGAAGACGACGTCCTCCACGGCGGCCGGATCCACGCCCGCGCGCGCGACCAGCGCCTTGAGTACATGCGCGCCCAGATCGGCCGGGTGGACCGCGCTCAGTCCTCCTCCGCGCCGCCCCACGGGCGTACGGACCGCTTCGACGATGTAGGCCTCGGCCATGGCAACTCCCCAGTGAGTTACGTACGTACGGCGATCCCGTCCAGCACCATCGACAGGTACTGCCGGGCGATCTCCTCCGGGCTGTGCTGTCCGCCGGGCCGGTACCAGGACGCGGCGACCCACACGGTGTCGCGCACGAACCGGTAGGTCAGCCGTACGTCGAGGTCGGCCCGGAACACCTCGGCCGCGACCCCGCGCTCCAGCGTGGACAGCCAGGCCTTCTCGAACCTGCGCTGCGACTCGGCGAGGAACGCGAACCGCTCCTGCGCCACCAGCTGCTTGCTCTCCTTCTGGTAGATCGCGACGGCCGCGCGGTGCCGGTCGATCTCCCGGAACGACTCGGTGACCAGGGCCTCCAGCGTCTCGCGCGGGCCGAGTTCGCCGCCCAGGACGGCGTCGTAGCCGCCCCAGAGCTCGTCGAGGAAGGTCCGCAGGATCTCCTCCAGCATCGATTCCTTGGAGTCGAAGTGGTAGTAGAGGCTGCCCGCGAGCATGCCCGCGTGGTCCGCGATCTTGCGTACGGTCGTGGCGTTGTAGCCCTGTTCGGCGAAGACCTCGGCGGCGGTGTCGAGGAGTTCACGGCGGCGCGCGGGCGCGGCGGCGCTCACCTGGGGCTTCTTCTTGGTCGGCTTGGTCGGCACGAAGTCATTGTCGTCCTATGCGTGCTGGCTGCTGACGGCGACGACCTCGCCGGTCATGTACGAGGAGTAGCCGGACGCGAGGAACACGATCACGTTGGCCACCTCCCAGGGTTCGGCGTACCGCCCGAAGGCCTCCCGCGCGGTCAGTTCCTCCAGCAGTTCGGCCGAGGTCACCTTCACCAGGTGCGGGTGCATGGCGAGGCTCGGGGAGACCGCGTTGACGCGTACGCCGTACTCGGCGGCCTCCACTGCCGCGCACCGGGTCAGGGCCATGACCCCGGCCTTCGCGGCGGCGTAGTGCGCCTGTCCTGCCTGGGCGCGCCAGCCGATGACGGAGGCGTTGTTGACGATCACGCCCGCGCGTGCGTCCCGCATCAGCCGTAGGGCAGCCCTGGTGCACCGGAAGGTGCCGTTGAGGGTGACGTCCAGGACGCGGTTCCACTGTTCGTCGGTCATGTCGACGAGGGACGAAGTGCCGCCGAGGCCCGCGTTGTTGACGACGATGTCGAGTCGTCCGTGTTCTTCCACGGCCGCGTCGAACAACGCGCGGACCTGTGCCTCGTCGGTGACGTCGCACGGTACGGCGGTCACGGCTCCCGGGAACTCCCGCCCCAGCTCGGCCTCGTACTCCTTCAGCCGCCTCGCGTGCGCGTCGCTGATCAGGACGCGTGCGCCCTCCTCCAGGAAGCGGCGCGCGGTCGCCCCGCCGATGCCCGCGCCGGCGGCGGCGGTGATGACGGCGGTGCGTCCCTTCAGCAGCCCGTGCCCCGGTTCGTACACCGGCCTCTCGACGCCTGTCATAGCGCCACGCTAACCTACCAAACACTTGTTAGGGAAGGACGGGTGTCCATGGATCTGGCGTTCACGCAGGAGGAAGAGGCCTTCCGCGCCGAGGCCCGCGCGTGGCTGCGCGCGCATGTGCCCGCCTGTCCGCTGCCCTCCCTGGAGACCCGGGAGGGCTTCGCGGCCCATCGCGCGTGGGAGGCGGAGCTCGCCGCGGACCGCTGGTCGGTGGTCAACTGGCCCGTCCGCTACGGCGGCCGGGACTCCGGGCTGATCCGCTGGCTGGTCTTCGAGGAGGAGTACTACGCGGCCGGGGCGCCCGGACGCGTGGGCCAGAACGGCGTCAGCCTCCTCGCCCCGACCCTCTTCGACCACGGCACACCGGAGCAACGCGCGCGCGTGCTGCCGCCGATGGCCACCGGTGAGGTGATCTGGGCGCAGGCCTGGTCGGAGCCGGAGGCGGGCTCGGACCTGGCGTCCCTGAGGTCCAGGGGGGTGCGCACGGAAGGCGGCTGGCTGCTCAGCGGCCAGAAGACCTGGTCCTCCCGGGCCGCCTTCGCGGACCGTGCCTTCGGACTGTTCCGCACCGACCCGGACACCCCGAGACCCCACCAGGGCCTGACCTACCTGATGTTCGACCTGCGCGCCCCCGGTGTCACGGTCCGCCCGATCCGCCGCCTCGACAGGAAGCCGGCCTTCGCCGAGCTCTTCCTGGACGAGGTGTTCGTGCCGGACGAGGACGTCATCGGCGAGCCCGGCCAGGGCTGGCGGATCGCGATGTCGACGGCGGGCAACGAACGGGGGCTGATGCTGCGCTCACCGGGCCGTTTCCTGGCGGCCGCAGACCGGCTGTTCGCGCTGTGGCAGGCGCAGGGCAGTCCCCATGCGACCCGGACCCGTGTGGCCGACGCCCTGATCGGCGCCCGCGCCTACCAGCTCTTCACCTACGCGGCCGCCGCCCGCTTCCTGGCCGGCGAGACGCTCGGCCCCGAGTCCAGCCTGAACAAGGTCTTCTGGTCCGAGTACGACATCGCGCTCACCGAGACGGCCCTGGATCTCCTGGGCGAGGAGGGCGAATCGGCGGACACGGACTGGTCCGAGCGCTATGTCTTCGCATTGGCTGGCCCGATCTACGCCGGCACGAACGAGATCCAGCGCGACATCATCGCCGAACGCCTGCTGGGCCTCCCGAAGGGCCGCCGCTGATGGACTTCCTCCTCGACACAGAGCAGCGCGGCTTCGCCGCCTCCCTGCACGCGATGCTGACGGCCGCCGACACCCCGTCGGTCGTACGGGACTGGAGCCGGGGGGACCACGCGAGCGGGCGCGCGCTGTGGAGCCGTATCGGCGAGGCGGGGGTGTTCGCGCTGGCGGTACCGGAGGAGTACGAGGGGTTGGGCCTACGCCCCTTGGAACTCACCCTGGCCTTCGTGGAGCTGGGGCGGCACGCGGTACCGGGCCCGTTGGTGGAGACGGTGACGGCGGCGACTCTGCTCGCCGCACTGGACGACACGGGACCGGCGAAGCGGCTGCTGCCCACTCTGGCCGCGGGCGGGACGATGGCCACGGTCGCCCGCGGCCACGGATACGCCCTCGACGGTGAGGCGGCCGGCATCCGTCTCTCCCTGACGGCCGAGGGACTGCGTCTGGCCCCCGGCCACGGCCCCGTCCGCCCCTCGCTCGACCCCGCCCGTCGCCTCACCCCGCTGGACCCCGGCGGCGACCTGCTCACCGAGCACCCCGCGACGGCGGCCGCCGTGACCACCGCCCGCCTCACCACCGCCGCCCAGGCCTTCGGCGTGGGCCTCGCCCTCCTCGACCAGACCGTCTCCTACGTCAAGCAGCGCACCCAGTTCGGCGCCCCCATAGGCTCCTTTCAAGCGGTCAAACACCAACTCGCCGACGCGAAGATCGCGTTGGAGTTCGCGCGCCCCCTGGTCTTCGGCGCCGCCCTGACGATGACCTCGGAAGACGTCGCCGCCGCCAAGGTCACGGCGTGCGAGGCGGCGTACCGGACGGCCCGTACCGCGCTCCAGCTCCACGGCGCGATCGGGTACACCTCGGAGTACGACCTGTCGCTGTGGCTCACCAAGGCCCGCGCCCTGCGTACCGCCTGGGGCGGTCCCGACGAGTGCCGCGACACCGTCCTCAGTGGTGGTCGCCGCTGGTGAGTTCCCGGTACTCCTCCGCCGTCGGCTTGGGGATCCGCGTGTCGGGCCCGAACATGGCCCGCGCGAGCCCGGCCCGCATCCGCTGCGAGAGTCTGACCGGCCGCCGCACCCCGTTGCTGTCGACGAGCGGCCCGAGCTCGTACGGCGGTTCCTGCTCGTGCTGGGTGAGGGTGTGCAACTGCGCCTGGGACAGGGGCTCGTGGAGTTCGACGTACTCCCCGTGCGGCAGCCGCTTGATGGTGCCGGTCTCGCGGCCGTGCAGCACCTTGTCCCGGTCCCGGCGCTGGAGCCCGAGGCAGACGCGCTTGGTGATCACGAAGGCGAGCACCGGCACCACGAACACGGAGACCCGCACGAACCAGGTGATCGCGTTGATCGACAGATGCAGATGCGTGGCCACGATGTCGTTGCCGCCGCCGATCAGCAGGACCACGTACAGGCTCAGCCAGGCGACGCCCAGCCCGGTACGGACGGGCACGTTGCGCGGCCGGTCCAGGATGTGGTGCTCGCGTCTGTCACCGGTGATCCACGCCTCGACGAAGGGATAGACCCCGATCGCGAGCAGGATCAGCGGGAAGAGGGAGAAGGGGATGAAGACTCCGGGCACCAGGGTGTGGCCCCAGAAATTGATCTCCCAGCCCGGCATCACCCGGATCAGCCCCTCGGAGAAGCCGAGGTACCAGTCGGGCTGGGCGCCGGTGGTCACCAGGTGCGGGCTGTACGGCCCGAACGCCACACGGGGTTGATCTGCGCGAGTCCGCCCATCAGCGCCAGTACGCCGAAGGTCAGGAAGAAGAAGCCGCCCGCCTTGGCCAGGTAGACCGGCAGGAAGGGCATGCCGACCACGGACTTGTTGTCGCGGCCGGGGCCCGGGTACTGGGTGTGCTTGTGGTAGAAGACCAGGATCAAGTGGGCGACCACCAGGCCGAGCATGATCCCGGGCAGCAGCAGCACATGGATCGGGAAGAACCTCGGGATGATGTCGTGGCCCGGGAACTCCCCGCCGAACAGGAAGAACGACAGATACGTCCCGACGATCGGGATCGACAGGATCGCCCCGTCGGCGAACCGGACACCCGTGCCGGAGAGCAGGTCGTCGGGGAGGGAGTAGCCGGTCAGACCGGTGATGATGCCGAGGAACAACAGGGTCCAGCCGAACAGCCAGTTGAGCTCGCGCGGCTTGCGGAAGGCGCCGGTGAAGAACACCCGCATCATGTGCACGAGCATGCCGGTGACGAAGACCAGCGCCGCCCAGTGGTGGATCTGCCGGATCAGCAGTCCGCCGCGCACGTCGAAGCTGATGTCGAGCGTGGACTCGTAGGCCCTGGTCATCACCACGCCGTTGAGGGGCTCGTAGGAGCCGTGGTAGACGACCTCGACACCGCTGGGCTCGAAGAACAGCGTGAGATAGACGCCGGTGAGGATCAGGACGAGGAAGCTGTAGAGACAGACCTCGCCCAGCATGAACGACCAGTGGTCCGGAAAGACCTTGCGCATGTTGGCCTTGGCCAGCGCGTACAGGCCGAGCCGCCCGTCCGCCCAGTCGGCGAGTCGCTCGCCCGTGCCGGCCTCTCCCCCGCGAGTGCCTTGGTTCACCGATCGTGCGCCGTCCATGAGTCGTCGCCTCCCGTCGGATCAACCACAGGGTGGCACGAGGCGTGGGCGATGCCAACGGGACGTGCGGCCACCCGAATCCGGCCCCTCCGCTCCGCTCCCTCACCGGCGTTCGCTATTTTGTTCGCCGCCGTCCCCACCGGCTCATGATCACCCCTGCCACTCCGAGGAGAGCCGGCCGTGGAACCCGAGTCCGCCGTCACCACCTGCTATCGCCATCCCAGGGTGGAGTCCCACGTCCGCTGCACCCGCTGCGAGCGGCACATCTGCCCGGACTGCATGCGGGAGGCGGCCGTCGGCCACCAGTGCCCCGAGTGCGTGCGGGAGGGGGCACGGTCGGTACGGCGGGCCCGGACCGCGTTCGGCGGGCGGATCACGACGGTTCCCCTGGTGACGTACGTCCTGATCGGACTCAACGTGCTCGCCTATGTCGGCGAACTCGTGCGCCCGGCGATCGTGGACCGGTTCGAGATGCTGGGCATCGGTCTGCTGGGCCCGGACGGCGGCCACTACGTGTGGCAGGCCCCCCACCCCGCCGGCTTCCAGGTCGAGGGTGTCGCCGACGGCGAGTGGTACCGGCTGCTGACCGGCGCGTTCCTCCATCTGCCGCCCACCGGGGGCACGTTCGGGATCCTGCACATCGTGATGAACATGGTGTCGCTGTGGAACATCGGCCGCGTGGTCGAGGTCCAGCTCGGCCGCCTCAGGTACGTCGTCCTGTATCTGCTCTCGGCGCTCGGCGGCTCGGTCCTCGTCCTGCTGGTCGCGCCCACCCAGCCCACGCTCGGCGCGTCCGGCGCGATCTTCGGGCTCGGCGCGGCGTACTACGTGATGGCCCGCCGCCTCGGCGCCGACATGGCCCAGGTGAACCGCTTCATGGCGGGCCTGCTGCTGTGGCTGTTGATCTCCGCGGGGCTGACGTCCTGGCAGGGCCACCTCGGCGGCCTGCTCGCCGGAGCCTTCGTCACCCTCGCCTACGCGTACGCCCCCCGGGACGGCCGTCGCGCCCTCGTACAGGCGGGAGCGTGCGCCGTACTCGTGGCGGTACTCGTGGTGTGTACTTGGGCCAAGGTCACCGAACTGACGGGAGCTCAGTGAGACGGGTCCGCGCACTGCTCCTCGCGGCCGTCCCCGTGGTCGTCACGGCGTCGGTCTGCCTCCTCGCGCCCGAGGACTCCGGCGCGCCAGGGGCGGGGCCCGACCTCTCCGCGGCCTACCGGTCGCAGGCGGCCCAGGACGCCAAGGGCGCCGAGGGAGCCAAGGCCTGGGCCGAGCAGCCCGAGGGGGCCGGGAGCGCGGAGGCCCAAGAGGTCCTCGCCAGCCTGTCGGCCGGACTGGACGCCCCAGCCAAGAAGGAACTCGCCCAGCAGCTCGTGGCGAGCGCCGAGAACTCCACCCTCGACTGGCGCAGCGCCTACTCCTACATCGAGGACATCGGTGACGGGCAGGGCTACACCGCTGGCATCATCGGCTTCTGCACCGGCACCAGCGACCTGCTCAGCCTCGTCGAGGACTACACGAAGGCCCACCCGGACAACGGCCTCGCACGGTACCTCCCCGCCCTGCGCGCGGTCGACGGCACGGAGTCCCACGAGGGCCTGGACCCCGGTTTCACGGCCGCCTGGAGGGCGGAAGCCCAGGTCCCGGCCTTCCGGAGGGCCCAGGACACGGCACGCGACCGCGTCTACTTCGACCCCGCGGTCCGGCTCGCCGAACTCGACGGTCTCGGCCCGCTCGGCCAGTTCGTCTACTACGACGCCATGGTCTTCCACGGCCCCGGCACCAGCCCCACCGGCTTCTACGGCCTGCGCGCACACGCCCTCGAGAAGTCCGACAGCCCGACCGAGGGCGGCTCGGAGAAGGCCTACCTGGACACCTTCCTCGACATCCGCGAGGACGCCATGCGCACCCGCGACCCGGACATCGACACCACCCGCGTCGACACCGCGCAACGACGCTTCCTGAACGACGGGAACCTGGACCTGAGGACACCGCTGGAGTGGCAGGTGTACGGGGAGACGTTCCGGGTGCCGTAGGACGACATGCGACGGCGCCTGCCGTCCGGTCCGGTCGGGGACGTGGAGGGCAGGCGCCGTCACGGGGGGTCTGGGGGGCATGCCCCCCAGATAACCCGCCCGTACGCCGTTGTACGGGACGTTTCTGTGACCGTCAGACCATCAGCGAACGGTCCGTCGGCCGGATCGGCGCGGGCAGTTCACTCGCACCGGTCAGGAAGCGGTCGCAGCCGCGGGCGGCCGAGCGGCCCTCCGCGATCGCCCACACGATGAGCGACTGGCCGCGGCCGGCGTCACCGGCGACGAAGACGCCCGGCACGTTGGTCTGGAAGTCGCCGTCGCGGGCGATGTTGCCGCGCTCGTCGAGCTCCAGGCCGAACTGCTCGACCAGGCCGTTCTCCCGGTCGGTGCCGGTGAAGCCCATCGCGAGGGTGACCAGCTGGGCGGGGATCTTGCGCTCCGTGCCCGGCTTCGGGTTCAGCCTGCCGTCGACGAACTCGACCTCGGTGAGGTGCAGCCACTGGACGTTGCCGTCCTCGTCGCCCTCGAAGTGGGTGGTGTTGACGGAGTAGACCCGCTCGCCGCCCTCCTCGTGCGCGGAGGTGACCTTGTAGAGCATCGGGAAGGTCGGCCACGGCTGGTGCGGGGCACGGTCCTCGCCGGGCCTCGGCATGATCTCCAGCTGGGTCACCGAGGCCGCGCCCTGGCGGTGGGCGGTGCCCACGCAGTCGGCGCCGGTGTCGCCACCGCCGATGACCACGACGTGCTTGCCCTCGGCCGAGATCGGGGAGGTGACGTAGTCGCCCTCCTGGACCTTGTTGGACAGCGGCAGGTACTCCATGGCCTGGTGGATGCCCTTGAGCTCGCGGCCGGGGACCGGGAGGTCACGCGCGGTGGTCGCGCCGACGGCGATGACGATCGCGTCGTACCGCTTCTTCAGGTCGGTCGCCTTGAGGTCGCGGCCGATCTCGATGCCGGTACGGAAGCGGGTGCCCTCCGCGCGCATCTGCTCGATACGGCGGTTGATGTGCCGCTTCTCCATCTTGAACTCGGGGATGCCGTACCGGAGGAGGCCTCCGACGCGGTCCGCGCGCTCGTAGACGGCGACGGTGTGACCGGCCCGGGTGAGCTGCTGCGCGGCGGCGAGACCGGCGGGGCCGGACCCGATGACCGCGACGGTCTTGCCGGACAGGCGCTCCGGGGCCTGCGGCGCGACATCGCCGCTGTCCCACGCCTTGTCGATGATCGAGACCTCGACGTTCTTGATGGTGACCGGCGGCTGGTTGATGCCGAGCACACACGCCGACTCGCAGGGGGCGGGGCACAACCGACCCGTGAACTCGGGGAAGTTGTTGGTCGCGTGCAGCCGCTCGGATGCCGCGGACCAGTCCTCGCGGTAGGCGAAGTCGTTCCACTCGGGGATGAGGTTCCCGAGCGGACAGCCGTTGTGACAGAACGGGATGCCGCAGTCCATGCAGCGGCTGGCCTGCTTGCTGATGATCGGCAGCAGGGAGCCGGGGACGTAGACCTCGTTCCAGTCCTTCAGCCGTACGTCGACGGGGCGGGACTTGGCGACCTCGCGCCCGTGGTTCAGGAAGCCCTTCGGGTCAGCCATTGATCGCCGCCTCCATCATCTTCTCGGTGATCTCGGACTCGGAGAGTCCCGCCTGCTCGGCGGCGTCCTTGGCGGCGAGCACTGCCTTGTACGTGCTGGGGATGATCTTGCTGAAGCGCTCGACCCCTGCTCCAGGGGTATCCCACTCGGCCAGGAGCTTCTCGGCGACCGTGGACGCGGTCTCCTCCTGGTGGCGGCGCACCACGTCGTGCAGCCACTGCTTGTCGGTGTCGTCGAGCGCCTCCACGGCGTTCACGTTGCCGACGTTGACGTTGTCCCGGTCGAGGTCGATCACGTAGGCGACACCGCCGGACATGCCGGCCGCGAAGTTGCGGCCCGTCTCGCCGAGGACCACCGCGCGACCGCCGGTCATGTACTCGCAGCCGTGGTCGCCCACGCCCTCCGAGACGACCAGCGCGCCGGAGTTGCGGACACAGAACCGCTCGCCGGTACGACCGCGCAGGAACAGCTCGCCGCCGGTCGCGCCGTAGGCGATGGTGTTGCCGGCGATCGTCGAGAACTCGGCGAGGTGGTCGGCGCCCCGGTCCGGGCGGACGATCACCCGGCCGCCGGAGAGGCCCTTGCCGACGTAGTCGTTGGCGTCGCCCTCCAGGCGCAGCGTGACACCGCGCGGCAGGAAGGCGCCGAAGGACTGGCCGGCCGAGCCCGTGAAGGTGATGTCGATGGTGTCGTCGGGCAGGCCCGCACCGCCGAACTTCTTCGTCACCTCGTGGCCGAGCATGGTGCCGACCGTGCGGTTGATGTTGCGGATGGCGACCTGGGCGCGCACCGGCTGGGCGTCGGTCGCCGAGTCGGCGGCCAGGGCGTCGGCGGCGAGCTTGATGAGCTCGTTGTCGAGCGCCTTCTCCAGACCGTGGTCCTGCTCGATGACCTGGTGCAGCGGGGTGCCCTCGGGCAGTTCCGGCACGTAGAAGAGCGGGGACAGGTCCAGGCCCTGCGCCTTCCAGTGGTTGACGGCCCGCTCCACGTCGAGCGCCTCGGCGTGGCCGACGGCCTCCTCGATGGAGCGGAAGCCCAGCTCGGCGAGGATCTCGCGGACTTCCTCGGCGATGAACTTGAAGAAGTTCACGACGTACTCGGCCTTGCCGGTGAACCGGTCGCGGAGCACCGGGTTCTGGGTGGCGATGCCGACCGGGCAGGTGTCCAGGTGGCAGACGCGCATCATGACGCAGCCGGAGACGACGAGCGGCGCGGTCGCGAAACCGAACTCCTCGGCGCCGAGCAGCGCGGCGATGACGACGTCACGGCCGGTCTTGAGCTGACCGTCGGTCTGGACGACGATCCGGTCGCGCAGGCCGTTGAGCAGCAGGGTCTGCTGGGTCTCGGCGAGACCGAGCTCCCAGGGACCACCCGCGTGCTTGAGGGAGGTCAGCGGGGAGGCACCGGTGCCACCGTCGTGACCGGAGATCAGGACGACGTCCGCGTGCGCCTTGGACACACCCGCCGCGACCGTGCCGACGCCGACCTCGGAGACCAGCTTGACGTGAATCCGCGCCTGCGGGTTCGCGTTCTTCAGGTCGTGGATCAGCTGGGCCAGGTCCTCGATTGAGTAGATGTCGTGGTGCGGCGGCGGGGAGATCAGACCGACACCCGGGGTGGAGTGCCGGGTCTTGGCGACCCACGGGTAGACCTTGTGGCCCGGCAGCTGGCCGCCCTCGCCGGGCTTGGCGCCCTGGGCCATCTTGATCTGGATGTCGTCCGCGTTGACCAGGTACTCGGAGGTCACACCGAAGCGGCCGGAGGCGACCTGCTTGATCGACGAACGCCGCGCCGGGTCGTACAGCCGGTCCGCGTCCTCGCCGCCCTCACCGGTGTTGGACTTGCCGCCCAGCTGGTTCATGGCGATGGCGAGGGTCTCGTGCGCCTCCTTGGAGATGGAGCCGTACGACATGGCTCCGGTGGAGAAGCGCTTGACGATCTCGGAGACCGGCTCGACCTCGTCCACGGAGATCGGCTGACGGTCCGACTTGAAGCCGAACAGGCCGCGCAGCGTCATCAGGCGCTCGGACTGCTCGTTCACGCGGTCCGTGTACTTCTTGAAGATGTCGTAGCGGTTCGCGCGCGTCGAGTGCTGGAGGCGGAAGACCGTCTCCGGGTCGAACAGGTGCGGCTCGCCCTCGCGGCGCCACTGGTACTCGCCGCCTATCTCCAGGGCACGGTGGGCCGGCGCGATGCCGCTCGCCGGGTACGCCTTGGCGTGCCGGGCGGCGACCTCCTTGGCGATGACGTCGATGCCGACGCCGCCGATCTTGGAGGCCGTACCGCTGAAGTACTTCTGGACGAAGCCCTCTTCGAGACCGACGGCCTCGAAGACCTGGGCGCCGCGGTAGGAGGCGACGGTCGAGATGCCCATCTTCGACATGACCTTGAGGACGCCCTTGCCCAGGGCGTAGATCAGGTTGCGGATGGCCTGCTCGGCCTCGATGTCCGACAGGAAGGTGCCCGCGCGGACCAGGTCCTCGACGGACTCCATGGCCAGGTACGGGTTCACGGCCGCGGCGCCGAAGCCGATCAGCAGGGCGACGTGGTGGACCTCGCGGACGTCACCGGCCTCGACCAGCAGACCCACCTGGGTGCGCTGCTTGGTGCGGATGAGGTGGTGGTGGACGGCCGCGGTGAGCAGCAGCGAGGGGATCGGCGCGTGCTCGGCGTCCGAGTGCCGGTCGGACAGGACGATCAGCCGGGCGCCGTTGTCGATGGCGGCGTCCGCCTCGGTGCAGATCTCCTCGATGCGCGCGGCGAGGGAGTCGCCGCCGCCGGAGACCCGGTACAGGCCGGAGAGGGTCGCGGCCTTGAAGCCGGGCATGTCGCCGTCGGCGTTGATGTGGATGAGCTTGGCCAGCTCGTCGTTGTCGATCACCGGGAAGGGCAGCACGACGGAGCGGCAGGAGGCGGCGCTCGGGTCGAGCAGGTTGCCCTGCGGGCCGAGGGCGGAGCGCAGCGAGGTGACGAGCTCCTCGCGGATGGCGTCCAGCGGCGGGTTGGTGACCTGCGCGAACAGCTGGGTGAAGTAGTCGAAGAGCAGACGCGGGCGCTCGCTCAGCGCGGCGATCGGTGAGTCGGTGCCCATCGAACCGATCGGCTCGGCACCGGCCTTGGCCATCGGCGCGATGAGGACGCGCAGCTCTTCCTCGGTGTAGCCGAAGGTCTGCTGGCGGCGGGTGACCGAGGCGTGGGTGTGCACGATGTGCTCACGCTCGGGCAGGTCGCCGAGCTCGATCTCGCCGGCCTCCACCCACTCCGCGTACGGCTGCTCGGCGGCCAGGCCGGCCTTGATCTCGTCGTCCTCGATGATGCGGTGCTCGACGGTGTCGACGAGGAACATCCGGCCGGGCTGCAGACGGCCCTTGCGGACCACCTTGGCGGGGTCGATGTCCAGGACGCCGACCTCGGAGCCGAGGACGACCAGGCCGTCGTCGGTGACCCAGTAGCGGCCGGGGCGAAGGCCGTTGCGGTCGAGGACCGCGCCGACCTGCTTGCCGTCGGTGAAGGTGACACAGGCCGGACCGTCCCAGGGCTCCATGAGGTTGGAGTGGAACTGGTAGAAGGCGCGGCGGGCCGACTCCATGGAGTCGTGGTTCTCCCACGCCTCCGGGATCATCATCAGCACGGAGTGCGGCAGCGAACGGCCGCCCAGGTGCAGGAGTTCGAGGACCTCGTCGAAGGACGCCGAGTCGGAGGCGTCCGGCGTACAGATCGGGAAGACGCGCTCAAGGGCCTTGCTGTCGTTGCCGAACAGGTCGGAGACCAGCTGCGATTCGCGGGCCGCCATCCAGTTGCGGTTGCCCTTGACGGTGTTGATCTCACCGTTGTGGGCAACGAAACGGTACGGGTGTGCGAGCGGCCACGACGGGAAGGTGTTCGTGGAGAACCGGGAGTGCACGAGCGCGATCGCGGAGGCGAAGCGGCGGTCGGACAGGTCCGGGAAGAAGGGCTCCAGCTGGCCGGTGGTCAGCATGCCCTTGTAGACGATGGTCCGCGCGGACAGCGAGGGGAAGTAGACGTCGACCTCGCGCTCGGCGCGCTTGCGCAGCACGAAGGCCTTGCGGTCGAGGTCGATACCGGTGGCGGGCACTGCCGCGCCGTCGGTCACGAAGACCTGGCGGAAGGCCGGCATCGTCGAGCGGGCGGTGGCGCCGAGCAGCCCCGGGGCGACCGGGACCTCGCGCCAGCCGAGGACGGTGAGGCCCTCCTCGGCGGCGATCGTCTCGATCTTCGAGACGGCCTCGTCGAGGCCGTCCTCCGGCAGGAAGGCGGTGCCCACGGCGTACCCACCGGCCGTCGGCAGTTCGAAGCCGACGACCTCACGGAAGAAGGCGTCCGGGACCTGGGACAGGATGCCCGCGCCGTCACCCGAGTCGGGCTCGGCGCCGGTGGCACCGCGGTGCTCCAGGTTGCGCAGAACCGTGAGCGCCTGCTCGACCAGCGCATGGCTCGCCTCGCCGGTGAGGGTGGCCACGAAGCCGACGCCACAGGCGTCCTTTTCGTTGCGGGGGTCGTACATACCCTGCGCAGCAGGGCGAGCATCCATGAAGGACCACTTCTGGCCATTCGTGGAGTGCTGGGACGGCTGGCGCGGCGTACGCATCGGCTCTCCCGTCGTCGTCAACTGGCATATGCAATTGCCGAGGGACGACGTTGGCCCTCTGCGCGTGTGCAAAATTTCGTGCAGGTTACATGATGGAGCGGATCTCGGGAACCGGATACTCCGTTCCAACATGCGGACGCCACGCGGTGCGAGGGGGGTGTCGCACACGTGGCCTGAAGTATGTGGGGATCGATCCGGACTGATCGGTCAGATCATCGTCCGTCGGTCCAGGGGGCGGCGAAGGCGTCGTCGCCGACCCCGCGAGTGCGCCGCAAGCGTCATTGCCCACAGCGCTTACGGCTCATGCCCAGTGGTTAAGCACTCGAAACCAGCGGGTAACGACTACTTATGCGACCCGACGCATAAGTAGCAGCCGATCTATCCTACGGCCGTTCCGAACAAACTGCCCAGGGCGTACGTCACACCGGCCGCCGCGCCTCCCAGGGCGAGCTGCCGGAGCCCGCTGTACCACCAGGTCCGCGCGGTCACCCTGGCCACCACGGCACCACACCCGAACAGCCCGAGAAGAGCGAGCAGCAGAGCGGGCCACAGCGTGGTCGCGCCGAGCAGGAACGGCAGTACGGGGAGCAGGGCCCCCAGGGCGAAGGACCCGAAGCTGGACACGGCGGCGACGAGCGGCGAGGGCAGGTCGCCCGGGTCGATCCCCAGCTCCTCGCGGGCGTGGATCTCCAGGGCCTGCTCGGGATCCTTCGACAGCTGCCGGGCGACTTCCCTGGCCAGCTCCGGCTCGACGCCCCGCCCCTCGTACAGGGCGGCGAGCTCGGCCTCCTCGTCCTGCGGGTGCTTGCGCAGTTCCCGGCGCTCCACGTCCAGCTCCGCCTCCACGAGCTCCCGCTGGGAGGCGACGGAGGTGTACTCGCCGGCGGCCATGGAGAAGGCGCCGGCGGCGAGCCCCGCCAGCCCGGTGATCACGATCGTGTGCTGGCCGACGGCCCCACCCGCGACGCCGGACATCAGGGCGAGGTTGGAGACCAGCCCGTCCATGGCACCGAAGACGGCGGGCCTGAGCCAGCCACCGTTCACATCCCGGTGCGTGTGGTTGTCGCGGTGCGCCTCGTGCAGGGGCGCTTCGATGTCAAGGATGGCCATTCCGGTCCCCCAGGGAAGCTAAGCCAAAGCTAACTTTGGACACGTTCTAATTCTTAACAACAAACACAGTACGTCGGCCGATTCCCGTCCGCCAGCAAGGAAAGGCTCGGCTAACCTGCGGCTTTACCGTCGAATGCGCAGACGATCATGGTGCCGCTCAGATGTCGACCGGGTGACGTTGGGGGCGGGCGGGCTGAGGTCAACCGCCGATGGTGGGACATATACGGCAAAAGGTTCCGCGCCTGGCGCGAACCCCCTCTGCTCCCTGTTGTGGAGAGGCCGGCTATGACATCGATCGCCCGCGTTTCCTCGGCCCAGGCACCCCAGGACGCCGCCGAACTCCGTGAGCGGGCCCGCGGCGCCCTGCTGGGCCTGGCGGTCGGGGACGCCCTGGGAGCCCCCGCCGAGAACCTGAAGCCGTCGCAGATCCGCGCCCGCTGGGGCCGTATCGAGGGCTATGTCGTGGACGAGCCGGCCGGCACGGACGACACGGAGTACGCGATCTTCTCGGGTCTGCTCCTCGCCCGGCACGGCTCGGCCCTCACTCCCTGCCATGTGGAGACGGCCTGGCACGAGTGGATCGCGGACCGCGACGAGGGCCCCTTCCGGGGCGCCGGCTTCAGCGAACGCGGCACGCTGGAGAACCTCCGCCGAGGTCTGGCGGCCCCCATCTCGGCCCAGCACCGCCACGCCTGGAGTGACGGCCTGGCCATGCGCGCGGCCCCCTTCGGGGTCTTCGCGGCGGGCCGCCCCGCGGAGGCGGCCCGCCTGGTGGCCGTCGACGGCTCGGTGAGCCACGACGGCGAGGGCATCTACGGCGGCCAGGCGGTCGCGGCGGGAGTGGCGGCGGCGATGGCAGGCGCCCCGACGATCGCCGTCGTCGCCTCCGCGCTGGCGGTGATCCCGGACGACAGCTGGACGGCCCGCTCGCTGCGCCGCGCCGTGGCGGTGGCCCACCGGGGCGAGAGAGCGGTCCGCTCCGCGGTGGTGATCGGCGGCTATCCGTGGACCGACCTGGCCCCGGAGGCGGTGGCCCTCGCCTTCGGGGCGTACGCGGCGGCGGACGGCGACTTCCGTGAGGCGGTCCTGACGGCGGTGAACATGGGGAGAGACGCGGACACGACGGCGGCGGTGGCGGGGGCGCTGGCCGGCGCGACGAGGGGAGCGTCGGCGATCCCGGCCGAGTGGGCATCGGCGATCGGCCCGGCGAGAGGCAGCTGCCTGCCCGCCATGGCGGGCCATCACGTGCTGGACGTGGCGGAGTTGCTGGTGGCGGGCGAGGACGGCAAATGGGCCACGACCGGCCTCACACAGGAGTGGTCCCCGCCCGACCCGGACGCCTTCACCCTGGCGGCGGGCGATGAGTCGGGGACGGACAGGTGAGGCCGCCGGGGCCGTGGGCGGAGCCCCCGGCCCCCACACCGACGGCGAGCGACTCGGCCCCGACAGCCCCATCGAACGCCGCGGACGCCACAACCGGACCGAACACGTCCGCGACGACGGCTCTACGGACCACGTCCGCGAGCACGGCCGCACCACCCGCGTCCGAGCCCACCGCCCTGCTGACCACCCCCGGCCCCGCCGAACCCGCGGCCGCCGACGGCGAGTTCGCCCCACTGGGGCCACCCGCACCCGACGACGAAAGCCGCACGGGGGGTGCGGGTGGGAACACAAAGGCCGGAGGCGAAGCCGAGGCCGGGCGAAGAGTCCAGGGGCTCCTCGTCGGCCTCGCCGAAGGCGAACCCGAGGCCCCCCACGCGCGGCAGCTGCCACACGCAACCCCCGAAGCCGAGGCCGGACAGAGAGTGCACGGCCTCCTCCTCGGCCTCGCCGCGGGCGACGCCGCCGGCTGGCCCGCCGCCCGGCACAGAGCCGCCCGCATGCCCGAATGGACCCGCCGCCTCACCCGCGAGCTGGACACCTTCGCCGAACAGAACGCCACCACCACCCTCCCCGTCCCCATCGCCCTCAACCAACCCCCCGAGCCCCTCCGCCTCGGCCCCTCCGACGACGCCGAATGGGCCGCCTTCACCGCGGAGGCCCTCCTCAAGGCAGGCGACGACACCGCCCTCGGCGACCTGACGAGAGAACGCCGTACGAGAGCCGCCATCGACCTCGCCTGGAACGCTCTCGCCGCCGAAGTGGCCGCCGCGGCGGACCGCGCCCCCGAGATCGAGTCCGCCCACATCCCCCTCCGCGCCCGCATCTCCGTAAGGGCGGGACTCGGCAACCTCGCAACCGGCCTGCGCCCACCCGCCACCGGCCACGACAACCCGCACTACTTCGACGACGCGGCCTGCGTCAGAGCCTGTGTCCTCGCGGTCGCCCACCCCGGCGCCCCCCGACCCGCCGCGGAGCTCGCCGAGTTCGACGCCCGCTACACCCAGGACGGAGACGGAGTGCACGGAGCGAGAGCGATGGCCGCGGCCGTCTCCCTCGCCCTGATCGGCGCCCCCGTCGAAGCCTGTGTGACAGCGGCGCTCACCGAACTCCCCGAGGAGACGGAGATCGGCCGCAACGCCCGCCACGCCCTGCGTCTCGCCGCGGCCGCCAAAAGCGCCTTCGCCCTGATCCCCGCTCTGGAACACGAGATCGTCGACCACGTCTACAGCTACGGCGTCGCGGCCGCCGAAACGGTCCCCGTGGCCCTCGCTCTGGCCATCGCCGCACAGGGCCGTATCGCGGAGGCGGTCCCCGCCGCGGCCTGTCTGTCCCGTGTCGCCGACTCGGCCCCCGCCCTGACCGGCGCGCTGACCGGCGCACTGGGCGGCGGCACCGCGATCCCCGCCTCCTGGCGCGACACCTGCCGGACCCTCTCCGGCTGTGCCCTGCCCCGCCTCACCGGCACGGACCTCGTGGAACTCGCCGAACTCCTGGTAGCCGCACAACCGCCCCTCCCGGGAGGATGATTCCGGCATGACGCCCAAAAACTCAGAAAGCAGTCTTGAGGAGCGGATCACCGGAGCCCTCGTGGGCGCGGCGGTGGGCGACGCCCTCGGCGGTCCCGTCGAGGGCTACTCCCCCGACCAGATCCTCGAACGCCACGCCGGCCGCGTCCACGGCGTCGTCGGCCCCTGGAACGGCGACGACTGGCGCACCGCCCGTCCCATCGCCCCCTACCACAAGGGCGACGGACACATCACCGACGACACCTTGATGACCCACGCGCTGATCCGCGTCTACGACCGGGTCAGGGACCACCTCGACGCCTACGCGATCGCCGACCACCTGGTCCCCGACCTGATGACGAACCCGCGCTGGATCCCGGAACTGGAGGCCGAGGCCCTCCCCCTGCACCGCATCTTCCTCGCCGAGAAATGGCTGGTCACCCGACTCCACTACGGCCACATCGACCCCCGGGAAGCGGGCGTGGGCAACATCGTCAACTGTGGCGCGGCGATGTACATGGCCCCGGTCGGCCTGGTCAACGCGGCCAACCCGCGGGCCGCCTACACCGAGGCCCTGGACATCGCGGGCGCCCACCAGTCGTCGTACGGCCGGGAGGCGGCGGGGGTCCTCGCGGCGGCCGTGGCGGCGGCGGCCGCACCGGGAGCGACGCCGGACTCGGTGGTGACGACCTGCCTGTCCCTGGCGAAGGACGGCACCCGCACCGCGATCGAGCGGGTCTGCGAAGTGGCCGCCCGTCACACGGACTTCGAGTCGGCCCTACGACCCCTGCGGGACGCCGTGGCTCCCTACGACACGGTCGGCCCCGACTACCGCAACCCCTCCCTCGGCGCCCGCCGCCCCTCCCGCCTCCACGCGATCGAGGAACTCCCCGTCGCCCTGGGCATGTTGCTCGTGTCCGCGGGCGACTTCCGGCAGGCCGTGCTCGGCGCGGTGAACTACGGCAGGGACTGCGACTCGATCGCCACGATGGCCGGTGCCCTGTCCGGCGCCCTGGGCTCCCCGGTCCCGGACGACTGGTCGAAGACGGTGTCGGAGGCGAGCCGTCTGGATCTGTGGGAACCGGCGGCGACGCTCACCGCCGTGACCCGGGAGATCTTCGAGCGGGACCTCACCCATCGCAGGACCCACGAGGCGGCGTTCGCGGAGCTCGGAGGCCCGAGATGCTCCGACTGACGTGGGTCCAGCCGGAGGACCTCATCGGCCACGAACTCCGCCAGGCGGCCCAGGACGGCAGGGAGCCGTCGGCGATCGCGGCGAGGTGGCGAGCGGCGGGAGGCAAGGAGGCGCCGGTCCGCGCGGGCGCCTCGCCGGAGCCCGCGTCCAGGTATCTGCGGCAGCTCGCCGACGACCTGCTGGACGAACTGGCCGATCTTCCCAGCGCGTTGGAGGACGACGAGCCCACCGACCTCGCGAGGATCAAGGCCCGCTGCCGGACATGGCCCGGGCACGCCTCTACGGCATCCTTCACCCGGACCGCCCTGGAAGCGGCCTGGCTGGGCCGGGCGGTGGGCTGCCTCCTGGGCAAGCCCGTGGAGAAGCTCCCCCTCGACGCCATCCGCAGGCTCGCCGCGGCCACCGGCAACTGGCCCCTGAACATCTACTTCACGGCGAAGGGCGTCCCCGCCGAACTCCTCGCCGCCCACCCCTGGAACCGCCGCTCCGCCACCACCTCCCTCGCCGAGAACATCGACGGCATGCCCGAGGACGACGACCTCAACTACCCCTTGCTGAACCTCCTGTTGCTCCAACGCCACGGCAGGCACTTCACCACCGCACACGTGGCGGAACTCTGGCTCGACGAACTCCCCGCCGGGCGCACCTTCACCGCCGAACGCATCGCCTACCGCAACCTCCTCCAAGGGCTGGAGCCCCCCAGAACGGCCCGCCACCGCAACCCCTTCCGCGAATGGATCGGCGCCCTGATCCGCGCGGACGTCCACGGCTGGACCAACCCCGGCGACCCGGCGGCCGCGGCCGAACAGGCCCACAGGGACGCCACCCTCACCCACACGGCGAACGGCGTCTACGCGGCGATGTTCACGGCCGCCGTGATCGCCCAGGCGGCGGCGACCCCCGACATCCACACCTGCCTGCGCACCGGCCTCACCGTGATCCCCCCGAACTCCCGCCTCGCCAGGGCCGTCACCCACGCCATCCGACTGGCCGGACAGCACGACGACTTCGACGAGGTCGTGGACGAACTCCACGCCACCCACGCCGCGACCCACCACTGGGTCCACGCCGTCCCCAACACCGCGCTGATCGCCGCCGCCCTCACCCACGCGAACGGCGACTTCACCACCTCCATCTGCAGGGCTGTCAGCGGCGGCTGGGACACCGACTCCAACGGCGCCACGGCGGGCAGCATCGCCGCCCTGCTGACCGGCACCCCGGAACAGCTCCCCGACCGCTGGACCACCCCCCTCAAGAACCGCCTGGCCACCTCCGTCGCCGACTTCAACGGCACCGGCTTCGACACCCTGGCCCACCTCACCCACCGGGAGGCTGCCCGCCCATGACCCACGTCATGACCGAGACCCCCCTGAAAGGGCTGCGCGTGCTCGACGCGGCCACCCTCTTCGCCGGCCCTCTCGCCGCCACCCTGCTCGGCGACTTCGGCGCCGACGTCGTCAAGATCGAGCACCCCACGAAACCGGACCCCTCCCGGGGCCACGGCCCCTCGAAGGACGGCATCGGCCTGTGGTGGAAGGTCCTGGGCCGCAACAAGCACACGATCACCCTCGACCTGTCCAAGCCGGGCGGCCGGACCACCTTCCTGCGGCTGGCCGCCTCCGCGGACGTGGTCATCGAGAACTTCCGCCCCGGCACCCTGGAGAAGTGGGACCTCGGCTGGCCCGAGCTCTCCACCGCCAACCCCCGCCTGGTCCTCACCCGCGTCACCGGCTTCGGCCAGTTCGGCCCCTACGCCCACCGCCCCGGCTTCGGCACCCTCGCCGAGGCGATGAGCGGCTTCGCGGCGATCACCGGCGAACCGGACGCCCCGCCGGTGCTGCCGCCCTTCGGCCTGGCCGACTCCATCGCGGGCCTCGCCACGGCGTACGCGGTGATGACGGCGCTCGCGGCCCGGGACCGCACGGGCGAGGGCCAGGTCGTCGACATGGCGCTCATCGAACCGATCCTGACGGTCCTCGGCCCCCAGCCGACCTGGTACGACCAGCTCGGACACGTCCAGGAGCGCACCGGCAACCGCTCCGCCAACAACGCCCCCCGCAACACCTACCGCACGGCCGACGGCACCTGGGTCGCCGTCTCCACCTCGGCCCAGTCGATCGCGGAGCGCGTGATGCACCTGGTGGGCCGCCCCGAGCTGATCGACGAACCGTGGTTCGCGACCGGCGCCCAGCGGGCCGCCCACGCGGACGTCCTGGACGCGGCGGTCGGCTCCTGGATCGCCGAACGCACCCGCGCCGACGTCCTCGCGGCCTTCGAGAAGGCGGAGGCCGCCATCGCCCCGATCCAGGACGTCCGGGACGTGATGGCCGACCCGCAGTACCAGGCGCTCGACACCGTCACCACGGTCGACGACCCCGAGCTCGGCCCGCTGCGCATGCAGAACGTCCTGTTCCGGCTCTCCTCTACCCCCGGCGCGATCCGCTGGGCGGGCCGCCCGCACGGCGCGGACACTGAAGAGATCCTGACCGAACTCGGCTTGACCGCAGCCGAGTTGACGGCGTTGCGCGCGGAGGGCGCGCTGTGAGGCCGTACCCTCTGACCTGGCTCTACGTCCCCGGCGACCGCCCGGAGACCGTCAGCAAGGCCCTCGTGGCGGGCGCCGATGTCGTGGTCGTCGACCTGGAGGACGCGGTCGCCCCCGACCGCAAGCGGTACGCCCGAGAGGCCACCGCCGAACGTCTCGGCGAGCCCCAGCCGGTCCCGGTCCACGTCCGGGTCAACGCCCTGGACGGTCCCCTGGCGTCAGCGGACCTCGCGGCGATCGCCCCCCTCCCGGGCGTCTGCGGCCTGCGCCTGCCCAAGGTCACCGCCCCCGCCCAGGTCACCCACGTCGCGCAGACGACGGCCCGGGCCGAAGGAGGCGCCCCAGCCCCACCCCTGTACGCCCTCCTGGAATCGGCTCTGGGCATCGAGCACGCCTACGCCATCGCCACCGCCCACCCGAGCCTGCGAGGCATCGCCCTCGGCGAGGCGGACCTGCGAGCCGACCTGGGGGTACGACATGACGGGGGCCTGGACTGGTCCCGGTCCCGGGTGGTCGTGGCGGCGAGAGCGGCGGCCCTGCCTCCCCCGTCCCAGTCGGTCCACCCCGACATCCGGGACCTGGAGGGCCTGAGGGCCTCCTGCGCCCACGGCCGGGCTCTGGGCTTCCTGGGCCGGGCAGCCGTCCATCCCCGCCAGCTCCCGGTGATCGAGCGGGCCTACCTGCCCACGGAGGAGGAGATCGAGCAGGCGGAGACGGTCCTCAAGGCGGCGCAGGCGCACGCGGGGGCGCAGGCCCTTCCGGACGGCACGTTCATCGACGCGGCGGTGGTGACCCAGGCCCACCGCACCCTCTCCCTCGCCGACCGCGCCTGACATACGACGGCCGCGCCGACATACGACGAGGGCGCCCCGACCACTCGGGGCGCCCTCGTCGACTTACGACCGACCGTCAGGTCTTCTTCGCGGACCCGGCCTCGTCGGCCGTCTCGCGGGAGCCGGTCTCGGACTCGCCGGAGTCGGAGTCGGAGTCCGCCTCAGCCTCGGCCTTCTTGTCGGTGTCGGACTTCTCGGCTCCTTCGGCCTCGCCGTCGGCGGCATCCGCGCCCGGCTCGACGACTTCCTCGCGTCCGGGGCGCTTCTTCGCCGACAGCACGAAGTACGTCACCGCGAGCACGAACACGACGATCGCGGTCCAGACGTTGAGCCGGACCCCCAGGATGTGGTGGGCGTCGTCGATGCGCATGTACTCGATCCAGCCGCGCCCCGTGCAGTACGCGGCGACGTACAGCGCGAACGCCCGGCCGTGTCCCAGCTTGAAGCGGCGGTCGGCCCAGATGACGAGGAGGGCGACGCCGACGCACCACAGCGACTCGTACAGGAAGGTGGGGTGGTAGTAGCCCGGTACCCGGCCGTCCGTGGAGGACGTGATGTGCAGGGCCCACGGCAGGTCGGTCGGCTTGCCGTACAGCTCCTGGTTGAACCAGTTGCCCCAGCGACCGATGGCCTGTGCGAGGGCGATGCCGGGGGCGATGGCGTCGGCGTAGGCCGGTAGCGCGATGCCCCGGCGGCGGCAGCCGATCCACGCGCCCACCGCACCGAGCGCGATCGCGCCCCAGATGCCGAGGCCGCCCTCCCAGATCTTGAAGGAGTCCACCCAGTCACGGCCCTCGCTGAAGTACAGCTCGTAGTCCGTGATCACGTGGTAGAGGCGGCCGCCGAGCAGTCCGAACGGCACGGCCCAGACCGCGATGTCGGCCACTGTGCCGACTCGCCCGCCCCGGGCGAGCCAGCGCTTGTTGCCGAGCCAGACGGCAACGAAGACGCCGATGATGATGCAGAACGCGTAGCCACGCAGCGGGATGGGACCGAGGTGGATGACCCCGCGCGACGGGCTGGGAATGTAGGCAAGTTCCATGGCAGGGTCGACGCTACCCTGCCCGGCCGGACCCACGGCAGGCGGTCCGGCAACGGGTCCATAACAGGCGGGCCTGAAATCCTTACCCCTTGGCCGCTTCCTGTACCTGCTGCTTCAGCTTCGCCGGCGTCATCGTCCGGTCCTGGTAGATGTTCCTGCCGTTCAGCAGGACCGTCGGTGTCCCGCTGAAGCCGCCGTTGCGGAAGGCCGCCGCGGACTTCTCGACCCAGCTGTTGTGGGTGCCCTTCTCCACACACGCACGGAAGGCGGGGGTGTCGAGCCCGTCGGCCTTCTTCGCCAGTTCGAGGAGCTTGCTGTTCTCGGCGAAGGCGTCGTCGGTCTCCTCGGGCTGGTTCTCGTAGAGCACGTCGTGATAGCCGGGGAACTTCCCGGCGTCCTGGGCGCAGGCCGCGGCATTGGCCGCGTTGCGGGAGCCGGTGCCGCCCATGTTGCCGTCGATGATCGTCGCCAGGTGGTACTCGACCTTGAGCTGCCCGGATTCGGTGAGCTCGTGGACGACCGGGCGGTACGCCGTCTCGAAGGCCTTGCAGGCCGGGCAGCGGAAGTCCTCCCAGACGACCAGCGTCGACTTGGCGCCCTCCTTGCCGACCGGGATGGCGAGACTGTCCTGGCCATTGGCTCCCGAGGGCGCCACGACCGGGCCCGAGCCGTCGCTCTTGTCCTTGTCCTTGCCGGCGTTGGCCGCGACGACGCCGATCACCGCCGCGAGACCGAGGACGCACACCACACTCGCGCCCACGATCAGCATCCGGCGCCGCCGGTCCGCGGTCTTCTGCCTCGCGCGCTCCTCCGCCAGCCGCTCCCGGGCGGTGCGCTTTCCCTCACGGTTCTTCTCGCTCACACCCGCAGAACGAACCGGGGAGGCGCACCGCGCCTCCCCGGTCCCAGGTCCACCCGTTCGAGTGACCGCAGTTTCCGTCACACCGCCGTGACAGGCGTACGGCCGACTACGCCTGTCGGCGCACGCCCTTCGCCAGCTCGCCGGCGAGCGCGCGGACGCCCTCGACGCCGGCCTTGTCGTCGGGCGCGTCCAGCATCCGCTTCACGAAGGCCGAGCCGACGATCACGCCGTCGGCGAAGCCGGCCACTTCGGCGGCCTGTGCGGCGTTGGAGACCCCGAGCCCGACACAGACGGGCAGAGCTGCCCCGGCATCGGCGGCCCGGGTGCGCTCGACGAGGTCCTGGGCCTGCGCCCCGACCGACTCACGCGTGCCCGTGACGCCCATCAGCGAGGCGGCGTACACGAATCCGCTGCCGGCCGCGGTGATCTCGGCGAGGCGCGCGTCCTTGCTGCTGGGCGCGACCACGAAGACCGTGGCGAGCCCGTGCTTGTGCGCGTGCTCCCTCCACAGCGCCGACTCCTGCACCGGCAGGTCCGGCAGGATGCAGCCCGCGCCGCCCGCCGCGGCGAGCTCGGCGGTGAAGCGCTCGACGCCGTAGCGGTCGATGGGGTTCCAGTACGTCATCACGAGCACCGGCTTCCCGGTGGCCTCGTAGGTCTCCTTGACCGTCCGCATGACGTCCGCGATCTTGACGCCGCCGCGCAGGGCGATGTCGTCGGCGGTCTGGATGACGGGGCCGTCGAGGACGGGGTCGCTGTGCGGCAGACCGACCTCGACGACGTCCGCGCCGCCGTCGAAGGCGGCCTTGATCGCCTCGATGCCGCCGTCCACGGTCGGGAACCCGGCCGGGAGGTAGGCGATGAGCGCGGACCGTCCCTCGGCCTTGGCGCCGGCGAGGGTGTCCGACAGCAGCTGAATGTTCCCGCTCACTTCGCGTCCCCCTCGATCTCGGCGCCGCTGCCGGCCTCGTCCGCCGCGACGGCGGCGTCGGTGTCGTACAGGCCGAAGTAGCGTGCGGCCGTGTCCATGTCCTTGTCGCCGCGGCCCGACAGGTTGACGACGATCAGCCCGTCCTTGCCGAGCTCCCGGCCGACCTCCAGGGCGCCGGCCAGCGCGTGGGCGCTCTCGATGGCCGGGATGATGCCCTCGGTGCGCGAGAGCAGGCGCAGGGCCTGCATGGCCGCGTCGTCGGTGACCGCGCGGTACTCGCCGCGGCCGGAGTCCTTGAGGTAGGAGTGCTCGGGGCCGATGCCCGGGTAGTCCAGACCGGCCGAGATGGAGTACGGCTCGGTGATCTGGCCCTCCTCGTCCTGGAGGACGTAGGAGCGGGAGCCGTGCAGGATGCCGGGCTCGCCCGCGGTCAGGGTGGCCGCGTGCTCGCCGGTCTCCACGCCGTGCCCGGCGGGCTCGCAGCCGATGAGGCGTACGGCGGTGTCCGGGATGAAGGCGTGGAACAGGCCGATGGCGTTCGAACCGCCGCCCACGCAGGCGATGGCCGCGTCGGGCAGTCGGCCGGCGCGCTCCAGGAGCTGGCGGCGGGCCTCGACGCCGATGACCCGGTGGAAGTCGCGGACCATGGCCGGGAAGGGGTGCGGTCCGGCGACCGTGCCGAAGAGGTAGTGCGTGCGGTCGACGTTGGCGACCCAGTCGCGGAAGGCCTCGTTGATGGCGTCCTTCAGCGTGCGGCTGCCGGACTTCACGGCGATGACCTCGGCGCCCAGCATGCGCATCCGGGCCACGTTGAGGGCCTGGCGCTGGGTGTCGATCTCGCCCATGTAGATCGTGCACTCGAGACCGAAGAGGGCGCAGGCGGTGGCGGTGGCGACGCCGTGCTGGCCGGCGCCCGTCTCCGCGATCACCCGGGTCTTGCCCATGCGCTTGGTGAGCAGGGCCTGACCGAGCACGTTGTTGATCTTGTGGGAGCCGGTGTGGTTGAGGTCTTCCCGCTTCAGATAGATCGTGGCGCCACCGGCTTCGGCGGCGAAACGGGGGACCTCGGTGAGCGAACTGGGACGGCCGGTGTAGTGGACCAGCAGGTCGTCGAGCTCACGGGCGAACTCGGGGTCGTGCTTGGCCTTGTCGTACTCGACGGCGACCTCGTCCACGGCGGCGACGAGGGCCTCCGGGATGAACTTGCCGCCGAACGCGCCGAAGTAGCCTTCGGCACTGGGGAGTTGACCGTCGGGGTCGGGGATGAAGAACTCGCTGGGCATGGCAATACCTCACGGTGAGTGCGTTGAAAAGACACTATTCGCCGTGGGGGCGGGGTTTGTCCGACGACGAAAGGTCGTCTGCGGCTTGTCGCGCAGTTCCCCGCGCCCCTATAGGGCGCGCTGCCATCGACGGCCGTTCACCTGTCCAGGTTCGTCACCGATGACATACCTGACGCGGCGGCCGTGCACCCGGCGGGCGGGGGCACGGCAGCCTCGGGGACGGCAGCCACGCGCCAGGCGGGCGTACCGGTCCACGGTCGTCACGGTGAGAGTCATCGGCGTCAACTCTAGCGAAAGATCAGCCGCGGCCGTGCCGCAGTGCGGGATGCTCGCCCGCCGCGACCAGGTCCGACACCGCCGTCTTCGGGTCCTTGCCCGTCACCAGGGACTCGCCCACCAGGACCGCGTCGGCGCCGGCGTTGGCGTAGGCGATCAGGTCGTGCGGGCCGCGGACGCCGGACTCGGCGATCTTGACCAGGTGGGCGGGGATCTCTGGGGCGAGCCGCTCGAACGTGCCGCGGTCCACTTCGAGGGTCTTGAGGTTGCGCGCGTTGACACCGATGATCTTCGCTCCGGCGTCCACCGCGCGCTCGACCTCGTCCTCGTCGTGGACCTCGACGAGCGGGGTGAGCCCGATGGACTCGGCGCGCTCGATCAGGGACTCCAGGGCGGGCTGCTCCAGGGCCGCGACGATGAGCAGTGCGAGGTCGGCGCCGTAGGCCCGGGCCTCCCACAGCTGGTACGACGTGACGATGAAGTCCTTGCGCAGGATCGGGATGTCCACCCGCGCGCGAACGGCCTCCAGGTCGGCCAGCGAGCCGCCGAAGCGGCGCTGTTCGGTGAGGACGGAGATGACGGCGGCGCCGCCCGCCTCGTAGTCGGCGGCGAGGCCCGCCGGGTCGGCGATCGCGGCCAGCGCGCCCTTGGAGGGGCTGGAGCGCTTGACCTCGCAGATGACCTTGACGCCGTCGCCGCGCAGGGCGGCCACGCCGTCCTTGGCCGCAGGAGCCTTCGCCGCGCGCTCCTTGAGCTCGTCGAGGCTGACGCGCGCCTGCCGTTCCGCGAGGTCGGCACGGACTCCGTCGATGATCTCGTCGAGCACACTCACGCGAGCGGCCCCCTTCCAGACGGTTGACAGTTCCAGCGACCGATGAAAAAGAGGTGGTCACTGCGATGGTATCCGCAGGACGGCGTACCCCTCGCATCCGGTTGACGCCAGTCCCTCCGCCACCCTCGAACAAGCTTCGCATGCTCGGGCGGGAGGCGCCCCCATACTGGACCTTCGCCAGCCGATCAAGGATGAAGCCAGCCACCGAACGGCAGGTTCCGGACAACCGTGAAGACCAGCAGCAATGTCCCCGCCGTCCACAGGTGCACCGGCCCGAGGCCGAGCTTCAGCGGCCGGCCGCGCACCGTGCGGACCACCCAGACGGTCCACAGCACGGCGAAGCCCAGATAGCCCACCACGCCCATCGCGTTGTCCTGGAGCGCGGCCAGGAAGTCGCCGTGGACGAACGCGTGTGCGCTGCGCAGTCCGCCACAGCCGGGGCAGTACAGGCCGGTGATCCGGTAGAGCGGGCAGACGGGGTAGTGCCCGGGCTGGTTGGGGTCCACGGTCCCCACGTACGCGAAGGCCCCGGCGACGGCAGCGAGGATGCCGCCCGGGACGGCGAGCCCGGTGAGCCGGGGTGCGCGCTGGGTGTCGGCGTTCACGCCTCGCATTGTGCCCTGCCGGTCCCCACGTACGCGTGAAGGGCGGCCCCGGCGCTCTCGCCGGGCCGCCCCTCCACGAAGCTCTCCGCGCGTCAGCTCTTGGCCTCGGCCGTCTCGACCTCGGGATGCTGCGTGGTGGCGAGCGGCTTGTGGGCGTCCTTGGGCATGCCCATCCCCATCGCGCTCATGATCCAGCCGACGACACCGCCGACGACCACGATCGCCATACCGGCCCAGAAGCCCGCCGGCTGGGCCATCACCATGAAGGCGCCCGCGACGCAGAACCCGATGAAGGCGATAGTGACACCGGTCCAGGCGGCCGGGGTGTGACCGTGGCTGCTGCCCGCCATTGCTTGCTCCTAGGTGCTGAAGTACATGTCTGAGCCGGACGCTCGAAGTCATTGTCCCGCACGCGAGGGCACGAAGTGATCCGGGGTCGCGCTTCGCGGGCGGCCGCTACGCCCCCGTCGGGTCTTCTCCTCGGTCGAGCGCCTTCCAGATGTCCTCGGGCCGGTCAGGGTCCACGACGGGGGCCTTACGACGGACCCGGGGCGCCCCGTCCCGCTCGTAGCGCCCGGACATCGCGGGCCACAGCCGGCCGTACCGCAGGGCGAGCAGCCCGGCCAGAAGGATCAGCGCGCCCCCGACCACGGCGACGTACGGCCAGGCGGTGTGCGAAAGGGAGGCGACCGTCGCCGAGGTGTCGCCGGAGGCCTGGGCGGCCTGCTCGTCCAGCGCGGACGAATCGCCCGCCCCGACCAGCGCGGCGACGACGATTCCCGCGCCGGAGAGCGCGAGCAGCGCGGCGACCAGGTGGCGTCCCGCCTTGCGGACGGCGAAGACGGCGACGAGCGCGGCGAGGCCCACTATGGCCAGGGCGGCGGGGACGCCGGTGACGTCACTGCCCTTGGCGGTCAGGGGAAAGGCGCCGCCGGCCACGGTCGCGGTGCCCTCGGACCACTGCTGGCGGGTGGCCAGCAGCGCCACGGCGGCGCCGAGCGCGCCGCACATCAGGGCGACGGCGAGACTCAGACGTCCGGCCCTGGCGGGTCCGGCGGCTTCGGAACGGGGGTGGGGTACGGCAGTCACGTACCCCACTATCACCCGAACCCCGGGCGGACGGTGACCCGGGGTTCCGTGAGAAGCGCCCCATTCGGCGCCGAAAGGCCCTACGCGCCGAGCCGGTTCGCCGTGTGGACCGCCCGCAGGACCGCCGCCGCCTTGTTGCGGCACTCGGTGTCCTCGGCGACCGGGTCGGAGTCGGCGACGATGCCGGCGCCCGCCTGGACGTAGGCCGTGCCGCCGCGCAGGAGGGCCGTACGGATCGCGATCGCGGTGTCGGAGTCGCCCGCGAAGTCGAGGTAGCCGACGCAGCCGCCGTACAACCCGCGCCGGGACGGCTCCAGTTCGTCGATGATCTGCATCGCGCGGGGCTTGGGGGCACCGGAGAGGGTGCCCGCGGGGAAGCAGGCGGTCAGGACGTCGAAGGCGGTACGGCCGGGCGCGACCTTGCCGGTGACGGTCGACACGATGTGCATCACGTGGGAGTACCGCTCGACGGACATGAAGTCGACGACCTCGACCGAGCCGGGCTCGCAGACGCGCCCCAGGTCGTTGCGTCCGAGGTCCACCAGCATCAGGTGCTCGGCACGCTCCTTCGGGTCGGCGAGCAGTTCGTCGGCGAGGGCCTGGTCCTCCTGCGGGGTCGCTCCGCGCCACCGGGTGCCGGCGATGGGGTGGACCATGGCGTGCCCGTCCTCGACCTTGACCAGGGCCTCGGGGGACGAGCCCACGACGTCGAAGCCGTCGAAGCGGAAGA
Source organism: Streptomyces sp. NPDC058307 (assembly GCF_042880295.1). Taxonomy (NCBI): domain Bacteria; kingdom Bacillati; phylum Actinomycetota; class Actinomycetes; order Kitasatosporales; family Streptomycetaceae; genus Streptomyces; species Streptomyces sp. NPDC058307. The sequence goes on from NZ_JBHVYZ010000007.1 coordinate 65,932, forward strand.
GGTACATGTACGGGGAGGGGTTGGTGGCCCTCAGGACCCGGTAGACGTCCAGCGCGCTTGCCGTGCACGGCGTCTCGAAGCGCTGGGAGGGGACGACCTGGAACGCCTCGCCGGCCCGGATGCGCTCCTTGATGTCCTCGACGGCCTCCTGGAAGTCGGGGCCGCCCCAGAGCGCGGTGTACTCGGGCAGCTCGGAGGGCGGCAGGACCGCCGGGGGCTGGGCCACCGCGCGGGACAGGTCCGCCTCCATGGCGTCCAGGCGGGCCACCGCGTCCGCGTGGGCCTCGTCCACACCGGTGTCGAGGTCGTTGTGGTTGATCGCGTTGGCGATCAGCAGGACCGAGCCCTCCCAGTGGTCCATGACGGCGAGATCGCTGGTCAGGAGCATGGTCAGCTCGGGGAGCTTCAGGTCGTCGCGCTCGCCGGGGCCGATCTTCTCCAGGCGGCGGACGATGTCGTAGCCGAGGTAGCCGACCATGCCTCCGGTGAAGGGCGGCAGGCCCTCCTGGTGCGGGGTGTGCAGGGCCTCGATGGTGGCGCGCAGGGCGGCCAGCGGGTCGCCGTCGACGGGGACGCCGACCGGTGCGGTGCCGAGCCAGTGCGCCTGGCCGTCACGCGCCGTCAGGGTCGCGGCCGAGCGCACACCCACGAAGGAGTAGCGGGACCAGGAACGGCCGTTCTCAGCGGACTCCAGCAGGAAGGTGCCGGGGCGCTCGGCGGCGAGCTTGCGGTAGAGGGCGACCGGGGTGTCGCCGTCGGCCAGGAGCTTGCGCGTGACGGGGATGACACGGCGGTCGGTGGCCAGCTTGCGGAAGGTCTCGAGGTCCATGGCGGCTGACCTTACTGATCCGAGGCGGCGGTACCGGAACCAGCGCCGTCCTCGAGGAGCACGTCCGCCTCGAAGCAGGTCCGCGCGCCGGTGTGGCAGGCGGCGCCGACCTGGTCGACCTTGACCAGCACGGTGTCGGCGTCGCAGTCGAGGGCGACGGACTTGACCCACTGGAAGTGGCCGGAGGTGTCGCCCTTGACCCAGTACTCCCGGCGGCTGCGCGACCAGTAGGTGCAGCGGCCGGTGGTCAGCGTGCGGTGCAGCGCCTCGTCGTCCATCCAGCCGAGCATGAGCACCTCACCGGTGTCGTACTGCTGGGCGATGGCGGGGACGAGCCCGTCGGTGCTGCGCTTGAGACGCGCGGCGATCTCCGGGTCGAGGTTGCTGGGTGAGGGCGTGCTGGTCATGGGGCCATTGTGCCGCGCGCCACTGACAAGCCCGGCGTGGTGTCCACTGTGCGGACCCGTCACGCGGTCGTACTCTGACTGCATGTCGACTTTCGCCAAGCGTGAACGACTTCTGCTCGCCGATCTGTTGGAGGCCGAGGGCCCGGACGCCCCCACCCTCTGCGACGGCTGGCTCACCCGCGACCTCGCCGCCCACGTGGTGGTGCGCGAGCGCCGACCCGACGCCGCCGGCGGCCTGCTGATCAAGCAGCTCGCGTCCCGCCTGGACCGGGTGATGACCGAGTTCTCCGAGAAGCCCTACGAGGAACTGATCCAGCTCATCCGCACCGGCCCGCCGCGCTTCTCGCCGTTCCAGCTCAAGCAGGTCGAGGAGCTGTCGAACACGGTGGAGTTCTACGTCCACACCGAGGACGTCCGCCGGGCCCGCCCCGACTGGACACCGCGCGAGCTGGACTCCGTCTTCCAGGACGCCCTGTGGTCCCGTCTGGAGCGCACCGCCCGGCTGATGGGGCGCGGCGCGCCCACCGGGCTGGTGCTGCGCCGCCCGGACGGCCAGACGGCGGTCGCGCACCGGGGCACACCGGTCGTCACGGTGACCGGCGAGCCGTCGGAGCTCCTGCTGTTCCTGTACGGCCGGCAGAGCGCGGCCAAGGTGGAGCTGGACGGCGACAAGGAGGCGATCGCCAAGCTGCACGAGGCGAAGGAGCTCGGGATCTGACGGCTCAGGCGGGGAGTTCGGCGCGGCGCAGGTTCCCTGCGCCGAGGGCGACGACCCCGCCGAGCCCGCACACCATCGCGCTGACGACGAAGACCGGCCCAGTGCCCCAGGTGCCGATGGCGGCGGCGGACAGCGGCATGCTCAGCGGGGCGAAGCCGAGGCTGACCAGTCCGGAGACGGCGGTGACACGACCGAGGTAGGCGGAGTCGGCCTGGGTCTGGAGCAGGGCGACGCACAGCGCCCCGCTGAGCCCGGCGAGCAGCCCGACCAGCAGGGCGACCCCGACGGCCGCGAGGACGGACGGCACGTAGGCGAGGGAGCCGATGGCGACCGATCCGGCGAGGATGGCGTAGGCCGCCACCTGGCCGGCGTGCGGCAGCCGGCCACGCACGGTCAGCAGCAGGGAGGCGGTGCCCGCGCCCACACCGAACCCGGCGAGCACCCAGCCCATCCCGGAGGCGCCCCAGCCGCGCTCCTCTGCGAGCAGCGTCAGTCCCACGTTGAGGGGGCCGACAAACCCGAGGTCGCCGAAGGCGATGGCCAGCATCAAAGGGGCGAGGACACGGTGCCGGCGGATGTAGGCCAGGCCGCCCTTCAGATCACGCCAGGCGGTGCCACCGCTCCCCTTGCCGTCGGCGGGCAGCTCGCGTATCCGTACGGCCACCAGCAGCGGCACCGAGACCGCGATGAGCAGCCCCGCGAAGGTGAAGGCGGCCGCCGCTCCGCCGAGCGCCACCGCGAGTCCGCCGAGCGGTCCGCCGACCACACTGGCGAACCGGATGCCGAGTCCCCGCATGCCCTGCACGCGCGCGAGCTGTCCGCGACTCGTCACGCGCGCGGGGAGGGCGCCCACGGCCGGCATGAACACGGCGTCGACGGTCCCGAAGACCAGGGCGAGCACGGCCAGCGGCCACAGCCCCGGGCTGGTGAGGAACAGCAGCCCCGCCACCGCGAGCACGGCCGCACAGCGCACCGCGTCGCTCGCGATGACCACTCTGCGCGGCCCGAGACGGTCGGCGATCACTCCGCCGCCCAGCATGAGCAGCGCCCGCGGCAGGGCACTCACCGCCATGACCACGCCCGCCTGCGCGGGTGAGCCGGCCTGTACGGCCGCCCAGGACAGGGCGATGTAGTAGACGCTGTCGCCGGTCATCGAGGCGGTGTAGGCGGCGAGCCAGCGCAGGACGTTGGCGTCGCGGTGGGCGGGCAGTTCGGGGGCGGTGGGCGGGGCCGTGTGCGTGGTGGTCACGGGAAGGTGTCCTCTCCGGACGTCAGGCGCGGAACGGGAATCCGTACACGAACAGCGCGACGTCCTCACGTCCCTCGGTGTCGCCGGCGGCCTCGGCCGAGCGGCCCTTCTCGTCGTACTTGCCGACCAGGGCTTCCCATTCCGCGCGGAGCTCGCCCAGTTCGCTCGCGGTCAGGCGCAGCCACGACTCGTTGTCCGGGGCCGCGGCATTCCATTCCGGGCCCCAGGTGGCCCGCTCGTCGAGATAGCGCCGGTAGAGGTCGGCGCGCTGCTCGTGGAAGAGCCGGGTGGCCGCCATGTGTGCGGCCGCCTTGCCGGGCTCACCGCGGAAGTCCTCGTCGTGGATGCTCACCCCGTCGGACGCGGGCCGCCACCAGCGCTCTCGGCCGTCCCCGCTCTGCGGCTCGGCCTCCTCGACGAGTTCGTGCTCGGCGAGTTTGCGCAGGTGGTAACTGACGAGCGAGACGGCCTCGTCCACGCTCTCCGCGAGCTGTGAGGCGGTGGCGACGCCCTTGATGAACAACAGCCGGTAGAGGTTCGCCCGCAGCGGGTGGGCCAGCGCCTTGAGGGTTCCGACGTCCTTGATCCGGCGGTTCTCTGTGCTTGCCATGCCCTCGACCATAGATACGAAAGAAAAGTTGCACAACAGATTTTGCGCAACTTCTCTTTCGCATCTTGGTGGTTCAGCGAACCGGGTGCCCCGCCCCCCGCAGCGTCTCCTTCACCTCACCGATCCGCAGATCGCCGAAGTGGAACACCGAGGCCGCCAGCACCGCGTCCGCGCCCGCCGCGACGGCCGGGGGGAAGTGGTCCAGCTTGCCCGCGCCGCCGGAGGCGATCAGCGGGACGGTCACGTGCCTGCGGACGGCCTCGATCATCTCCAGGTCGTAGCCGTCCTTGGTGCCGTCCGCGTCCATCGAGTTGAGCAGGATCTCACCGGCGCCCAGCTCGGCGGCCCGGTGCGCCCACTCGACGGCGTCGATGCCGGTGCCGCGACGGCCACCGTGGGTGGTGACCTCGAAGGAGCCCTCAGGGGTGCGCCGCGCGTCCACCGACAGCACCAGCACCTGTCGGCCGAACCGCTCGGCGATCTCACGGATCAGGTCGGGGCGGGCGATGGCCGCGGTGTTCACGCCCACCTTGTCCGCCCCGGCCCGCAGCAGCTTGTCCACGTCCTCGGCCGTGCGGACACCGCCGCCGACCGTCAGCGGGATGAAGACCTGCTCGGCGGTGCGGCGCACCACGTCGTAGGTCGTCTCGCGGTTGCCGGAGGAGGCGGTGATGTCCAGGAACGTCAGTTCGTCGGCGCCCTCGGCGTCGTACACCTTGGCCATCTCGACGGGGTCGCCCGCGTCGCGCAGGTTCTGGAAGTTGACGCCCTTGACGACCCGGCCGTTGTCCACGTCCAGGCAGGGGATCACTCGTACGGCGAGGGTCATGCTGCGGTGTCTCCTCGGAACGCCTCCACCTCGACCTCGACGACCAGGCTGGGGTCCACGAAGCCGGAGACGATGATCATGGATGCGGCGGGCCGGACGGCGTCGAACAGCTCCTTGTGAGCGCGTCCGACCTCGTCGACGTCCCGGGCGTGGGTGAGGTACAGGCGGGTGCGCACCACGTCGTCCCGGCCGAGCCCCAGCTCCTTCAGGGCCGCGAACGCGACGTTGAAGGAGTTGACCGTCTGCTCGTACGGATCGCCCGCGACGATCTCACCGTCCACCACCGAGGTGCAGCCGGAGACCAGCACCAGGCCGTTGGGCAGCTCCACCGCCCGGGAGTACCCGAAGGTCTCCTCCCAGGGCGCACCGGTCGCAACGCGTCGCAGATCGCTCACTGAGCCACCGCCTCCAAGGCCTCTTCCAGGGTGAACGCCTTCGCGTACAGCGCCTTCCCGACGATGGCCCCCTCGACACCGAGCGGAACCAGCTCGGCGATGGCCCGCAGGTCCTCCAGCGAGGACACCCCGCCGGAGGCCACCACCGGGCGGTCGGTCGCCGCGCAGACGTTGCGCAGCAGTTCCAGGTTCGGGCCCTGGAGCGTGCCGTCCTTGGCGATGTCGGTGACGACGTACCGCGCGCAGCCTTCCTTGTCGAGCCGCTCCAGCGCCTGGTACAGGTCACCGCCCTCGCTGGTCCAGCCGCGGCCCTTGAGGGTCGTACCGCGTACGTCGAGACCGACCGCGATCCTGTCGCCGTGCTCGGCGATGACCTTGGCGACCCACTCCGGGCTCTCCAGGGCGGCGGTGCCGAGATTGACCCGGGTGCAGCCGGTGGCGAGGGCGGCGGCCAGCGAGGCGTCGTCGCGGATACCGCCGGACAGCTCCACCTTGATGTCCATCGCCTCGGTGACCTGCCGGACCAGCTCCCGGTTGTCGCCGGTGCCGAACGCCGCGTCGAGGTCGACCAGGTGCAGCCACTCGGCGCCCGCCCGCTGCCAGGACAGGGCGGCCTCCAGGGGGGAGCCGTACGACGTCTCGGTCCCGGACTCGCCGTGCACGAGGCGGACGGCCTGGCCGTCGCGGACGTCGACGGCGGGAAGCAGTTCGAGCTTGCTCACAGTGTTCCGATCCAGTTGGTGAGGAGCTGCGCACCGGCGTCGCCGGACTTCTCGGGGTGGAACTGGGTGGCCCACAGGGCCCCGTTCTCCACCGCGGCCACGAAGGGCTCGCCGTGGGTCGACCAGGTGACCTTGGGAGCCGTCATCGCCTTGTTGTGCGTCTCCAGCGACCAGTCCTGGACGGCGTAGGAGTGCACGAAGTAGAAGCGGGCGTCGGCGTCCAGGCCGGCGAACAGCCGGGAGCCGGCCGGCGCGTCGACGGTGTTCCAGCCCATGTGGGGCACGATGTCGGCCTTGAGCGGCTCGACCGAGCCGGGCCACTCGTCGAGGCCCTCGCTCTCCACGCCGTGCTCGATGCCGCGCGCGAAGAGGATCTGCATACCGACGCAGATGCCCATGACCGGGCGCCCGCCGGACAGCCGGCGGTCGATGATCCAGTCGCCGCGGGCCTCGCGCAGGCCCTTCATGCAGGCGGCGAAGGCACCGACGCCGGGCACCAGCAGGCCGTCGGCGTTCATGGCCCTGTCGTAGTCGCGTGTTATCTCGACGTCGGCGCCCGCGCGCGCGAGGGCGCGCTCGGCGGACCTCACATTGCCGAAGCCGTAGTCGAAGACGACGACCTTCTTCGAGGACGGAGCACTCAATTCCACACCTCCAGCCTCATGACACCGGCGACGAGACACATCCCGGCGGCGATGGAGAGCAGCACGATGAGTCCCTTGGGCATCTGCTGCTTGACGAAGGAGTAGATGCCGCCGGCCAGGAAGAGGCCGACGACGATCAGGAGGGTCGACAGGCCGGTCACAGCGCGCCCTTCGTGGAGGGGAGGATGCCCGCCGCGCGCGGGTCACGCTCGGAGGCGTAGCGCAGGGCCCGGGCGAGCGCCTTGAACTGGCACTCCACGATGTGGTGGGCGTTGCGCCCGTACGGCACGTGCACGTGCAGCGCGATCTGCGCCTGGGCCACGAAGGACTCCAGGATGTGCCGGGTCATCGTGGTGTCGTAGGCGCCGATCATCGGCGCCATGTTCTCGGGCTCGGTGTGCACGAGGTACGGACGGCCGGACAGGTCGACGGTGACCTGCGCGAGGGACTCGTCCAGGGGAACCGTGCAGTTGCCGAAGCGGTAGATGCCCACCTTGTCGCCGAGCGCCTGCTTGAAGGCGGCGCCGAGCGCGAGGGCGCTGTCCTCGATGGTGTGGTGCGAGTCGATGTGCAGGTCGCCCTCGGTCTTCACGGTCAGGTCGAACAGACCGTGCCGGCCGAGCTGGTCGAGCATGTGGTCGTAGAAGCCGACGCCCGTCGACACGTCGACCTTGCCGGACCCGTCGAGATCGATCTCGACCAGGACCGAGGTCTCCTTGGTCACTCGTTCCACACGTCCTACGCGGCTCATGTGCTCTGCTCCTTCTTCAACTCACGGACCGCGTCGAGGAACGCGTCGTTCTCGTCGGGGGTTCCGGCGGACACCCGCAGCCACCCCGGAATGCCGTTGTCCCGGACCAGGACGCCCTGGTCGAGGATCTTCTGCCAGGCGGCGTGGGAGCCGCCCTCGCCGTCGAAGAGCCCGAACTGCACGAAGTTGGCGTCCGAGTCCACGACCTGGAAGCCGATCGCGCGCAGCTCGCTCACCAGCCGGTCCCGCTCCGCCTTCAGCTGCTCGACGTACTTGAGCAGCGTCTCGGTGTGCTCCAGGGCGGCCAGCGCGGTCGCCTGCGTGACGGCCGACAGGTGGTAGGGCAGCCGTACGAGCTGGACGGCGTCCACGACCGCCGGGTGCGCGGCGAGGTAACCGAGGCGCAGGCCCGCCGCCCCGAACGCCTTGGACATGGTCCGCGAGACGACGAGCTGCGGCCGCCCCTCGATGAGCGGCAGCAGCGAGTCGCCATGGCTGAACTCGATGTACGCCTCGTCCACTACGACCATCGAGGGCTTCGCCGCCTGCGCGGCCTCGTACAGCGCGAGGACCGTCTCGGGTGGGACCGCGTTGCCGGTGGGGTTGTTGGGGGTGGTGATGAAGACGACGTCCGGCTTGCGGGAGGCGATCGCCCGCACGGCCGCCTCGACGTCGATAGTGAAGTCCTCGTTGCGGGGACCCGAGATCCAGCCCGTGCCGGTGCCCCGCGCGATCAGGCCGTGCATCGAGTACGACGGCTCGAAGCCGATCGCCGTACGACCCGGTCCGCCGAAGGTCTGCAGCAGTTGCTGGATGACCTCGTTGGAGCCGTTCGCCGCCCAGACGTTGGCGAGGCCCACCTCGTGCCCCGAGGTGTCGGTGAGGTACTCGGCGAGCCGGGTGCGCAGCTCGACCGCGTCCCGGTCCGGGTAGCGGTTGAGGTCGCGGGCGGCCTCGCGGACGCGCTCGGCGATGCGCTCGACCAGCTCATCGGGCAGCGGGTAGGGGTTCTCGTTGGTGTTCAGCCGTACGGGGACGTCCAACTGGGGCGCGCCGTAGGGGGACTTGCCGCGCAGCTCGTCCCGTACGGGGAGATCGTCGATGCCGAAAGTCACTGACCGGGTACCTTCCAACCGAACCGAGCCTTGATCGCCGCCCCGTGGGCCGGCAGGTCCTCCGCCTCCGCCAGCGTGACCACGTGATGCGCGACCTCGGCCAGCGCGTCCTTCGTGTAGTCGACGATGTGGATGCCCCTGAGGAAGGACTGCACGGACAGTCCGGAGGAGTGGCAGGCGCAGCCGCCGGTCGGGAGCACGTGGTTGGACCCGGCGGCGTAGTCACCGAGGGAGACCGGCGCCCAGGGGCCGATGAAGATCGCGCCCGCGTTGCGGACCCGGTCGGCCACCGCGGCGGCGTCGGCCGTCTGGATCTCCAGGTGTTCGGCGCCGTACGCGTCGACGACCCTGAGTCCCTCGTCGATGCCGTCGACGAGGACGATCGCGGACTGCCTGCCCTTCAGGGCGGGCACGATCCGGTCCTCGATGTGCCTGGTGGCCGCGACCTGCGGCTCCAGCTCCTTCTCGACGGCGTCCGCGAGTTCGACGGAGTCGGTGACCAGGACGGCCGCGGCCAGCGGGTCGTGCTCGGCCTGGCTGATCAGGTCCGAGGCCACGTGGACGGGATCGGCGGAGGAGTCCGCGAGGATCGCGATCTCGGTCGGTCCCGCCTCGGCGTCGATGCCGATCTTGCCGGTGAAGTAACGCTTGGCGGCGGCGACCCAGATGTTGCCGGGGCCGGTGACCATGTTGGCGGGCGGGCAGGACTCGGTGCCGTAGGCGAACATCGCGACGGCGGTCGCGCCACCGGCGGCGTAGACCTCGTCGACGCCGAGCAGGGCGCACGCGGCGAGGATCGTCGGGTGCGGGAGGCCGCCGGCCGGGTCATTTTCAAAAGCGGGGGCCTGGGCCGGCGAGGCGAGCGCGATGGACTCCACCCCCGCCTCCTGCGCGGGCACCACGTTCATGATCACGGAGGACGGGTAGACCGACCGGCCGCCCGGCGCGTACAGCCCGACCCGGTCGACCGGCACCCACTTCTCGGTCACGCTGCCGCCGGGCACCACCTGGGTCGTGCGGTCTGTACGGCGCTGCTCGCGGTGGACGATACGGGCGCGGCGGATGGACTCCTCCAGGGCCGCGCGGACGGCGGGGTCGAGCTCCTCCAACGCGCGCGTGAGGGCCTTCGCGGGCACCCGCACCTGCTCAAGGCGCACGCCGTCGAACTTCTCGGCGAAGTCGATCAGCGCCGCGTCGCCCCGATGGTGCACGGCCTCGCAGATCGGACGCACCTTCTCCAGGGCGGCCGAGACGTCGAAGTCGGCTCGGGGCAGCAGGTCGCGCAGGGCGGGGCCCTCGGGGAGGGCGTCGCCGCGCAGATCGATTCGGGAGATCACGGTCCCAATTCTCTCAGACCCTCGTCAGGACCCGTTCGCGCATTCCAATGGCTGATACGCAACCCCGAAGATCCCCCTCACGTCTAGCGTTCAGTGGGTTACTCAGCGGGCATGAACGGCTGTACGCATCACAAGTGACCGAGGAGCTGGAAGAACCGTGACCGAGGGGGCCGGCATCCGCAGCGGGGACCTGCCGGACGATCTGACCGCCGCCGAGGCCGGCATGTGGCAGGCCTTCCGCAACGGCACCGTGTACGACCTGAGCAGCGGCGACACCGTCGTCGACGATCCGCACGGCGGGCACCCCTGGGGCCCCGAGCGGACGGTACGCGCGCGGATCGTGTGCTGGCTGCTCCTGGACGGTCCGCCCGCGCTCGCGGGCCGGGTGTCGTCCCTGAAGCTCACCGGCGTGCAGATCAGCGGCACCCTGGACCTCGCGGGCGGCACCGTGGTGCCGTACGTGGAGCTGAAGGGCTGCCGCTTCGAGCGGGAGGTCCTGCTGCCGGAGGCCCGCTTCACCACCGCGCGGTTCGTGGACTGCTCGGTGCCGCGCCTGGAGGCCGCCCGGGTGCACACGGAGGGCGATCTGCATCTGCCGCGCTGCCGCTTCCACAACGGCGTACGGCTGACCGACGCGCACATCGGCACCGACCTGCTGATGAACCAGGCGATCGTCTACCGCGACCGCAGCGGCCGTTCGATCGCCGCCGACGGCATGACCGTGGGCCAGGACCTGCAGGCCGAGCTGCTGGAGTCGCACGGTGAGCTGAGCCTGCGCAGCGCGACGATCGGCGTCTCGCTGAGCCTGCGCGGCGCCCGGCTGACCAACCCGTACACCCGGCTCGCGCTGAACGCCCCCCAGCTGACCGTCGAGCGCACGCTGTACCTGACCCCCGCGGGCGTCGGCGCCGCCATGCTCAGCGGAGCGACTCCCGCGCGCGGGACGCGGATCCAGCGCTTCGAGTGCCAGGGCGGGGTGCGGCTGGACGACGGGCGGTTCGGGGACGCCGTGGACCTGGAGCGGGCCCGCTTCACCTTCACCGACGAGCAGGAGCTGTCGCTGCGCCGCATCCAGGCGCCCGAGCTGCGCTTCCTCGGCGAGAGGCCGCAGCGCGGCAAGGTGGTGCTGTCGGGCGCGCGCGTCGGCAACCTCGTGGACCGGGCGAGCGCCTGGCCGGGGCCCGGCAATCTGCACATGGGCGGTTTCGTCTACGAGAACCTCGTGCCGCACGGTCCCTTCCCGCTGGCCGAGCGGCTTGAGTGGGTGGCGGCCGCGACCGCCGAGTACAACCCGGAGCCGTACGAGAGGCTCGCCGCCGTGCTGCGGGCCGGCGGCGAGGACGAGGACGCGCGCGAGGTGCTGCTCGCCAAGCAGCGCCGGCGCCGCGAGAGCCTGCCGCCGGCCGCCAAGCTGTGGGGATACGTGCAGGACTGGACGGTCGCCTACGGGTACCGGCCCGGGCGGGCCGCCGTATGGATGGCGGTGCTGTGGGCCGCGAGCTCCATGGCGTTCGCACACGCGAGCCATCCGCCGCTCAAGGGCGGCGACCATCCGGCCTGGAATCCCGCCCTGTTCGCTCTCGACCTGCTGCTTCCGGTGATCGATCTGGGGCAGGTGGGGTTCTGGCAGTTGCGCGGCGGCTGGCAGTGGCTGGCGGCGGCGATGGTCCTGCTCGGCTGGATCCTGGCGACCACCGTGGCGGCGGGGGCCTCGAGGCTGCTGCGGCGGAACTGACCGGCCTTGTGAAGAAATCGGCAGGGCGCCGGTAGGGACCGGTGAGACCGCAGGTCAGAGAGTTGTTGAACGGTCATCTTTTTACCGTCCTTTGACCCTGCGACATACAACTTTCCACGAATTGCACGTTCGCACTGGCGCAGCCTCGACCCGCCGACTTTCAATGGTCGACACCATGGCTCTGCTGCCCCCCTTCATCCGCGCGTCACGGATGCCCGCGTACCTCACCGGCGGGCTGCCCGCCGACAACGAGGTCCTGCTCGACGTACCCGACGACCGGCTCGGCCCCGCGCTGGTCGCCGCCGGACAGGGCGGCCACGGGCGCGCGGCCGAGCTGCTCCGCGCGACCCGCGAGGACGCCGACTGGGAGCTGCGCGACCGGTACGTCCGACGCCTCTCCGTCTTCGCCCGCTCGCGCCCCGAGTGGTACGACGCCTGGCGCGCCGAAGCCCCGTACGACCCGGACCAGCTGCTCCTGGGCGCCCAGCTCGCGGTGGACCGCGCATGGGACTCACCAGCCCGCACGGAGCTGCTGCGCGAGGTGAGCCCGCTGATCACGGCCGCGGCGCGCGGCGAGGACCGCGACCCGGTGCCGTGGCGGATCGCGTTGGACCACGCACGCGGCTCGCAGGCCGGGCACACCTACTTCGGGGAGCTGTGGGAGGCGGCCCTAAGGCGCGCCCCGCTCCACTACGGCTGCCATGTCGCCGCCCTGCGCTATCTGGCCGCCTCTTGGCGCGGCTCGTACCGCGAGTGCTTCGACTTCGCCGACCGGGCCGCGCAGGACGCCCCGCCCGGCTCCCTCATCCAGGCGCTGCCCGCGCGGGCAGCGCTCGCCTGTCTCACCGAGGCCGGCGGAGACGCGGTGCCGCGCGAGCGGCTGGACGCGGCGGCCGACCGGGCGATCGAGCTGTCCGCCACGTTCGCGGCGGCCGACCCCTGGCCGGCCGAGATCCGCAACAAGCTGGTGTTCGTGCTGGTCCGCCTCGGCCGCTGGACGGACGCCCTGGATCAGCTGCGCATGCTCGGCCCGTACGCGACCTCGTTCCCGTGGAGCCGGGAGTCCGAGGACCCGCTGGGGCGCTTCCTGGAGGTCCGTGAGGAGGTCCGGCGGCATGCCTTGATCCATCCACGGAGTGAGCACCGGGGACGTGTCCGCTCCTGGGGCCATTAGGCTTTGGCGCCGTGACCACCGTGCGGCTCCCGCTCTTCCCCCTGAACTCCGTACTGTTCCCGGGGCTCGTGCTTCCTCTGAACGTGTTCGAGGAGCGCTATCGCGCCATGATGCGCGAACTGCTGAAGACCCCCGAGGAGGAACCGCGTCGGTTCGCCGTCGTGGCGATCCGGGACGGCCACGAGGTGGCGCCCAGCGCCCCCGGCCTGCCGGACCGGACGGCCGTGCCCGACGGCGGCCCCGCGGCCGGTTTCGGAGACGATCCGCTCAAGGCGTTCCACGCGGTGGGCTGCGTGGCGGACGCGGCGACCGTACGGGAGCGGGCGGACGGCACGTTCGAGGTCCTGGCGACGGGTACGACCCGGGTTCGCCTGGTGTCCGTCGACGCGTCGGGCCCTTATCTGACGGCCGAGCTGGAGGAGCTGCCGGAGGAGGCGGGCGACGAGTCGGGGCCGCTGGCGGAAGGGGTCCTGCGGGCCTTCCTCCAGTACCAGAAGCGCCTGGCGGGGGCCCGGGAACGCTCCCTGGCGTCCGGCACGGAACTCCCGGACGAACCGTCGGTGGTCTCCTACCTGGTGGCCGCCGCGATGATGTTGGACATCCCCACCAAGCAGCGCCTGCTCCAGGCCCCGGACACCGCGTCCCGCCTGCGCGACGAACTGAAACTCCTGCGCGCGGAGACGGCGATCATCCGTAATCTTCCGTCGTTGCCGGCGTCTGAGCTGACGCGCGGCCCGACGAGTATGAACTGAGGCCGGAACCCGTCAGATGGCGAAGAAGTCGAAGAAGCAGCAGCCGGGCGGTACCCCCGCGACCGTGGCCCTGACCACGGCGGACGTGCCCTTCACCGTGCACGCCTACGAACACGACCCCTCCCACCCCTCCTACGGCGAGGAGGCGGCCGAGGCGATGGGAGTCTCCCCGGACCGCGTCTTCAAGACATTGGTCGCGGACGTGGACGGCGCGCTGACGGTGGCGGTGGTCCCGGTGGCGGGCTCCCTGGATCTGAAGGCCCTGGCGACGGCCGCGGGCGGCAAGCGGGCGGCGATGGCGGACCCGACGCTCGCCGAACGCACCACGGGCTATGTCCGGGGCGGCATCTCCCCACTGGGCCAGCGCAAAAGACTCCCCACGGTCCTCGACGCGTCCGCCGCCACCCACGACACGATCTGCGTCTCGGCCGGCCGCCGCGGCCTGGAGGTCGAACTCGCGCCGAAGGACCTGGCCCGCCTCACCAACGCGGTCCTGGCGCCCATCGCCCGCGCGTGACCCCTCGACGGGCGCTTCTTCCTGGACCAAGCAGAAGGGGCATGTCGAAGAGAACACGCAAGCGCATATGGCGCACGAAGAAGGGCCGCTCCAACCCCGGCAGACGCCCGGCGTAAAGCCGCTACAGAACGCCGCGGCTCCATCCCGGGCAGGCGCACTCAGCCCCCGTGCGGCGCTTGAGGACAAGGGGCCCCTTCAGGGCCGACGGGGGCCCGGGGCACAGCCACCGGGCGGGGTGGAAGGGCGGCAACCCCTGAAGGGACGGGCCGGGAGCCCGGGACGCAGCCACCCGGCGGGGGAGAAGGAGCGGCAGCCCCTGAGGCAGCAGCCCCTGAGGGGACGGGCCGGGAGCCCGGGGCACAACCACCCGGCGGGGTCGAAGGGGCGGCAGCCCCTGGGGAGGGTAGGGGCGGCGGGGGCGAGAAACATCCCCTACCGCACAGGCGCCCCGTACCCGTCCCCCGGAACCCCCGCCCCGTACACCGGCTCGGGGTCCCGGGGCCCGAACAGCGCCGTCAGCCCCAGATGCACGACGAGACCGGCGAAGGACCAGGCGAGCAACGCCCCCTTCGCCCCCAGCTTCAGCGGCGCGGAGAAGGTGACTCCCTTGCCCACCGCCTTCGCGTGGGCGAGCACATCGGACGAGGGTCCGAGCCACGTCCCCACCCGCCACGCGAGCAGGGATCCCAGCACTCCCCCGACGGCCAGTCCCACCACCAGCGGCACCCCGCCCCGGCGCCGCCACAGAAACACCACGAGCGCGCTGACGAAACCGAAGGCCAGGGCCAGCAGAGTGAGCGTCCCGTCCACGCCCACCGCCTGCTCCCCTTCGGTGTCCTTGAGATAGACGACCCAGTTCCCCTGCCCGTCCACGTCCCCGACCAGCGGCACATGCGGCGCCAGCCACCACCACAGGACCCCGAGCAGTGCCCCGCCGAGCGCCACGGCGAGCATGATCACCAAGCCCTCCAGCAGCTCGGTCATCATCCCGGGCCCGCCGTGCCCGTAGCCGGGCTCGGCAGGGGCCGCGTAGCCGGCATGCGGGGTCTGCCACGCGTCGTGCGAGGACGATTCGTGCGAGGACGGTTCGTGCGGCGGCGGAGGAGGCGTCAACGGAGCGGTCACCCTGACATCGTGCCAGGCCCGCCTGTGCGGCGCGTCACCGGACGGCCGCCCGGCGATAGGCCCAGGTGGCGACGGCCAGCGAGACGACGCCCACGCACCCGCACACGGCGAGGTCGCCGAGCACGAAGGCCCAGTCGGGATGCGGCCCGAAGGTCCGGGCGAAGGCTTCGACGCCGTAGGTCGAGGGCAGCAGATCCCGGGCGAAACGAAGCGCCTCGGGCATCCGGTCGGCGGGCAGCACCCCCAGCAGCAGCGCGGCGGACATGCCGAGCTGTCCCAGCAGGGTGGCCAGTTCCGGCCGGGGCGCGAGCAGCCCGAGGGCCGCGCCGAGCCCGGCCAGCGCGGCTCCGGCCAGCGGAATCACCGCCGCCAGCACCCACAGGTGCGCCAGCGGCAGTCCGAACAGCACGCACCCGAAGACCGCGGTCACCACAGTCCCGGGCACGGTGAAGGAGGCGTACGCCCCCGCGGCGCCGAGCACCACGGCGGCCGGCGGCACCGGCAGGGTGGCGTAGTGGTCGAGTCCGCCGCTCGCGCGCAGCTGCCCGAAGTACTGCGCGAGGAGATTGAGCGCGACGAAGGCCACGACCAGCACGGACGCCCCGGCGACCACGGACTGCGCCTCGTCCCCGCCGTCCACGACGCCCCGCATCAGGACCATGATCCCGATCGACTGGAAGGTGGCGACGAACAGCAGCGGGATGCGCGCGACCCGCGCGCGGGACAGCTGCGCCCGGTACACGGCCGCCAGCGACGGCCACAGCCGCGCACGCGGCCCGAGCTCGGCGGCCGCGTCCCGGCCCGTCTCCTCGACGGCCAGGGCACCGCCCGGCAGAGCCCCGGCGGGTACGGCACTCACGTGGCTCTGCTCCTCTTCGCTCCGGCGGTCGCCCTGTGACGTACGGACACGGCCGTCCGCGTGCTCAACGTGCTCACGCCTTCACCAGCCCCTGCTGCGCGGCCCCGCCCAGCGCGAGGTACACGTCCTCCAGGCTGGGTGTGGCGAGCGTGAAGTCGTCCAGCGCGGCGAACGCGGCCCCGCCGGTGACGGTGGCCACGACCGCGCGGGCCTCCTCGGGGGCGAGCCGCAGCGTCCAGCGGCGCCCGGCGGCCACGGCCCGGTCCTGGAGCGCGGCGACCTCGGGGACGTGCAGCGGGGCCGCCTCGCGCCACACGAGGTCGACGCGGACCTCGCCCGCGACCTGTTCCTTCAGGCCGGTGGGCGTGTCGCAGGCGATCACCCGGCCCCGGTCGAGGACGGCGACCCGGTCCAGGACCGTCTCCGCCTCGATGACATTGTGGGTGACCAGCAGCACGGTCGTACCGCGCTCGGCCCGCCGCCGGTCCACGGCGGACCACACCGCGC
This sequence comes from Streptomyces sp. NPDC058307, assembly GCF_042880295.1. NCBI lineage: Bacteria > Bacillati > Actinomycetota > Actinomycetes > Kitasatosporales > Streptomycetaceae > Streptomyces > Streptomyces sp. NPDC058307. Next base: position 82,207 of record NZ_JBHVYZ010000007.1, read on the forward strand.
GCCGCGCCACGGGGTCCATCGCGGTGGTCGGTTCGTCGAGGACGAGCAGCGGCCGCTCCCCCACGAGCGCCGACGCGAAGCACGCGAGCCGCCGCTGCCCGCCGGACAGCTTCCTCAGCGGCCGCCCGGCGATCGGCGTGAGCCCCAGCTCGTCCAGTACGGCGTCCCGCTCGGCCCGCGCCTTCCTGGCCTCCAGGCCGCGCAGCCGGCCGGTGGTCTCGGCGGCGAGGGAGACGGTGAGGTCGTCGAGGGCGGTGGACTCCTGGCCGAGGTAGGCGAGGATCCGCGAGGCCCGGTCCGGGTGGCGCACGATGTCGTGCCCGAGGATCTCGACGCTGCCGCGGTCGGGCCGCATCAGCCCGGTGAGCTGGCGTACGAGCGTGGTCTTGCCGGCGCCGTTCGGCCCGAGCAGCCCGAAGATCTCACCGCGCCGGATGTCCAGCCGTACGTCGTCGGTGGCCCGCACCTCGGGAGTGGCCGCAGCCCCGCGCCGCCCGCGCACCGCGGGGTAGGTCTTGGTCAGTCCGCGCACCGCACACACGACATCCCCACTGTGTCGAAGTGCCGGTGCAGCGCGCGTACTCACAAGGGACGAGCCTACGGGGTCCGGGAGCTTTGCTCGCCCTTGGGGCGGGGTATGTGCCCTCTCACTCCCCGGCCGGGGCGTGCTCCGCAGCCGTCCGCACATCGATCTCCCGCCAGAACCCGGCCCGGATCGCATAACGGTCGTGCTCGTCGATCTGGTCGTCCTTGTGCGCGAGCAGCCCGAACCGGGCCGCGTACCTGAGCAGTTCCCCGTCGATCCGGTGCGGCACCCTCGGGTACATCCCGGCCAGCCGCTGCAGATGCGCCTGGTCCCCCAGCCGCTCCATCCACCGCCGCGCGAAGACCTGCCCGACCTCGAAGGGGTCGCCGCCGACCGTGGTGATGTCCTCCTCCCGGTCGGCCCACCGCTGCTCCGCCGTGGTCAGCTGCGCGAGCGTCGGCATGGAGGCCACCTCGGGCGGCTCGGCGGCACCACTGGGCCGGTCGACCCAGCCCTTGTCGGAGGACCAGCGCAGGGTGGCGCTCGCGGGGGGCTGGGCGGGCTGCGCACCGGGGGCCCGCAGTGCGGCGAGGTCCTTGGGCGTGGGCACTCCCTTCGGCGCCGGCACCCGCTCCTGCGTGCCGTTCTCCGAGGCGGCCGCCGGGGCGTGCTCGGCCCCCTGCTCGGTCCGCTCGGAGGCGGGCGCGGACTCGGGCAGCGGCGCCGAGAGGATCGCGGCGATCTCGGGCCGCGGCGCGGGCGGCGGCGCGCAGATCCCGCCGAATTCCTTCGCGCGGACGGCCTTGGTGATCCACGCGCGGTCCAGCACCCGGCGCTCGTCGGCCTCGGCGACCAGGTCCTCGGACTGGTTGTAGTCCCCGTCGGCGGCCTGGACGGCCCACAGGTGTACGGCGACCCCGTGCTCCTTGGCGGCCATCATGCCCGGCAGCAGATCCCCGTCGCCGGTGACGAGCACGACGTCGGAGCAGGCGCGGTTGCGTGCCAGTTCGGTGAGCTCGGCGTGCATGGCGGCGTCCACGCCCTTCTGGGCCCAGCGTCCGTCGCTGCGAGTCAGGGCGCCGAGCCGGACGGTGACCCTGGGCATCACGCGCAGTCTGCGGTGTTCGGGCTGCGGGACGCGGTCGGGGGCGCCGTCGAACCAGTAGATGCGCAGCAGGGGCCGTTCCGTGTCGGACTCGGCCCGGTCGCGCAACCCCTGCACGAGAGCGGCGTGATCGACGGTGATGCGGGAACGGGAGGGTTCCCCGGCAAGGAGACTGGCGGCGGCCCCCAGCAGATACCCGGCGTCCACCAGGACGATGCAGCGGTCCACGCGATCCACCCTCTTTCCGGGAGGTTTGCTTCGGGCTTCCTTCGAGTCTGCCCGACCACGCGGGGGTTAACGGCCCGAACTCGATCTTCGGCGTGGCGTTTCGGGGCATTGCCCGGCGACATTCCCTGTCACACACGGTAATTATCCGAAATGCGCCTCCTGTCAGCCTATGTGAATCTGGTCCCGGCCCTGGCCCCTAGATCCCCACAGGAGGCATCACCATGGCCAAGAACAAGAAGCAGAACCGTAAGCCGTCGCAGACCGAGCGTGCCGGGCAGGAGCCCCAGCCGTCCTCGATGGAGACGCAGACCGAGCAGCATGCCCCGCAGGTGACACCCGGCGACGTCGCCCGCAAGGGGCGGCAGAAAAGCTTCGGCCACAACTGACATGTGCATAAAGGGTTGTTGAGCCCCAGGCACACGTTGAGACACAGGCACACAGTGAGACCAGACACAGAGGGGCGCACCCCGTCAGGAGTGCGCCCCTCTGCATGGTCCGAGCCCCGGCGGGTCAGCCCGCCAGGCAGGACGGTCCGAGCAGCACCTTCAGGTCGCCGAAGAGCGCCGGGTCCGGCTTCACCCGGTGCCGGTCCAGCCGCAGGACCGTCGTCCTGCTCGGTCCCTGGAGCCTGATGCGGACCTCGCTCTCCCCCCTGTGATGGCTGAGGATCTCCCCGAGCCTGCTGACCATCGGCGGGGTGACCTTCAGCGCCGGGATGGTGAGGATCACGGGTGCGTTGGTGCCCGCGTTGGACAGGTCGGGGACCTGGAGCTCCATCGCGACGAGGCGGGGCACGTCCTCGCGCTTGTCGAGGCGGCCCTTGACGAACACCACGGCGTCCTCGACGAGTTGGGTCGACACCAGCTGGTAGGTCGCCGGGAAGAACATGCACTCGATGGAACCGGCGAGGTCCTCGACGGTGGCGATCGCCCAGGCGTTGCCCTGCTTGGTCATCTTGCGCTGCAGGCCCGAGATGATGCCGCCGATGGTGACCACCGCGCCGTCGGCGTGCTCACCGCCGGTGAGCTGGGCGATGCCCGCGTCGGCCTTGTCGGACAGCACGTGCTCCAGGCCGAAGAGCGGGTGGTCGGAGACGTACAGACCGAGCATCTCCCGCTCCTGGGCGAGCAGATAGGTCTTGTCCCACTCGTCGGTGGTGAACTCCACGTCCAGTCCGAAGCCGGGTTCGCTGTTGTCCTCCTCGCCCATCCCGCCGAAGAGGTCGAACTGGCCCTCGGCCTCCTTGCGCTTGACCGCGACCACGTTGTCGATCATCGGTTCGTACTGCGCGGTGAGGCCCTTGCGGGTGTGGCCCAGGGTGTCGAAGGCGCCCGCCTTGATCAGCGACTCCGTGGTGCGCTTGTTGCAGGCGACCGCCTCGACCTTGTCGAGGTAGTCGGGGAAGGAGGCGTACTTCCCCTTGGCCTTGCGGCTCTTGATGATCGACTCGACCACGTTGGTGCCGACGTTGCGCACGGCTTCCAGGCCGAAGAGGATCACGTCGTCGCCCTGCGCGGCGAAGTTGTGCACCGACTCGTTGACGTTCGGCGGGAGCACCTTGATGCCCATGCGGCGGCACTCGTTGAGATAGACCGCCGACTTGTCCTTGTCGTCCTTGACGGAGGTCAGCAGGGCGGCCATGTACTCGGCCGGGTAGTTGGCCTTCAGATAGGCCGTCCAGTACGACACCAGTCCGTACGCGGCGGAGTGCGCCTTGTTGAACGCGTATCCGGCGAAGGGGACCAGCACGTCCCACAGGGCCTTGATGGCCTCTTCGCTGTAGCCGTTCTTCTGGGCGCCGGCCTGGAAGATGGTGAAGTTCTTCGCCAGTTCGTCGGGCTTCTTCTTGCCCATCACGCGGCGCAGGATGTCGGCCTCGCCGAGCGAGTAGCCGGCGATGATCTGGGCGGCCTTCTGCACCTGCTCCTGGTACACGATCAGGCCGTAGGTGACGTCCAGGACCTCCCTGAGGGGCTCTTCGAGCTCCGGGTGGATGGGGGTGATCTCCTGGAGCTTGTTCTTGCGCAGCGCGTAGTTGGTGTGCGAGTCCATGCCCATCGGGCCGGGCCGGTAGAGCGCGGAGACGGCGGAGATGTCCTCGAAGTTGTCGGGCTTCATCAGGCGCAGCAGCGAGCGCATGGGGCCGCCGTCGAACTGGAAGACGCCGAGGGTCTCACCGCGCTGGAGCAGTTCGAAGGTCGTCGGGTCGTCCAGCGGGAGGCTCAGCAGCTCCAGGTCGATGCCCTTGTTGGACTTCACCATCTTGACGGCGTCGTCCATGATCGTCAGGTTGCGCAGGCCGAGGAAGTCCATCTTCAGCAGGCCGAGCGACTCGCAGCTCGGGTAGTCCCACTGTGTGATGGTCACGCCGTCGGTGTGCCGGACCCAGACGGGCACGTGCTCGGTGATGGTCTCGCTGGACATGATCACGCCGGCGGCGTGCACGCCCATCTGCCGGACCAGGCCCTCGACGCCCTTGGCGGTGTCGATGACCTTCTTCACGTCCGGTTCGTTCTCGTACATCCCGCGGACCTCGCCCGCCTCCGAGTAGCGGGGGTGCGAGGGGTCGGTGATGCCGTTGAGGTCGATGCCCTTGCCGAGGACGTCGGCGGGCATGGCCTTGGTGATGCGGTCGCCCATCGCGTACGGGTAGCCCAGCACGCGCGCGGAGTCCTTGATCGCGTTCTTGGCCTTGATCTTGCCGTAGGTGCCGATCATGGCGACCTTGTCGGCGCCGTACTTCTCGGTCACGTAACGGATCACCTCGACGCGCCGGCGCTCGTCGAAGTCGATGTCGACATCGGGCATGGAGACGCGCTCGGGGTTGAGGAACCGCTCGAAGATCAGGCCGTGCGGGATCGGGTCGAGGTCGGTGATGCCCATGGCGTAGGCGACGATCGAACCGGCCGCGGAGCCTCGGCCCGGGCCGACCGCGATGCCGTTGTTCTTGGCCCACATGATGAAGTCGGCGACCACGAGGAAGTAGCCCGGGAACCCCATCTGGATGATGACGTCCATCTCGTACTCGACCTGCCGCTGGCGGTCGTCCGGGATGCCGTCGGGGAAGCGGCGCTCCATCCCGCGGCGGACCTCCTCCTTGAACCAGGAGACCTCGGTGTAGCCCTCGGGGATGTCGAACTTCGGCATGAGGTTCTTCGACTCGAACATGCCGGCGGTGTCGACCATCTCGGCGATCAGGAGGGTGTTGGCGCAGCCCTCCTGCCAGGCGTCCGAGGAGTCGATGGCGTACATCTCGTCCGTGGACTTCAGGTAGTAGCCGGTGCCGTCGAACTTGAAGCGGTCCGGGTCGGAGAGGTTCTTGCCGGTCTGGATGCACAGCAGGGCGTCGTGGGCGGTCGCCTCGTGCGCGTACGTGTAGTGCGAGTCGTTGGTGACCAGCGGGGGGATGCCGAGCTTCTTGCCGATCTCCAGGAGGCCGTCGCGGACCCGGTGCTCGATCTCGATGCCGTGGTCCATCAGCTCCAGGAAGTAGCGGTCCTTGCCGAAGATGTCCTGGTAGTCGGCGGCCGCCTTCAGTGCCTCGTCGTACTGACCGAGGCGCAGCCGGGTCTGGAGTTCACCGGAGGGGCAGCCGGTGGAGGCGACGATCCCCTCGGACCACTGGGAGATCGTCTCCTTGTCCATCCGGGGCCACTTCTGGAGCCAGCCCTCGGCGTAGGCGTCCGAGGAGAGCCGGAAGAGGTTGTGCAGGCCGGTCGAGTTCACGGCCCACATCGTCTTGTGGGTGTAACCACCCGAACCGGAGACGTCGTCCCGCTTCTGGTGCGGCTGGCCCCACTGGATCTTGCGTTTGTTGCGCCGGGACTCGGGCGCGACATACGCCTCGATCCCGATGATCGGGGTGACCCCGGCCTTCTTTGCGGAGTGGAAGAAGTCGTACGCCCCGTGCAGGTTGCCGTGGTCGGACATGGCGATATGGGTCATGCCCATCTCGTTGCACGCGTCGAACATGTCCTTGAGCCGCGCGGCACCGTCCAGCAGGGAGTACTGGGTGTGGACGTGCAGGTGCGTGAACGGCGGCTTTGACACGGCGTGGCCTCCATGGAAAACACTCGACGACAGACGGACGGACGGTGTGGGGGTCAGCGCCGAAGTCTATGCCTCCGCACTGACACTCAGGGGGCCGCCCCGCGTACCTTCACAACGAGGGCCGCGGGCACTTTCACTGGGGCCCGCCCGTTGGACAAACGACAGAAACGCTGTCGTACACATGTAGCAGGAGGCACCCCGCGATGTCGGTTCCGCAGCTCAACGACGAGCACCGCGGCGAGGAGATTCTCGCTGTCTTCGACACCGCCTTCGGCGAGCTCCTGGCCGCCGATCCGGCAGCGTTCCGCGTGAAGTTCCGGAAGATGGCGGCCTCGGCGTTCGCGTTCTACCGGGGTACGGCGTGCCTCTTCTACCACGACCTGGACGCCGAGAAGAGGGGCGGCCCGTACCTGGACGAGCGCACCTCTCGCGTGTGGATCCACGGCGACCTGCACGCGGAGAACTTCGGCACGTACCTGGACGCCAACGGCCGGCTGATCTTCAACGTCAACGACTTCGACGAGGCGTACGTCGGCCCCTTCACCTGGGACCTCAAGCGCTTCGCCGCCTCCGTCGCGCTGATCGGGTACGCCAAGGCGCTCGGCGACGAGCAGATCACCGAGCTGGTGGAGGTGTACGCGGGCGCGTACCGCGAGCGGATCCACGCCCTGGCCACCGGCGCCAAGAGCGACGAGGTGCCGCCCTTCACCCTGGACACCGCCCAGGGCCCCCTCCTGGACGCGCTGCGCGACGCCCGCTCCCTGACCCGCTTCGGCCTCCTGGAGTCGATGACGGAGATCCGCGACTTCGAGCGCCGCTTCGCACCGGGCGGCGGCTCCATCGAGCTGGACGCGGCCACCCGCTACAAGGTGCTCGCGGCCTTCGACGGCTATCTGGAGACCCTCCCGGAGGCCTCCCTGGACCGTCCGGACTCCTACCGCGTCAAGGACGTCGTCGGGCGCCGGGGCATCGGCATCGGCTCGGCAGGGCTGCCGTCGTACAACATCCTGCTGGAGGGGCACACCGACGCCCTGGAGAACGACGTCGTGATCTACATCAAGCAGGCCCAGACCCCGGCCGTCTCCCGGCACATCACCGACCCGGCGATCCGCGACTACTTCCAGCACGAGGGCCACCGCACGGTGATCTCCCAGCGCGCCCTCCAGCAGCACGCCGACCCGTGGCTGGGCTGGACCGAGCTGGGCGGCGCGGGCCAGCTGGTCGCCGAGATCTCGCCGTACGCCGTCGACCTGGACTGGGGTGACATCGACGACCCGGAGGAGATCGCGGGGGTCGTCGCCGACCTCGGCCGGGCCACGGCCACCATGCACGCGGCGGCGGACGACACCTCGGGCGAGTCCCTGGTGCCCTTCTCCACCGAGCGGGCCATCGACGCGGCGATCGCGGCCGACGAGGACGGTTTCGCGGGACTCTTGGTCGACTTCGCGCACAGCTACGGCGCACGCGCACGTGCCGACCACCAGACCTTCGTGGACCTGTTCCGCAACGGCCGGATCCCGGGTCTGTGACCCGCCCCTACGACCGCTCATAACGATAGGGCCGCTCACAGGGATCCTTTAGGGGTCCCTTACAGGCCCGCGTGACACACTCTCCAGGCTATGGACATATCCGGGACCCAGCTACGAGCGCTCCGCGCGGCGCTGTTCACGGCACTCGTCGTGACGCTCAGCACCGCGTCGCACGTGCTGCTGTCCCGGGCTCCCCTGCCGCTCAACACGGTGGCGGTGGTCGCCGCCGCCGTGTTCGCGCTCACCTTCGCGCTGGCCGGCCGGGAGCGCGGCTTCGGGCGGATCGCCGCCGTGCTGATCCCGCTGGAGCTCGCCGCAGACACCGTCTTCACCACCGGGCAGCACGTCTGCTACGGCGCCGCGGGCGGCCCGGTGGCGGGCCCGCTGCGCTCGGTCGGCTGGGACGTGTTCTGCGGTGACGGCACCAGCGTGGGCTCGCCGCTGGCCCAATTCAGCGGGGGCGGCGCGCAGCGCCTCCATGAGGGGTGGTGGTCGGGCGGCGGGTGGGAG
>NZ_JBHVYZ010000007.1:90164-100600 GCF_042880295.1 Streptomyces sp. NPDC058307
CGCCCGGGGCCCCAAATCCCGGGGGGGGGGCGCCCCGCCCCACTTTGGGGGGGGGGGGGGGGGGGGGGGGGGGGAGGGCACCGACCCCGGCCGGCTCGGCGGTCTGCTCGCCCACGCCGACCCGCAGACCGCCTGGCTGCTGCTGGGCGCCCATGTCTGCGTGGGCCTGCTCGCGGCCGCCTGGCTGCGCCGCGGCGAGCGGGCCCTGGCCCAGCTGCTGCGGGCCGTGGCCGCCACGACCTTCCGGCCGCTTCTCCTCGCGGCCGCCGCGCTGACCGTGCGGTCGGCGCCGGAACCGGCCCGCCCGGTGCGCCCCGGCCGCCGTACGGCCGCCGTGTTCGACGAGATCCTCGTGCACTCCCTGGGACGGCGTGGACCGCCGTGCCCGACCGCTGTCGCCTGAACCGGACAGCGTCCGAGCACCACCAGTCCCGACCTACGTATCCCCGCACACGACGTGTGCGCGTCCCCTTGATGGAGAACACCACCATGAGCAAGCGGAACAGCCAGGCCTCGAAGAGCGCCGCCCGTGAGCGGCTGCGGCAGGAGCGCGAGCGCCAGACCAAGCGCGACAAGGTCAAGCGGCAGGTCATCGTGGCCTGCTCCGTCGTCGGCGTCCTGGCGATAGCCGGCGGCATCGGCTACGCGGTCGTCCAGGCCAACAAGCCCAGCTACTGGGAAGCGGCCAAGAACGACAAGCTCGTCAAGCCGGCCAACAGCACGGGCACCAACGGCACGACGGTCGTCATCGGCAAGAGCACCGCCAAGAAGACCCTGGTCATGTACGAGGACCCGCGCTGCCCCATCTGCGCCCAGTTCGAGCAGACGGTCGGCTCGACCGTCGACAAGGACGTCGCGGACGGCAAGTTCAAGCTCCAGTACGTCGGCGCCACCTTCCTCGACGGCAACCTCGGCGGCGAGGGCTCCAAGAACGGCCTCAGCGCCCTCGGCGCCGCGCTGAACGTCAGCACCGACGCGTTCCTGAAGTACAAGACCGCGATGTACACCACGAAGTGGCACCCCGCCGAGGACACCGACAAGTTCAAGGACGACTCCTACCTCATCAAGATCGCGCAGACCGTCCCGGAGCTGAAGGACAACAAGACCTTCCAGAACGCCGTGAAGAACGGCACCTACGACAAGTGGGCCCTGGACATGTCCGACAAGTTCAACAAGGACGGGGTGACCGGCACGCCGACCCTGATGATGGACGGCAAGAAGGTGACCGGTTCCGATGGCAAGAACGCGCCGATGACCGTCGCCGACTTCAACACAGCGCTGGAGGCGGCCCTGAAGGGCTGATCCCGGCGGATCCAGGCGTTCAGTCAAAAAGCGGGCGAACTTTTGGGAGTTCGCCCGCTCTCGTTCATACCGATCAGTAACCTGATCGGCCGTGACCAGTCGATACAGAGCATCCGAGCACCCCAACTCCCTGTCACCGCGCCGCCGTACGGTCGTCAAGGCCGCGGCGGCCGGCGCCGTCCTGGCCGGACCGCTGGCCGCCGCCCTGCCGGCCCGGGCCGCCGACGAGGCCCCCGCCTTCCTGCACGGCGTGGCCTCCGGCGACCCGCTCCCGGACGGCATCCTGCTGTGGACCCGGGTGACCCCGACCGCCGAGGCCGTGCCCGGTTCCGGGCTCGGTCCGGACACCGAGGTCGGCTGGGTCGTCGCCCGCGACAAGGCCTTCACCACCGTCGTCGCCAAGGGCTCCGTCACCGCGACCGCCGCCTCCGACCACACCGTCAAAGCGGACGTCCGCGGCCTCGCCCCCGCGACCGACTACTGGTTCCGCTTCTCGGCCGGCGACACCGACTCCCCGGCGGCGCGCACCCGCACCGCGCCGGCGGCGGACGCGGTCGTCACGAACCTCCGCTTCGGCGTGGTCTCCTGCGCCAACTGGGAGGCCGGCTACTTCTCGCCGTACCGCCACCTCGCGGCCCGCGGCGACCTGGACGCCTGGCTGCACCTGGGCGACTACATCTACGAGTACGGCACCGGCCAGTACGGCACGCGCGACACCGTCGTACGGCAGCACGCGCCGACCCACGAGATACTCACCCTCGCCGACTACCGGATCCGGCACGGCAAGTACAAGACGGACCCGGACCTGAAGGCCCTGCACGCGGTCGCCCCGGTCGTCGCGATCTGGGACGACCACGAGTTCGCCAACGACGCCTGGTCGGGCGGTGCCGAGAACCACACCGAGGGCGCGGAGGGCGCCTGGTCGGCCCGTCAGGCAGCCGCCAAGCAGGCCTACTTCGAGTGGATGCCGGTACGCCCGGCGATCGCGGGGACCACCTACCGCCGGCTGCGCTTCGGCAAGCTCGCCGACCTCTCGCTGCTCGACCTGCGGTCCTTCCGCTCGCAGCAGGTCGCCGTGGGCAACGGCTCGGTCGACGACCCGGACCGCACGATCACGGGCCGCGCCCAGCTGGACTGGCTCAAGGCGGGGCTGAAGTCCTCCGACACGACCTGGCGGCTGGTCGGCAACTCCGTGATGATCTCGCCTTTCGCGATCGGCTCGCTCTCCGCGGACCTGCTCAAGCCGCTCGCCGAGCTGCTGGGCCTGCCCAAGGAGGGCCTCGCCCTCAACCCCGACCAGTGGGACGGCTACACGGACGACCGCCGCGAACTCCTCGCCCACCTGCGCTCCAACGCCATCCGCAACACCGTCTTCCTGACCGGTGACATCCACATGGCGTGGGCCAACGACGTGCCGGTGGACGCCGGTACCTACCCGCTGTCGGCCTCGGCCGCCACGGAGTTCGTCGTCACGTCGGTGACCTCCGACAACCTCGACGACCTCCTGAAGGTCCCCGAGGGCACGGTCACCGCGCTCGCCGCGCCGGTCATCCAGGTCGCCAACCGGCACGTCCACTGGGTCGACACCGACCGCCACGGCTACGGCGTCCTGGACATCACCGCCGACCGGGCGCAGATGGACTACTACGTGGTGTCCGACAAGACGAAGCAGAACGCGACCTCCACGTGGGCGCGTTCGTACCGCACGCGGACCGGCACGCAGAAGGTCGAGCGAACGTACACGCCGGTATAGAGCCGCTCTAGAGGCTGTCGAGGAAGCCGAGGGCCACCCGCCAGGTGGCCTCGGCGGCCTCCTCGTCGTAGTCCGGCAGGTCGGGGTCGGTGTAGAGGTGACCGGCCCCGGCGTACCGGTAGATCTCGACGTCGGCGCCGGTGCGGCCCATCTGGAGATACCAGGCGCTCAGCCAGTCGTCGGTCTCGAACGGGTCGGGCTCGGCCACGTGCAGCTGGACCGGCAGCTCGTCCGCGGTCACGTTCGGTGCGATGTCCGACGTGCCGTGCAGGAGCAGCAGTCCGCGGGCCTTCTCGTCGCCGAGAGCGAGGGTCTGCGCGATCGAGGCGCCGAGCGAGAAACCGGCGTAGACGAGGCCGCGCTCGGAGTAGGGGGCGGCGGCCAGGACGGCCCGCTTGAGCAGTTCGTCCTTGCCGATCCCTTCGTTGAAGGCCATGCCCTCCTCGACCGTCTCGAACGTGCGCCCCTCGAAGAGGTCCGGCGTCCACACCTCGTGCCCGGCCTCCCGCAGCCGGTCGGCGGCCTGACGGACGGCGGGCCGGAGGCCGTAGGTCGAGTGAAAGAGCATGATGTTCATGAGGCCATGGTGCCAGCCCCCTCCGACAGTGCCGTTCCACACATCGCGGCGGCCGTACCCACTTCGCGGTCGAAGTCACATGTTCATGCCCGACCCGGGCCGGTTAGGTTCGGGGTCATGGAGAACGTACTCCGCCCACTGATCGTGGTCGGCGGCTCGGTGCTGCTCACCCTGCTGATCGGATGGGCGACCGACCGTTTGCTGCGCAAGGCCGACGACCGCCACAGCGAGACCCCGCTGTGGGGTCTGCTGCGCCGTGGCCGCATCCCCTACATGCTCGTGCTGTGCGCCGCCATGCTGAGAGGGGCGTACGACGAGGCGCGGCTGGCGCAGCGGCACAACGCCGGTATCGGGCAGATGCTGACGCTGATCCTGATCGGGGCGACCGCCTGGCTGGTGATCCGGATCGCCGCCGCCATCGTGGAGACGACGTACACCCGCTACGCGCGCGCCCACCACGACGCCGCCCGGGTCCGCCGGGTGCGCACCCAGGTGACGCTGATCACACGGGTGGTCGCCGCGGTCGTCGGCGTGATGGCGGTGGCCGCGATGCTGCTGACGTTCCCGGCGATGCGCGCGGCCGGTGCCTCGCTGCTGGCCTCGGCCGGAATCCTCGGCATCGTCGCCGGTGTGGCCGCCCAGTCGACGCTCAGCAACATGTTCGCCGGACTGCAGATCGCCTTCGGCGACATGGTGCGCATAGGCGACACCGTGGTGGTGGACGGCGAGTGGGGCACCATCGAGGAGATCACCCTGACCTTCCTCACGGTGAGGACCTGGGACGAGCGCCGGATCACCATGCCGGTGTCGTACTTCACCTCGAAGCCGTTCGAGAACTGGTCGCGCGGCACCCCGCAGATGACCGGCATCGTCTACTGGCACGTCGATCACACGGCCCCGGTGGATCTGATGCGCGAGCGGCTGCGGGACATCCTGCGCGAGTGCCCCGCCTGGGACGGCCGCGACTACGGCCTCGCCGTCACCGACACCACCCCGAACACCATGCAGGTGCGTGCCCTGGTGACCGCCAAGGACGCCGACGACATCTGGACGGTACGGGTCACGGTCCGCGAGCAGATGCTCCGCTGGCTCACCGACAACCACCCGTACGCCCTGCCCCGGGTCAACACGGCGGACGCGACACTGGCCCCGGGATTCCGGTCGCGGAACGGCCACCGGCCGGAGAGCAACAACTCCGACGGCGCGGAAGCCCCACGAATCGGCACCGGCCGCGGGTAGGTCCGTCACGGCGACCGCCCAGAGGGCTTCCGGTCACCTGCCGCGCTCTGCCCCGCCGTTGACCTGCACGATCTGCGACGTCACGTGACCGGCGCCCGGGGAGGCCAGCCAGTGCAGGGTGGCCGCGACATCCCCGGGCGTCCCCGCCCGCCCCGTCGACGTGTCATTGATGAGCCGCTCCCGCCGCGCGGGGTCCATCGCCGCCCCGAAGAACTCGGTGTCCTCGACATACCCCGGCGCGACCACGTTCGCGGTGATCCCCCGCGGCCCCAACTCCCGGGCCAGATCATGGGCGTACGGATGCAGCCCCGCCTTCGCCGCCCCGTACGCCCCGCTGCCGGACCCCCGGTACGCGGCGATGGAGCTGACGAACAGCACCCGCCCGCCCGGTGAGGCGAGCCGGTCGCGCAGTCCCTCGGTGAGGAGCGCGGCAGTCAGCAGGTTGAGCCGGAAGTTCACGGTCCAGTCGTGCGCGACGGCGTCGAGGGGATCGGAGCTGTGGGCGGGCGGTTCGAGCTGGCCTGTGCCTCCGGCGCTGTGGATCAGCACGTCCACGGTGCCGAGTTCGCGCTCCACAAAGGCGACGACCCCGCGCACCTGGTCGACGTCACCGAGATCGGCGGCGTACGTCAATGCCCCGGGCACCCCGGCCTTCTCCAGCACCTCGGCACGCCGCCCGAGCAGCAGCACCCGGTCCCCTTCCGCGGCGAACACCTGTGCCGCCGCGCGTCCGATTCCCGTACCGCCACCGCTGATCACCACATTGCGAGCCATAACCGCAGCCTACAAAGGCGTACTTGGGGTGGTCACCCCGGTTTCCGCGGACTCACCGCAGACTGCGGACGTCCAGGTGCCGCAGCACCCGGTCCACGACCTCGGGGTCGGCCCCCGGTTCGCTCCGCGCCGCCAGCACCTCGTGCCGCGCCGCGCTCAGCAGCTCGCCCTGGATGCGCCGCATCCGCTTGAGCCGCCGCCGGGCCTCGCGCCGCTCCTCGTCCCCCATCTCGGGATGGATCCGCACGCCGATCTCGAACGCCCGCCGCAGCATCTGCTCGGACAGCTCCTCCGGCAGCTCCTCCACGGTCTCGATCTCCCGCAGCCGCCGCTTGGCCGCCTTCGCCGCCCGGACCGCGAGGGCCTTCTCGAACTCCTTCTCCCGCTCGGTGTCGGCGCGCACTCCCAGCCGCTTCACCAGCCACGGCAGGGTCAGCCCCTGGAGCACCAGTGTGGCCATGATCACCCCGAACGCGATGAAGACGATCTCGTCCCGGTCGGGAAAGCCCGCCCCCGAGTCGGTCTCCAGCGGAATGGCCAGCGCCAGCGCCACCGACGCCACGCCCCGCATCCCGGACCACCACATGATGACGGTCTCCCGCCAACTGGTCGGGATCTCCTCGTCGTAGTCCCGTTTGGCGTGCATCCGCTTGGTGAGCCAGGTGGCCGGCATCAGCCACGCCAGCCGTACGAGGACGACCGCGGCCACGATCGCCGCGGCCCAGCCGAGCATCTCGCCCCAGCGCCCGGACGCGGTCCGGATCGCGTTGTGCAGTTCGAGCCCGATGAGCCCGAAAGCCACGCCGGTGACGAGCGTGTCGACGATGTCCCAGAAGGTGTGCCCGGCCAGCCGGGTCATCACGTCGTCGGCGTCGGAGCCGTACTCGGCGAGGAACAGGGCGGTGGTCAGCACGGCGAGCACACCGGAGCCGTGGAGCTCCTCGGCGAGCACATAGGAGGCGTACGGCACGAGCACCGTCAGCCCGATCTGGAGGGTGGCGTCGCCCAGCAGATCCATCAGCTTGTTGGCGCCCCAGCCCAGCACGAGGCCCACAGCGACGGCGACCACGGCGGAGAGCACCAGTTCGAAGACGGCCTCGCCGGGCTTGAACGAGCCGCTCACCGCGGCGGCGACGGCCACGTGGTAGAGCACGATCGCCGTCACGTCGTTGAAGAGCCCCTCGCCCTCCAGGATGGACACCAGCCTGCGGGGCAGCCCGAGTTGGCCGGCGACGGCGGTCGCGGCGACCGGGTCGGGCGGGGCGACCAGCGCGCCGAGTGCGACGGCGGCGGCGATCGGCAGCCCCGGCACGATCGCGTGGGCGACGACGGCGACACACAGGGTGGTCACGAAGACGAGCGCGACGGCGAGCAGGAAGATCGGCCGCTTGTTGGCCGCGAACTGGCGCCAGGAGGTGCGCCGCACCGCCGCGTAGAGCAGCGGCGGCAACAGGATGGGCAGGATCAGCTCGGGCGGGATGTCGACATTCGGTACGAAGTCCAGCACCGCGAGCACTATGCCGAGCAGGGTCATCAGCACCGGCGCCGGCAACCCGAACCGGTCCCCCACCGGGACACTGATCAGAGCCCCCAGCAACAACACGAACAACAGGGCCAACTGATCCACGGTCAGGACTCCGGGGCAGATCGACGAACCAACGGTCCCTTCAGTCTGCCCGCAAAACGCCCGAACCCTCCCGACCGCCGCTCCCGCGGACCGTCAGAGAACCCGCCGCATGGCCCGGTGCGGTATCCCCGCGTCCGGGAACTCCGGCCCGTACGCCACGTACCCGAGCCGCTCGTAGAACCCCAGCGCATGCGTCTGGGCGTGCAGGTCCACAGCCGTCAGCCCACGCGCGCGTGCCGCCTCCTCGACGGCCCGTACGAGCGCGGCCCCCACCCCGAGCCCGCGCGCCTCCCGGGTCACGGCAAGCCGCCCCAGCGACCCCACCGACGCGTCACCGCCGGTCTTCCCGGCCGCCGCCTCGCCGAACAGCAGCCGCCCGGTCCCGAGCGGCACCCCGTCCTCGCGCACGGCCAGCACATGCACCGCTACGGCGTCGTAGGCGTCGTACTCGATGTCCTCGGGCACGCCCTGCTCGCCGACGAAGACCTCCTTGCGCACCGCGAAGCAGGCCTCACGGTCGGCGGGGTCCTCGGCGACCCGCACCGCGTACGCGTGCGTGCTCACCCGTAGGTCTCCTCGCGCACCAGGTCCAGGGCCTGCTGGAGGTCCTCCGGATAGCCGCTCGCGAACTCCACCCACTCCCCGTCCCCGGGGTGCTCGAAGCCGAGCCGCACCGCGTGCAGCCACTGCCGGGTCAGCCGCAGCCGCTTGGCGAGCGTCGGGTCGGCGCCGTACGTCAGGTCGCCGACGCAGGGGTGCCGGTGGGCCGCCATGTGGACGCGGATCTGGTGGGTGCGCCCGGTCTCCAGCTTCACATCCAGCAGGGAGGCCGCGCGGAACGCCTCGATGAGGTCGTAGTGCGTGACGGACGGCTTGCCCTCGGCGGTGACCGCCCACTTGTAGTCGTGCTGGGGGTGGCGGCCGATGGGCGCGTCGATGGTGCCGCTGGTCGGGTCCGGGTGGCCCTGGACGAGCGTGTGGTACCGCTTGTCGACCGTGCGCTCCTTGAACTGCCGCTTGAGCGAGGTGTACGCCCGCTCCGACTTCGCCACGACCATCAGGCCCGAGGTGCCCACATCGAGCCGGTGCACGATGCCCTGGCGCTCGGCGGCACCGGAGGTGGAGATGCGGTACCCGGCGGCGGCGAGCCCGCCGATCACGGTCGTCCCGGTCCAGCCCGGCGACGGGTGCGCGGCCACCCCGACCGGCTTGACGATCACGACGATGTCGTCGTCGTCATGGACGATCTCCATGCCCTCGACCGGCTCGGCGACGAGCTGCACGGGCGCGGGCGCCTGCGGCATCTCGACCTCCATCCAGGCCCCGCCGTGCACCCGCTCGGACTTCCCGACCACCGACCCGTCGACCGTGACCTTCCCCGAGGCGGCGAGCTCGGCCGCCTTGGTACGGGAGAAGCCGAACATGCGGGAGATGGCGGCGTCGACACGCTCGCCCTCCAGGCCGTCGGGCACGGGCAGGGTGCGGATCTCGGGAATGGTGCTCACCCGTCGAGTATGCCGGACGGGTGAGACAGCCCCGACCGCGCGCTCAGTCCTTGTGGACGGTCCCGTCCGGATCGAGGCCCTTGAAGGACAGCAGCACGATCAGGATGCCGCCGCACACGATCGCCGAGTCGGCGAGGTTGAAGACCGCGAAGTGCTTGGGCGCGATGAAGTCGACGACCGCGCCCTCGAAGACGCCGGGCGAACGGAAGAGCCGGTCGGTGAGGTTGCCGAGCGCGCCGCCGAGCAGCAGCCCGAGCGCGATCGCCCAGGGCAGGCTGTAGAGCTTGCGGGCGAGCCGGGCGATGACCACGATCACAGCCGCCGCGATCACCGTGAAGATCACGGTGAAGGCCTCGCCGAAGCCGAAGGCCGCGCCCGCGTTGCGGATCGCCTCGAGCTTCAGCCAGTCACCGGCGACCTCGATCGGCTCGTGATGCTCCAGCCTGGCGACCACGAGCATCTTGCTGACCAGGTCGAGGGCGTACGCGAAGGCGGCCACCGTGAACAGCACCGCGATACGGCGCCTGCCCCTGGGCCGCGCCGTCTGGTGCTGCTCCGGCTCGGCCCCCGCCGTCTCTGGGGTATCCGGCGTACCGATGATGCGCTCCGCCTCTGCCACGTGAGTCCCTCGACCTAGGTACCTGACTGAGGACGAGGGTACGACACGCCTCCCAGGACCCTCAGTACCGGCGTTCCTGCTTCTGCTTGCACTCCACGCACAGGGTTGCCCGGGGGAAGGCCTGCATGCGTGCCTTGCCGATGGGATTGCCGCAGTTCTCGCACAGGCCGTAGGTGCCGGCGTCGAGACGCCCCAGGGCGCGTTCGGTCTGCAGGAGCATCTCGCGCGCGTTGGCCGCGAGGGCCATCTCGCTCTCGCGCGTGATGTTCTTTGTCCCGGTGTCGGCCTGGTCGTCGCCCGCGCCGTCCCCGGAGTCCCGCATCAGCCCCACCAGGGACTCCTCGGACGCGGAGATCTCGGTGCGCAGCCGCAGAGCCTCGGCCGTCAGCTCCGCGCGGGCCTCCTCGACCTCTTCGGGCGTCCACGGATCCTCACCGGGGCGCACCGCGAGTTCGCCGGGCTCCACCGCGGCGACACGCGCGTTGGGTAGGGCTGTCTTCGCCGCTGTGGCCGTGCCAGGGGTCTTCTTCGCAACCACCGTCGTGGCTCCCGTCTGCTTCGCGGTCTTCGCCGCGCCCGCCTTGTGGGCCGTGCTCTTCCCGGCCGCCCTCTTCTTGAGGGTCTTCTTCCCGGAGGTGCCCTGCCCGGCGTCCCCCTTCGGGACCCCGGCCTCCGTGGCGACCGTCTCCTCGACCGCGGTGTCCTCTCCGACGGTCTTCTTCCCCACGGCCTCGCCCACAGCCGTGTCCGTGGCCGCGCTCTTCGTCACGTCCGGGTTCTTGGAGGCGGTCTTCGTCGCGGCCGGATCCTTGCCCGTGCCCTTCGTGACGCCTGTGCGCTTGGCCGCGGCCTTCGTCGCCGGCGTGTTCTTGTCCGCGCCCTCCGCCACGCCCGGGCTCCTGGCCCCGGCCACGTTCTCGGCGGCGGTCCTCGTCGCAGCCGTACTCTCGACCGCCCTCTTCGTCGCGGACGTGCTCCTGGAGGCGTCCTTCGTCGCGGGCGTGCTCTTGGCCGCGGCCTCCGTCGCACCCGCGCTCTTG
>NZ_JBHVYZ010000007.1:100698-136808 GCF_042880295.1 Streptomyces sp. NPDC058307
GCGTCCTTCGTCGCGGGCGTGCTCTTGGCCGCGGCCTCCGTCGCACCCGCGCTCTTGGCCACGGCCCTGTTCTCGACGGCAGCCTTCTTTCCAGCCTTGCTCTTGACCGGGTCCTTCGCCGCAGCCCCCCTCTCCATCACGCCCGCACTCTTGGCTGCGGCCCTGTTCTCGGCAGCGGCCTTCGTCGCAACCGTGCTCTTGGCCGCGCTCTTCTTCGTGACCGCCTTCTTCCTCGTGGCCGAGGTCTTCTTGGCGGCCGCGGACTTCTCGGCGACCGCCTTCTCGGTGTCCGCGGCGTTCTTATCGACAGCCTCCTTGCCGACCGCCTTCTCCGCGACCGCAGCCTTTCGACCGACCCCCTCCCTGCCGACCCCGTTTTCGGTGACCGCCTTTCGACCGACCGCCTTCTCCGTGACCCCAGCCTTCTTGCCGACGGTCTTCTTCTTCACCGCCGCCTTCTTCGTAGCCGCAGCCTTCTTCGTGGCCGCAGCCGTTTTCGTACCCGCGCTCTTCTTCCCGACCGCTGCCCTCTTCGTCACCGAAGCCTTGCCGACACCCTTGGTCGTCTCCGTCGTCCCGCCGACGGGCGGCTCGGCCGCCGGTCTCCCGGCCGGGGCCTCCTCCCCCGCGGTCCCCCGGCCGCCGGGAGCCGCCCGGGAAGCCGGGGCCTTCCTGGCGCCGCTCGTCTTCCGGAGCGGCGTCTTCTTCGCGACGCTCTTCGCCGCCGCTCCGACCGCCTTCACGGCCTTGGCCGCCGCTTCCTTGCCGGACGGCACCGCGCGCGCACTCTTCTTTCCGCCCGCGTCCTTGGCCTCGCCGCCGGAGGCACGGGCATGGGTGGACCGGCCCGACGCCGACTGCTGTACGGCGGTCTTCTTCGCCACCATGCCGCGGCCCCTTCACATATTGTGATCTTGCTCGCGAATCGTGCTGGGACGATAAATCGACTGGAGTCCCGCGGCAACGGGGCACGCCGCCCGATCCGCCCGCCCCGCGCGCGTGGGGCGGGAAGCATGCATGCGTTGTGCCCAGCTCCCCGCCGGGTAATCCGCCGGACCGTTCGTCCCGGAATCCGAACCGCCCTGCCGCTCCATTCGGGTCACCCCACGCCCTGCGGCGACCTCCGCGCCCGGCCCCGGAAAACCGGTCGGCCGCTGTCCCCGGGGCGCCGTACACTGGGCGGAGCGAAAAGCGTGGATGGGGACGAGTAGCGGCGTACGCAGCCCAGAGCGACCCGGGGACGGTGGAAGCCCGGGGGCGAGCGCGACGTGAAGATCACCCCGGAGCCGCCGGAAGAAAGCCCGCAGGGGCCGTAGACCCGGCATCGCATCCCAATGAGGGGGCTCACCGACGCACACCACGTGTTGGCGGGCCAAGGAGGGTGGTACCGCGGGAGCGCGTCGAAACCGGCGCACGGACTCTCGTCCCTCCGGACGGAAGGCAGCACATCCGCCGGAGGAAGACTGATGACGCAGTACCGCCAGGTGCCCGCCCAGGTGGACCTGCCCGCGCTCGAGCACGCGGTGCTCGACTTCTGGCGCGAGCAGAAGATCTTCGCCAAGACCCTGGAGCAGTCCGAGGGCCGCCCCGAGTGGGTGTTCTACGAGGGCCCGCCCACCGCCAACGGCATGCCGGGCGCCCACCACATCGAGGCGCGCGTCTTCAAGGACGTCTTCCCCCGCTTCCGCACCATGCGCGGCTACCACGTGGCCCGCAAGGCCGGCTGGGACTGCCACGGCCTCCCGGTGGAGCTGGCGGTCGAGAAGGAGCTCGGCTTCACCGGCAAGAAGGACATCGAGGCGTACGGCATCGCCGAGTTCAACGCCAAGTGCCGCGAGTCGGTGACCCGCCACACCGACGCCTTCGAGGCGCTCACGACCCGCATGGGCTATTGGACCGACCTCCAGGACCCGTACCGCACGATGGACCCGGAGTACATCGAGTCCGTCTGGTGGTCGCTCAAGGAGATCTTCAACAAGGGCCTGCTGGTCCAGGACTACCGCGTGGCCCCCTGGTGCCCCCGCGACGAGACCGGCCTGTCCGACCACGAGCTGGCGCAGGGCTACGAGACGATCGTCGACCCTTCCGTGTACGTCCGTTTCCCGCTCACCTCCGGTCCGCTCGCCGGCCAGGCCGCGCTCCTGGTGTGGACGACGACCCCCTGGACCCTGGTGTCCAACACGGCGGTCGCCGCGCACCCGGAGGTCACCTACGTCGTCGCGACCGACGGCGAGGAGAAGCTCGTCGTCGCCGAGCCGCTGCTCGCCAAGGCGCTCGGCGAGGGCTGGGAGACCACCGGCCAGTCCTTCACCGGTGCCGAGATGGAGCGCTGGTCCTATCAACGTCCGTTCGAGCTCGTGGAGTTCCCGGAGCCGGCCCACTACGTGGTCAACGCCGAGTACGTCACGACCGAGGACGGTACGGGCCTGGTCCACCAGTCCCCCGCCTTCGGTGAGGACGACCTCAAGGTCTGCCGCGCCTACGGCCTGCCCGTCGTGAACCCGGTCCGCCGGGACGGCACGTTCGAGCAGGACGTCCCCCTGGTCGGCGGCGTCTTCTTCAAGAAGGCGGACGAAAAGCTCACCGAGGACCTCCAGCAGCGCGGCCTCCTCTTCAAGCACATCCCGTACGAGCACAGCTACCCGCACTGCTGGCGCTGCCACACCGCGCTCCTCTACTACGCGCAGCCCTCCTGGTACATCCGGACCACCGCCGTCAAGGACCGCCTCCTCCAGGAGAACGAGAACACCAACTGGTTCCCCGAGACGGTGAAGCACGGCCGCTTCGGCGACTGGCTGCAGAACAACATCGACTGGGCGCTGTCCCGCAACCGCTACTGGGGCACCCCGCTGCCGATCTGGCGCTGCGAGGACGACCACCTCACCGTCGTCGGCTCCCGCGCGGAGCTCACCGAACTGACCGGCACGGACCAGTCGGGCCTGGACCCGCACCGCCCGTACATCGACGAGGTCACCTTCGCCTGCCGCCACGACGGCTGCCGGAAGACGGCCACGCGCGTGCCGGAGGTCATCGACGCCTGGTACGACTCGGGTTCGATGCCGTTCGCGCAGTGGGGCTACCCGTACAAGAACAAGGAACTGTTCGAGTCCCGCTACCCGGCGCAGTTCATCTCCGAGGCCATCGACCAGACGCGCGGCTGGTTCTACACGCTGATGGCCGTCGGCACCCTGGTCTTCGACAAGTCGTCGTACGAGAACGTCGTCTGCCTCGGCCACATCCTCGCCGAGGACGGCCGCAAGATGTCCAAGCACCTGGGCAACACCCTGGAGCCCATCCCGCTGATGGACCGGCACGGCGCGGACGCGGTGCGCTGGTTCATGGCGGCCGGCGGCTCCCCGTGGGCGGCCCGCCGCGTCGGCCACGGCACGATCCAGGAGGTGGTGCGGAAGACCCTCCTCACCTACTGGAACACGGTCGCCTTCCAGGCCCTGTACGCCCGTACGTCCGGCTGGGCGCCCAGCGAGGCGGACCCGGCCCCGGCCGACCGCCCCATCCTGGACCGCTGGCTGCTGTCCGAACTGCACGCCCTGACCGACCAGGTGACCCAGTCCCTGGAGTCGTACGACACCCAGCGCGCCGGCAAGCTCCTGTCGGCGTTCGTCGACGACCTGTCCAACTGGTACGTACGCCGGTCCCGGCGCCGCTTCTGGCAGGGCGACAAGGCCGCGCTGCGCACCCTGCACGAGGTCGTCGAGACGGTCACCCAGCTGATGGCCCCGCTGACCCCGTTCATCACCGAGCGGGTCTGGCAGGACCTGGTCGTGCCGGTCACCCCGGGTGCCCCGGAGTCGGTGCACCTGGCCTCCTGGCCGGAGGCGGACCTCTCCGCCATCGACCCGGAGCTGTCCCGGCAGATGGTCCTGGTGCGCCGGCTCGTCGAGCTGGGCCGTGCCACGCGCGCGGAGTCGGGTGTGAAGACCCGTCAGCCGCTGTCCCGGGCGCTCATCGCCGCGACCGGCTTCGGCTCCCTCGACCCTGAGCTGCACGCGCAGATCACGGAGGAGCTCAACGTGAGCGCGCTCGCCTCCCTCAGCGAGGTCGGCGGGAGCCTGGTCGACACCACGGCGAAGGCCAACTTCCGCGCGCTGGGCAAGCGTTTCGGCAAGCGCGTCCAGGACGTGGCCAAGGCCGTCGCGAACGCCGACGCGGCCGCGCTCTCGCTGGCCCTGCGCGAGGGCAGGGCCTCGGTGGAGGTCGACGGCGAGACGATCACGCTCGCCCCCGACGAGGTGATCATCACGGAGACCCCGCGCGAGGGCTGGTCGGTGGCGTCCGACTCCGGGGCGACGGTGGCCCTGGACCTGGAGATCACGGAGGAGCTGCGCCGAGCGGGCCTGGCCCGTGACGCGATCCGCCTGATCCAGGAGGCCCGCAAGAACAGCGGCCTCGACGTGGCCGACCGCATCGCGCTGCGCTGGACGGCCACGGACCCGGCCGTGATCGCGGCCCTGTCCGAGCACACGCCTCTGATCTCCGACGAGGTCCTGGCCACGGACTTCGCCCAGGGCGAGGCGGACGACACCTACGGCACCCCGTTCACCGACGAGGGCCTGTCCCTGACGTTCCGACTGCGCAAGGCGTAAGGCCCAGTTCCCCGCGCCCCCTGGGGCACGTCCATCGCACCCACCCGAAAGGGGCGCGGGGCTGTGACATTAGCGGCCCCGCCGCGGGGCGCGACCGGCCACAGCGAGCCCGCACTCGCCAGAAGACACCACGAGGCACATCCATAGGCGCCCGGCTCAAGCCGGCGCAGCGAAAGGGCGGGGCCCCGGATCGAAATCCGGGGCCCCGCCCTGAACGCTGCCGACGCCTAAGGCGTACTAGAGGCCGTCAGTTGTCGTCCTCGTCGATGAGGAAGCCACGCATGGGCGAGGGAGCCTGCCCCATCGGACCGGGGCCCTGCGGCCGTACCGGCGCCATCGGCTGGGTCATCGCGGGCGACATCTGCTGCTGGCCGCCGTACGACGGGCCGGCCGGCGAAGGACCGCCACCCATGCCCTGGTTGCCACCGTACGACGGCGCGCTCGCACCGGCCGGAGCCATGGAGGGCGCCGGGGACGGCGGCAGCGACGCAGCGGCCTGGGCACGCGGCGGGGCCAGCGAGTCGTCGGCCTGGGTCTCCAGCTGACGCAGCTGCGATTCCAGGTACGACTTCAGACGCGTGCGGTACTCGCGCTCGAAGCCGCGCAGGTCCTCGACCTTGCGCTCCAGCGTGGCGCGGGCGGACTCCAGGGAGCCCATCGCGACGCGGTGCTTCTCCTGCGCGTCCCGCTCCAGGGCATCCGCCTTGGCACGGGCGTCACGCTCGAGACCCTCGGCACGCGAACGCGCCTCGCCGACGATCTTGTTGGCCTCGGAACGGGCCTCGGCGATCGCCTGGTCGGCGGTCTGCTGGGCCAGCGACAGGACTCGGGCGGCGCTGTCGCCACCGGGGCCCTGACCGGGGCCGCCCATCGGACCGCCCATGGGGCCGCCCATCGGGCCACCCATCTGCTGCTGCATGGGCTGACCGCCCATGGTGCCCTGACCCATGGGGCCTTGGCCCATCTGGCCCTGACCCAACTGACCCTGGCCCATCTGGCCTTGACCCATCTGGCCTTGTCCCATCGGACCCTGACCCATGGGGCCCTGGCCCATCTGGCCGGGACCCTGCGGGCCGCCCTGGCCACCGCCGGGACCGGCGGGCAGCTGCGGCGCACCGCTCGGCAGCTGGGGCGGGCCACCCATGGGGCCGCCCATCTGCTGCTGCGGCGGACCGGATATGCCGGCCGGTACGGGGCCGCCGGGACCGGGCCCGCGCATACCCTGCTGCGGCATTCCCTGTCCGGGCATGCCACCCTGCTGCTGGTCCTGCTGCTCCGGAGGCTTGCGCATGTTCTGCTGGTTCTGGGCGGCAGCACGCGTCGCCGCGGCCAGCTTGGCGCGCAGGTCCTCGTTCTCGCGCAGCAGGCGCGTCAGTTCGGCTTCGACCTCGTCGAGGAAGGCATCGACCTCGTCCTCGTCATAGCCTTCTCGGAGGCGGACGGTCGTGAACTGCTTGTTCCGCACGTCCTCGGGGGTCAACGGCATCTCTTCACCTCAACGTAGTCATCGGCAGTCGGCAAGACCGTATCGTCCACAGTCACCTCGCCAGGTTTCCCGTGATGGAGATGAGGATGTAGACGATGATCATCAGCACGAAGAAGGACAGGTCGAGCGCCACGCCCCCGAGACGCAGCGGCGGAATGAACCGCCGCAGAAGCTTCAACGGTGGATCGGTGACAGTGTAGGTGGCCTCCAGAACGACCACCATCGCCTTGCCGGGTTGCCACGAGCGGGCGAACTGGAAGACGTAGTCCATGACCAATCGGAAGATGAGCACGATGAGGAACACCATCAGCGCGATGTAGATCACCTGCGCGAACACGCTCATGGTCTGTCTTTCCCTCTCCCCTGTTCGTACTTCGTTCCGGTTGTTGCTTCTCAGCTCTGGTTGAAGAACCCGCCCTCTGCGATGCGGGCCTTGTCCTCCGCCGTGACATCGACGTTAGCAGGCGACAACAGGAACACCTTCTGCGTCACCCGCTCGATGCTGCCGTGAAGACCAAACACCAAACCGGCCGCAAAGTCGACAAGTCGCTTGGCGTCTGTGTCATCCATCTCAGTCAGATTCATGATCACCGGGGTGCCCTCACGGAAGTGTTCCCCGATGGTACGGGCCTCGTTGTAGGTCCGGGGGTGAAGTGTGGTGATCCGGTAAGGCTCTCGTTCCGACACGACCTTGGGCATGATCACCGGTGCGTTCTTCTCCAGGCTTGCGCGCTCTTGTGTGATGGATGCCACGGGCGCGATGCGCGCCGGACGCACCGATTCCGCGGCGAGCGAAGAGGATCGGGGCACCGGGTCGCGCGGCACCGAGGACTGCACAACTCTGACCGATTCGTCCCTTTCAGGCTGAAGTGCCTGATGTGACTGGTGAGACGGCTCATGCCGTCGGCGGTCCCGCTCGGGCTCCGGGTCGAGTTCCGGTTCGAAGTCGTCGTCGGGGTCGAAACCGCGGCCGTCGTACCCATCGTCCTCCACGAGGCCGAGGTAGACCGCCATCTTGCGCATCGCGCCGGCCATTCTCTGAGTCCTCCGCTCTGTGGTGGATCGGCTGACGACTGCCAAGTGCCCGCGATCCACGAGGTCGTTATGACCGCCTTTCGGCGGTAATGACCATATTTTCTGCTGTGGTCCGACTTCCTGGCGACGTTACCCGAGCCTGGAGCGGACTCCGAGTACCGCGGTGCCGACGCGCACATGTGTCGCTCCCGCTGCCACGGCCTGTTCGAGGTCCGCACTCATACCTGCGGAGACCATGTTCGCAGCCGGATGGACTCTGCGCAGGTCAGTCGACAAATCCATCAACCGCTCGAACGCCGCCTGTTCGCGTCCCGCGTACTCCCCGGTGAGCGGCGCGACGGTCATCAACCCGTCGAGCCGCAACCCCGGAGCCCCGGCCACGAGAGCGGCCAACTCCTCGATTCCGCCCGGCGCCACGCCACCCCGCTCCCCTCGCTCGCTCGAACCGGCGTCGAGAGCGACCTGGATCAGGCAGCCCACCTCGCGCTCGGCCTTCACGGCCTCCCTGGAGAGAGCCGTCACCAACTTCGAACGATCGACGGACTGCACGAGATCCGCGTAACCCACAACAGATCGCACCTTGTTGGTCTGCAGTTGACCAACAAAGTGCCAAGCAAGGGGCAGATCCGAGCATTCGGCGGCCTTGGGCGCCGCGTCCTGGTCCTTGTTCTCGGCGACGTGGCGCACCCCGAGCTCGGCGAGGATCCGCACATCGCTCGCGGGGTAGGTCTTGGTGACCACGATGAGGGTCACCTCTTCCCGCCTGCGCCCGGCGGCCGCACACGCGGCGGCGATGCGCGCCTCCACCTTCGCCAGATTCGCGGCGAGTTCGTCCTTGCGGTCCGTCATGCCCGATCAGTCCAGCCAGACATATCCCGCGAGTCGCCCCGTGGTGCGATCGCGGCGGTACGAGAAGTGGTCGTCCGACTCCAGCGTGCACGCCGGCGACTGCTGCCGGTCGCGCACCCCGAGCCGGTCGAGCTGCGCGTGCACTCCGGCGGTCACGTCGACCGCGGGAGTGCCCCAGCTCGTTTCGGAGTGCGCCGCGGGTTCGACGACGGTGACGGCGGCCCGCATCTCCTCGGGCACTTCGTAGCACCGACCGCAGACGGCGGGTCCGGTGCGGGCGACGATCCGGGCGGGGTCGGCGCCGAGTTCGGTCATCGCGCGTAGCGCGGCCGGGACGACTCCGGCGACCATGCCGGGCCGGCCCGCGTGCGCCGCCGCGGCGATCCCGGCGACCGGGTCGGCGAGCAGCACCGGGGTGCAGTCGGCGGTGAGGACGGCGAGGGCGAGACCGCGTTCGGCGGTGACGACCGCGTCGACCCGGGGCACCGGCCTGTCGTCCCACGGCTCCGAGACCACCACGACGTCCGCCCCGTGCACCTGGTTCATCCAGACCACCCGGGCCGGGTCGAGACCGAGCGACTTGGCGGCCAGTTCGCGGTTGGTCCGCACGGCCGCGGGGTCGTCGCCGACCGCCCCGCCGAGGTTGAGCTCCTCATACGGAGCGGCGCTCACCCCGCCCCACCGGTCGGTGAAGGCGAAGTGCGCGCCGCTCACGCTCTCGAGCTGTCCTATCACTTCAGGAAGTCCGGCACGTCCAGCTCCTCGGCCGCGCTGTCCGAGTAGCTCCGGGACGGCGGGACGGGCGGGGCGACCGGGAGGTCGGCGACCGGCTCGGGCGCCGGCTCCGGGTCCTCCTTCGGCGTGACGCTGCCGAGCGAGCCGAAGGACGGACGGCTCTCGGTCTGCCGTACCGGAGTGGGCTCCTCGCGGCGGGCCGGGGCCGAGGAGGAACCCATGACCGTCTCACGGCGGGCGGGCGGCTGGCCCCCGTCGAAGCCGGCCGCGATCACGGTGACGCGGACCTCGTCGCCGAGGGCGTCGTCGATGACCGCGCCGAAGATGATGTTGGCCTCGGGGTGGGCGGCCTCGCTGACCAGCTGGGCCGCTTCGTTGATCTCGAACAGGCCGAGGTCGCTGCCGCCCGAGATGGAGAGCAGCACGCCCCGGGCGCCGTCGATGGACGCCTCGAGCAGCGGCGAGGAGATCGCCATCTCGGCGGCGGCCACCGCGCGGTCGTCGCCGCGGGCCGAGCCGATGCCCATGAGCGCCGAACCGGCCTCGGACATGACCGACTTGACGTCGGCGAAGTCGAGGTTGATCAGACCGGGCGTGGTGATGAGGTCGGTGATGCCCTGGACACCGGAGAGCAGGACCTGGTCGGCCGACTTGAAGGCGTCGAGGACCGAGACCTGGCGGTCCGAGATGGACAGCAGCCGGTCGTTGGGGATGACGATGAGGGTGTCGACCTCTTCGCGGAGTTCCGCGATGCCGTCCTCGGCCTGGTTGGCGCGGCGCCGGCCCTCGAAGGTGAAGGGGCGGGTGACCACGCCGATGGTGAGGGCGCCCAGGGTGCGTGCGATGTTGGCCACGACGGGCGCGCCGCCGGTGCCGGTGCCGCCGCCTTCACCGGCCGTCACGAAGACCATGTCGGCCCCCTTGAGGACCTCCTCGATCTCCTCGCGGTGGTCCTCGGCGGCCTTGCGGCCCACGGCCGGGTTGGCTCCGGCGCCGAGTCCGCGGGTGAGTTCGCGGCCGACGTCGAGTTTGACGTCGGCGTCGCTCATCAACAGCGCCTGCGCGTCGGTGTTGATGGCGATGAACTCGACGCCCTTGAGACCGACCTCGATCATCCGGTTGATGGCATTGACACCACCGCCGCCGACACCGATGACTTTGATGACTGCGAGGTAGTTCTGCGGTGCTGCCACGTCGAAGGCCTCTCGCCTCGAGTTACGTGTCGCCGAACCGACGAAGCACTGCTGCCTCGCGATCCGTCGACTGATGCCGAATGGGACGGTCCGTAGCGCCGACCCGAACCCTAACGCTGAAGTTTAGGGTTACCAGTGTGTCTGTTCCCTGGAGTCTTCTGAACAGGACACTAAGTCGACAAGTGGCGCACGTTCAACGAACACGCCGAACCTCCCGTTTTTCTTTTCACCCTATGTGATCAGCCGTAGCGCTGCCCAACCAGGGTGCTGGCCTGCGCTGATGTGCGTCAACTCCCCGATGACGCAGGGGCTGTGGGGACGCTGACGT
Organism: Streptomyces sp. NPDC058307; assembly: GCF_042880295.1. NCBI lineage: Bacteria > Bacillati > Actinomycetota > Actinomycetes > Kitasatosporales > Streptomycetaceae > Streptomyces > Streptomyces sp. NPDC058307. The sequence continues at coordinate 110,929 of NZ_JBHVYZ010000007.1, forward strand.
CGAAGTGCCGGGCATCCGGGGCGGCTTTGACGAGAGCAGTGAGCGTACGGGCCTTCGCGGCGCCCTTCTCGCTGCTTCCCCAGGCGACGGTACGACCTCCCCTCAACTCCAGCGAGATGTCGTCATACGAACGCACCTTGACGGAACGGGTCGCGCGCGCGACGTCGACCGGAATGTCACCCGCCACGAGCACCGCTTCCCGCACCAGCCGGGCCTCGCCGAAACGGCGCAGGCTCGCGGCGCGGGAGTCCGGCCGGGAGAGCGCCAATTCCAGTACGGGGACGCCTTTCGGGGCTACGGAAACCGTGGCGAACCGGACACCTTCATCGTCCACTTCGACAAAGTTTCCGCCCTTTTGGACAAGCAGAACCGGAGTACGCTCAGTCACTTTCAGCCCGATTCCGTGGGGCCAGGAGCGAGCGACATCAACTGAGTCAATTCGGGGCAATTTCCGGCGCAGTCGTGCCTCGATCGCATCGGTGTCGACGGAAATCAGCGGCGAGCCGAGCGGGACGTCGGCGGCTTCGCGGACCTGTTCCGGAGTCAGCACCAGGGTTCCCGAGACCGACACGCGTTCGACACGGAGCCACGGGGACCCGTACAACAGCCAGACGGCGCCCGCGGAGAGAAGTGCGAGCGCCACGGCGAGGATGATGATCATACGAAGCCGACGCACCCTCAACCGCCGGGCGGGTGGCGGGCCGGACGACTCCTGCTGGCGTTCACCGCGCTCGGCGGTCGTCGATCCGGCCACGCGCACTCCCTCTTCCTGGCTACTGGCGTCGGTGCGAGGCGATCGCCTCGTACACCATGGCGACGAGCAGCTCGTCGGCGTCCCGGCGGCCGAACTCGGCGGCGGCGCGGGACATCTCGTACAGCCGGTGCGGATCGGCGAGCACGGGCAGGACGTTGCCCCGTACCCAGTCGGGTGTCAGTTCCGCGTCGTCGACCAGCAGTCCGCCGCCGGCCTTGACCACCGGCTGGGCGTTCAGCCGCTGTTCGCCGTTGCCGATGGGCAGCGGGACGTAGGCGGCCGGGAGCCCGACGGCGGAGAGTTCGGCGACGGTCATCGCGCCCGCACGGCAGAGCATCATGTCGGCCGCGGCATACGCGAGGTCCATCCGGTCCAGATAACTTACCGGGATGTAGGGGGGCATTCCCGGCATCTGCTGTACATGCGGCAGTTCGTTCTTCGGGCCGACCGCGTGCAGGATCTGGATCCCGGCCTGCTGGAGCCAGGGCGCGACCTGCTGGACGACCTCGTTGAGGCGCCGGGCGCCCTGCGAGCCGCCGGAGACCAGCAGGGTCGGCAGGTTCGGGTCGAGGCCGAACATGTGCCGGGCCTCGGGGCGGACGGCGGCCCGGTCCAGGGTGGCGATGGTGTGGCGCAGCGGGATGCCGATGTAACGGGAGTTGCGCAGCTTGCTGTCCGGCGTGGCCACGGCGACCTGGGCGGCGTACCGGGAGCCGATCTTGTTGGCGAGACCGGGGCGGGCGTTGGCCTCGTGGACCACGATCGGCACCCCGAGCCGCTTGGCGGCGAGGTAGGCGGGCAGCGCCACATAGCCGCCGAAGCCGACGACGGCGTCGGCCTTGGTGCGCTCCAGGATCTGCTCGGTGGCCTTGATCGTGCCGCGCAGCCGGCCCGGCACGGTGATCAGCTCCGGGGTCGGCTTACGGGGCAGCGGGACGGCCGGGATGAGCGCGAGCTCGTAGCCGCGCTGTGGGACGAGCTTGGTCTCCAGGCCCCGTTCCGTGCCCAGGGCCGTGATCCCCACGGTCGGGTCCTGCCTGCGCAGGGCGTCCGCGAGGGCGAGCGCGGGCTCGATGTGGCCGGCGGTCCCCCCACCGGCGAGTACGACATGCACCGAAATTCACCGCTCTCCGGACGAACGCGCCGATGGGGCGCGCCGTCGCATCGTGTTCCATCTCCGAGGCCCCCGTGCCGGCACGGCGCCTCCCGCCCGCTTTCTACCAAAGCGGGGTTGCCGCATCGAAAGCGCCATCCGCGCGGCGGGATCGTCACGCGCGAACGCGATCAGCAGCCCGATGGCGAACATGGTCGGCAGCAGGGCGGACCCTCCGTAGGAGAACAGCGGGAGTGGGACACCGGCGATCGGCAGCAGACCGAGCACCGCACCGATGTTGATCACCGCCTGAGCGGTGATCCAGGTGGTCACACCTCCCGCGGCATACCTCACGAAGGGGTCCTCCGTGCGTCCGGCCACGCGGATACCCGCATAGCCTAGAGCCGCGAAGAGAGCGAGTACCGACAGCGTCCCCGCGAGGCCCAGTTCCTCACCGGTGACGGCGAAGATGAAGTCGGTGTGGGCTTCGGGGAGTTGACCCCATTTTTCCACACTCGCGCCGAGCCCGGAGCCAAAGATTCCGCCAGATGCGAGGGCATAGATGCCGTGCACGGCCTGCCAGCAGTCGGCGGCCCCCGACTTGGGCTCGGTGGCGCCGATGCAGGCGAGCCGGGCCATGCGGTTGGGGCTGGTCTTGATGAGGATCATCCCGATCAGCCCGGCGATCGACAGCACCCCGACGAACAGCCGGGTCGGGGCCCCCGCCAGCCACAGCAGGCCGAACAGGATCGCGGTCAGGATGATCGCCGTACCCATGTCGCCGCCGAGCATGATCAGCCCGAGCAGCAGGAAGGCGACCGGGACGAGCGGCACCAGCATGTGCTTCCACTGGGTCAGCAGCTTCTTGTCCTGCTTGCGGGCGAGCAGGTCGGCCGCCCACAGTACGAGGGCGAGCTTGCCGAACTCGCTGGGCTGGATCTGGAAGGAGCCGCCGAGCGAGATCCAGTTCTGGTTGCCGTTGACCGACATCCCTATCCCCGGCACCTGTACCAGGGCCATCAGGAAGACCGCGCCCGCCAGGATCGGATAGGCCAGCGCCCGGTGCAGCTTGACCGGCATCCGGGAGGCGATCAGCAGCAGTACGGTGCCGATGACGGCGGCCAGGAACTGCTTGCGGAAGAAGAAGGATCCCGGCAAGGACATCTGCAGGGCCGTGATCTGGGAGGCCGAGTACACCATCACCAGGCCGAGCACGGTGATCAGCAGGCTGCCGCCGAGGATCAGGTAGTAGGCGGTCAGCGGCCGGTCCCAGGCCTTTCGCACGCGCGTGTAGAGCTGTTGCACGGGGTTCTCGCGCGCCTGCCGGGGGACGGCGGGGCGCCGGGACGCCCGCTGCACGGGGGGCCTGCCGGTCCGGCTACTGGGCATCAACGCCTCCGCTACGTCGGTCAGGCGCCGAGTTCGCGAACCGCCTCCGCGAACGCGTCACCGCGCTGGTTGTAGTTGGCGAACATATCCATCGAGGCGCAGGCCGGAGCCAGCAGCACCGTGTCACCTGCGACGGCGAGGCGTGAGGCCTCCTGGACAGCCGCGAGCATCGCCCCAGTGTCGGTCCGGTCGAGGTCCACCACGGGTACCTGCGGGGCGTGTCGCGCGAGGGCTTCACGGATCAGGGCGCGGTCCTTGCCGATGAGCACGACACCGCGAAGTCGCTGTGCCGACTTGGCGACCAGCTCGTCGAAGGTCGCGCCCTTGGCGAGCCCGCCCGCGATCCACACGATCGACTGGTAGGCCGCCAACGAGGCCTCTGCGGCATGGGTGTTGGTGGCCTTGGAGTCGTCGACATAGGCCACCCCGTCCACGTCGGCGACGTGGGAGATGCGGTGGGCGTCCGGGGTGAAGTCCCGCAGCCCGTCCCGTACGGCCCTTGCGGGCACCCCGAATGCGCGTGCGAGGGCCGCCGCCGCAAGGGCGTTGGCGATGTTGTGCGGGGCCGGCGGGTCGACGTCGGAGACCTCGGCGAGCTCCTGGGCGTTCTTGTGCCGGTCCTCGACGAAGGCCCGGTCGACCAGGATCCCTTCGACGACACCGAGTTGGGAGGGCCCGGGAGTGCCGAGGGTGAAGCCGACGGCCCGGCAGCCCTCCTCGACGTCCGCCTCGCGCACCAGGTCCTCGGTGGCCTTGTCGGCCACGTTGTAGACGCAGGCGACCCGATTGCCCTCGTAGACACGGCCCTTGTCGGCGGCGTACGCCTCCATGGAGCCGTGCCAGTCGAGATGGTCGGGGGCGAGGTTGAGCACGACGGCGGAGTGGGCGCGCAGCGAGGGCGCCCAGTGCAGCTGATAGCTCGACAACTCCACGGCGAGGACGTCGTACTGCTCGTCGCCGAGCACCGCGTCCAGCAGGGAGACGCCGATGTTGCCGACGGCGGCGGTACGCAGCCCGGCGGCCTTCAGGATCGACGCCAGCATCTGGGTGGTGGTCGTCTTGCCGTTGGTGCCGGTGACCGCGAGCCAGGGGGCCGCGTCGGGGCCGCGCAGCCGCCACGCGAGCTCCACGTCGCCCCAGATCTCCAGGCCGGCCGCACGGGCCGCGGTGAAGAGCGGCTTGTCCGGCTTCCAGCCCGGTGCGGTGACGACGAGTTCGGTGCCCTCGGGCAGGGTGCCGCCGTCGCCGAGGCGGACGGTGATGCCGAGCGCCTCCAGCTCCGCGGCCTGCTCACGCGCGCGTGCGTCGTCGCCGTCGTTGACGACCGTGACGTGTGCCCCGCGCGCGTGCAGCGCCTTGGCCGCCGGGATGCCGGAGACACCGAGTCCGGCGACGGTGACGTTCTTTCCCTGCCAGTCGAGGTGCTCCGAGGAGGTCACTTTTCTGCTGCCCATCCCGCGTAGAAGAGACCCAGGCCGACGATCACACAGATGCCCTGGATGATCCAGAAACGGACCACCACGAGGACTTCGGACCAGCCCTTGAGTTCGAAGTGGTGCTGGAGCGGGGCCATGCGGAAGACGCGCTTGCCGGTGAGCTTGAAGGAGCCGACCTGGATGACCACCGACATGGTGATGAGGACGAACAGGCCGCCCATGATGGCCACCAGCAGCTCCGTGCGGGACAGGATCGCGAGGCCGGTCAGGACACCGCCGAGCGCGAGCGAACCCGTGTCACCCATGAAGATCTTGGCCGGCGAGGTGTTCCACCACAGGAAGCCGAGGCAGGCGCCCATCAGCGCCGAGGCGATGACCGCGAGGTCGAGGGGGTCGCGCACCTCGTAGCATGCGCCCGGGTTGGTGAGGGTCTGCGCGTTGGCGCAGGACTCCTGGAACTGCCAGACGCCGATGAACGTGTAGGCGCCGAAGACGAGGACGGAGGCGCCGGTGGCGAGGCCGTCCAGACCGTCGGTGAGGTTCACGCCGTTCGACATCGCGAGGATCATGAACAGCGCCCAGACCACGAACAGGATCGGGCCGATCTTCCAGCCGAAGTCGGTGATGAACGACAGCTTGGTGGAGGCCGGGGTGTTGCCGCGGGCGTCCGGGAACATCAGCGCGAGCACCGCGAAGCTGATGCCGACGATCAGCTGGCCTGCCATCTTCGCCTTGGCCCGCAGGCCCAGCGAACGCCGCTTGACGATCTTGATGTAGTCGTCGAGGAAGCCGACCAGTCCCATGCCGCACATCAGGCCGAGCACCAGCAGGCCCGAGTAGGTGGGCGGGAAGCCGGTGATGACCTTGGACAGGAAGTAGGCGACGACCGTCGCCAGGATGAAGGCGATACCACCCATGGTCGGCGTACCGCGCTTGCTGGCGTGCTCGCGCGGGCCGTCGTCCCGGATGTACTGGCCGTAACCCTTGCGCGCGAGCAGCTTGATCAGCAGCGGGGTGCCGACCAGGGTCAGGAAGAGGCCGATGACTCCTGAGAACAGGATCTGCTTCATCATCGGGCGGCAACCTCACCCTCGGCGTCGAGCAGCGCCTGGGCGACGCTCTCCAGGCCGACCGAACGGGACGCCTTCACGAGGACGACGTCTCCCGGGCGCAATTCACTGCGCAGCAGGTCGACCGCCGCCTGTGCGTCGGACACGTGCACCGACTCCTCACCCCACGAACCCTCGTTATATGCGCCCAGTTGCAGCCAGGACGCTTCCCTGCCCCCGACCGCGACGAGCTTGCCGACATTGAGCCGGACGGCGAGCCGTCCGACCGCGTCGTGCTCGGCGAGCGCCTCGTCCCCGAGCTCGGCCATCTTGCCGAGCACCGCCCAGGTCCGCCGCCCCTTGCCCATCGCCGCGAGCGCGCGCAAGGCCGCTCGCATGGACTCGGGGTTCGCGTTGTAGGCGTCGTTGACGATGGTCACGCCGTCCGGGCGCTCGGTGACCTCCATACGCCAGCGGGAGAGGGAGCCCGCCTCGGAGAGCGCGGTGGCGATCTCACTTGCGGACATGCCCAGCTCATGGGCGACGGCGGCCGCGGCGAGCGCGTTCGACACGTGGTGCTCACCGTACAGGCGCATGGTCACTTCGCTTGCACCGGAGGGTGTGCGAAGGCTGAAGGCGGGCTGTCCGCTGTCCGTGAGTCGCACGTTCTCGGCGCGAACGTCCGCTTCGCCGGACTCTCCGAAAAGGATCACCTTCGCCTTCGTACGGGCGGCCATGGCCCGTACGAGAGGATCGTCGGCGTTGAGAATCGCGGCGCCGCCCTCCTGTGCCGAAGGAAGGGCCTCCACGAGCTCGCCCTTGGCCTGCGCGATCTGCTCGCGGCCGCCGAACTCGCCGATGTGGGCGGAGCCGACGTTCAGGACCAGGCCGATCTTCGGGGGCGTCAGATCCGTGAGGTAGCTGATGTGGCCGATCCCGCGGGCGCCCATCTCCAGGACGAGGAACTTCGTCTCCTCGGTGGCGGTGAGCGCGGTGAGCGGCAGCCCGATCTCGTTGTTGAGCGAGCCCGGTGTGAACACCGTCGGCGCCTTGCGGCGCAGCACCTGGGCGATCAGGTCCTTGGTGCTGGTCTTGCCGGCCGAGCCGGTGAGGGCGACGAGGGTCGCGCCGAGCCGTCGTACGACATGGCGCGCGAGGGCGCCGAGGGCCGTCTGAACGTCCTTGACGACGATCGCGGGCACGCCGACGGGGCGTTGGGCCAGCACGGCCACCGCGCCCGCCCGGACGGCCTGCTCGGCGTAGTCGTGGCCGTCGACGCGTTCTCCCACGAAGGCGGCGAACAGAGCACCGTCCTTCACCTGCCGGGAGTCGATGACGACGGGCCCGTGCACCTGCGCCGACGGATCCGGTATGTCGTGGGTCTGCCCGCCGACGACTGAGGCGATCTCGGCGAGAGAGAGGGCGATCACAAGTTCATCCCTGGGTCTTCTGGATGGCTTCTCGAAGCACCTGGCGGTCGTCGAAGGGACGGACCACCCCGGCGATGTCCTGGCCCTGCTCGTGGCCCTTGCCCGCGACGAGCACGGTGTCACCAGGCTGCGCGCGGGCGACGGCTGCGGCGATCGCGGCGGCCCGGTCCTCGAAGACCTGGACCTCGCCGCGCTCGTGTGCCGGTACGGACGCCGCGCCCTCGAGCATGGTTGCGAGGATGGCCAGCGGATCCTCGGAGCGGGGGTTGTCGGAGGTCAGTACGGCGGTGTCGGCGAGGCGGGCCACGGCCGCGCCCATGGGCCCGCGCTTGGTCCTGTCGCGGTCGCCCCCGCAGCCGAGCACGACGTGCACCCTGCCCTCGGTGACCTTGCGCAGCGCCTTGAGGACCGACTCGACGGCGTCGGTCTTGTGGGCGTAGTCCACGACGGCGAGGTAGGGCTGCCCGGCGTCCACGCGCTCCAGGCGGCCCGGCACCCCCGGTACGGCGGCGACGCCGTGTGCGGCGGTCTGCGGGTCGAGGCCGGCCGCGGCCAGGGCGACGATCGCGGCGAGGGTGTTCGCCACGTTGAAGGGGCCCGCGAGCGGCGACCTGGCGGCGATCCGCTCGCCCTTGGGGCCGATCACGGTGAACGTCGAGTCCATGGGGCCGACTTCGACGTCCTCGGCACGCCAGTCGGCGTCGGGGTGGCCCTCGGCGGAGTAGGTGACGACGGGGACCGTGGCTTCCCTGGCGAGCCTGCGGCCGTACTCGTCGTCGAGGTTGACGACGCCGAGACGGCTGCGTTTCGGCGTGAAGAGCTGTGCCTTGGCCCGGAAGTAGTCCTCCATGTCGGAGTGGAACTCCATGTGTTCCGGGCTGAGGTTGGTGAAGACGCCGATGTCGAAGACACAGCCGTCGACCCGGCCGAGGACCAGCGCGTGGCTGGAGACCTCCATGGCGACCGCCTCGACGCCGCGCTCGCGCATGACCGCGAACAGGGCCTGGAGGTCGGTGGCCTCGGGCGTGGTGCGCTCGGACTTGATGCGCTCGTCGCCGATGCGCGTCTCGACGGTGCCGATCAGGCCGGTGGACCTGACCCCCTTCAGACCGCCCTCGACGAGGTACGCCGTGGTGGTCTTGCCGGAGGTGCCGGTGATCCCGATCTGAAGCAGGTCCCGGCCGGGGTGGCCGTAGATCGTGGCGGCCAGTTCGCCCATGCGTGCGCGTGGGTCCTCGACGACGAGCACCGGGAGCCCCGTCGCGGCGGCGCGCTCGGCGCCCGTGGGGTCGGTCAGCACGGCGACCGCGCCGAGGCCGGCGGCCTGGGTGGCGAAGTCGGCGCCGTGCAGACGGGCTCCGGGGAGGGCGGCGTACAGGTCGCCGGGGCGGACGGCACGTGAGTCATGGGTGATGCCCGTGACCTGCGCGGTCTCCTCCGGCTGTTCGATACCCAGCTGATCGGCGAGCTCCGCGAGGGGTGTTGCGGAGACCCGGACCGGCCGGGGCGGTCCCGGATACGTCACGGGTGCGCCCTTCTGGGTGGTTTGGGACTGATCAGCGTGTGGCACGGCGGTGAGCGTACCGGGCGCACCCGCCTCGGAGCTAAAAGAGGGCCCGCGCGCAGCGCGGTCGGACAAGGGTGGTGGTGGGCGACGGGTGGGCGAGGGGCGAGGAGCCCCTTGGTTCCCGGGATCGGAGGTGATCGTCGTCACGAGGTGGTTCCTGGTGGCCTTTCCGAGGTGCTGATGAGGTGCTCAGGTGGTGCTCAGGTGGTGCTGATCAGGGCGTGTAGGAGACGGGCAGCTTCGCGGCCTTCGCCCCGGTGGGCGGGACCTGCAGCGTCTTCAGGGCGAACTCCATGACCTTCTTGTAGACGGGTCCGCAGATCTGGCCGCCGAAGTAGCTGCCGCTGGTGGCGTTCTGGATGGCGCAGTAGACGGTGATCCGGGGCTGGTCGGCGGGCGCGAAGCCGGCGAACGACGAGGTGTAGCCCTTGTACTTGCCGGTGGCCGGATCCACGCGGTTGGCCGTGCCCGTCTTGCCCGCGACGCGGTAGCCGGGGATGCGCGCCTTGGCTCCGGTGCCCTCCTGGTCGTCCACGACCGACTCCAGCATCCGGGCCAGCGTCCTGGCCGTCCTGGCACTGACGACCCTTGTCTCCTTGGGCTTCGCGGCAGGTGTGAAGCGTCCGTCGGGTCCCTTCGTGCCGCGCACGAGGGTCGGTTCGACGCGGACTCCGCCGTTGGCGATCGTCGAGTAGACGGACGCGGCCTGCATGGCGTTGAGGGACACGCCCTGGCCGAAAGGAATCGTGTACTGCTGCGAGGTCGACCAGTCCGCGGGCTTGGCCAGGATGCCCGGGGTCTCGCCGGGGAAGTCGAGCCCGCTGTAGCGGCCGAGGCCGAACTTGCGCAGGTAGGAGTAGAGGACCTGGTTGGCCTGCGCCTGGGTTTTGCCGAGCTGGCCGGTCGCCAGGATGGTGCCGATGTTGCTGGACTTGGCGAGCACGCCGTTGAGCGTGAGGTACCAGGTCTCGTGGTCGATGTCGTCCTTGAAGAGCCGGTCACCGCGGTGCAGCCGGTTGGGCACGATCACATGCGTGAGCGGGGTGGCGACGCCCTGTTCCAGTACGGCGGCCATCGACATCACCTTGGCGGTGGAACCGGGCTCGTAGGCGTCCTGCAGGGCCGCGTTGCCCATGTTCACCGAGCGGGCCTTGGACAGGTCGTTCGGGTCGAAGCCGGGCGAGTTGGCCATGGCCAGGACCTCACCGGTCCGGGTGTCCTGCACTATTACGTACCCGCGGTCCGCCTTGGACTCCTTCACCTGGTCGGTGATGGCCTGCTGGGCGGCCCACTGGATGTCGCGGTCGATGGTGAGCTCGACGTCGCTGCCGGGCACCGCGGGCGTCTCGGTGGAGCCCACGGTGGGCACCTGACGGCCACCGGACTGGGCGTAGCGGACCTTGCCGTCCTTGCCGGCCAGCAGGGAGTTCAGCTGCTGCTCGACACCGCCGCCGCCCTTGCCGTCGGCGTTGACCCAGCCCAGTATCCCGGCGGCGAGATCGCCGTTGGGGTACACGCGCTTGGTCGTCGGCACGGACAGGACGCCCCCGAGGACGTTGGCCGTGCCCGGGTCGGTCCCGCTCTTGGTGGCGAGCGCGGACTTCAGGTCCTTGATCTGCTTCCAGACCTGCGGGGTCTGCCGGTTGGCGAGCAGGACGTAGCGGAGCTTCTTGTCCTTGGGCCGCAGCTTCTGGAGGATCGTCTCCTGGTCCTGCCCCAGGATCGGGGCGAGCAGGGCGGCGGCCTGCTCGGGGCCGTCGTCGATCTTCAGTTGCTTGCGGGTGAACAGCGTGGGGTCGGCCGTGATGTCGTACGCGTCCTCGCTGGTCGCGAGGGCGACGCCGGCGCGGTCGGTGATCCCGCCGCGCTCGGCGGCGAGCGTGTAGCCGACGTACCGGTTCTGCTCGGCCTTGGCGGCGTACGTGCTCGCGTCGACGGCCTGCACCTGGAGCAGTCGTACGACGAAGGCGGCCAGCACCAGCGTCAGCGCGAGGCCGACCAACCGCAGCCGGGGGCGGGGGCTGCCCAGGCGGATGGTCTTGGGGGCGGCCGCACGGGGCGCCGACGGGCGGCGGGCCGGGCGGGCGCCGGGACCCGGGCGCGGTCGCCCGACGGGGCGGGCGGAGCGCTCGGGGCGTGCGGGTCCGGGCACGCGGCGGCGCGGCGGTTGCCTGCCGAAGTCGTCGGACACTTCCGTCACCTGCCGGGGGTCGTGGTCGTGGGGAGCGGGACGTCCGAGGGGACGGCCTCGGACGTCGGTACGACGGTCTCGGGAGCCTGTACGACGGTTTCCGTCGGAGTGGGGGTGGGGCTGGCCGTCGGCGTCGGGAGGGCCGCGCTGTCGATCACCTCGGGGGCGAGGACGAGCGGCATCCGGTAGGTGACCGGGTCGGTCTCGGGGGCGGCGGACGGGACGCCCTTGACGGTGCCGTCGGGGTCGAGGAAGGCCGGGTCGCCGCCGGGCACCATGCCGAGTTCACGGGCGCGGCGCACCAGGGCGTCGGGCGCGGAGTAGGCGTCGATGTCCCGCTGCAGGGCCTGTTGCTCGTCGGTGAGGCTCTTGGTGTCCTTCTGGAGGTCGGTGAGCTTGAACGAGCCTTCGCTCAGCGCGGAGTTCAGCACCAGCAGCCCGATGAGGCCGCCGCCGAGGAGGAGGACCACGAGGAGCACGAAGGGCGCGCGGGCCGCCTGACCGGGGCTCGCCGTGCCGGGCAGGAGACGCGCGAGACGAGCCGCCCTCCCCCGCAGTTCGGGTTTCCTGCTCACGCACCCTCCAGTGAGTCCGGTTCCCCAACCCACCGACGCGGCTCACGCGCCTCACGCATCATTCGATGGACTCCCTGATTCGCTCGGCGCCTCTGCACCGCGCCGGTGCGGCTCGCCGGTTCTCGGCGATCTCTTCCTCGGTGGGAAGTTCGGCACCGCGCGTGAGCAGCTTGAGCCGGGGCTGGTACCGCTCGGGGACGACGGGCAGCCCGGGCGGGGCGGTGGTGGCGGCGCCGGCCGCGAAGACCTGCTTGACCAGTCGGTCCTCCAGCGAGTGGTACGACAGCACGACGATCCGGCCGCCCACCGCGAGCGCCTTCACCGCGGCCGGGATCGCCCGCTCCAGGACGGAGAGTTCGCCGTTGACCTCGATGCGCAGGGCCTGGAAGGTGCGCTTGGCCGGGTTGCCGCCGGTGCGCTTGGCGGCCTGCGGCAGGGAGTCCCGGATCAGCTCCACGAGCCGCGCGCTGTTCGTGAAGGGCTCCTTGGCGCGCTCGCGCACGATCGCCGAGACGATCCGCTTGGCCTGCTTCTCCTCGCCGTACGCCCTCAGGATCCGGACGAGTTCGCCCGGCGGGTAGGTGTTGAGGACCTCGGCGGCGCCCATGCCGGTCGTCTGGTCCATGCGCATGTCCAGCGGGGCGTCCTGGGCGTAGGCGAAGCCGCGGTCGGCCTCGTCGAGCTGCATGGAGGAGACGCCGAGGTCGAACAGGACGCCCTGCACGCGCGCGATGCCGAGCCGGTCGAGGACGTCCGGGAGTTCGTCGTAGACGGCGTGGACCAGGGTGGCGCGCTCACCGAAGGGCGCGAGTCGCTCGCCGGACAGGCGCAGGGCCTCCTTGTCGCGGTCGAGGGCGACAAGACGGGCCTCGGGGAACCGCTGGAGCAGGGCCTCGCTGTGGCCGCCGAGACCGAGCGTGCAGTCGACGACCACCGACCCCGGCCGCTCGAGCGCCGGGGCCAACAGGTCCAGGCACCGCTGGAGCATCACCGGGACGTGTCGACTCTGGCTCAAGGGGCCCTCTCAGGTCCGGCGCGGCCCGTACGCACCGCCAGGTCCCCGCCCTCCCCCAGCAAGCTGGGGGGACCCCCAGTGAAGGGGAGGCCTGCCGGCGCCGGAAGCGTCAACCGACCGGGAGCGGGAGGAGGCCGAGCCGTACGTACGCGCCGCGCACGCGGGGAGACCGTCCGTGCGCTGGCCGGGGGCCTCCGGGGAATGTCAGCAGGGAGGCCTCGCCTCCCGCTTCGCGTCACTTTAGTCCACGGTGTCTCGCGGTCAATCAACCGGCCTGCGCGTCGCGCACCGGCGCGGACCCGACGCTCCGAAAGGACCGAAAACACCCGTTCGGGTGCACCCGAACCTCATGTGGGGTACCTCACACACAAGGCGTGATGACGCTCTTTTTCCCTTCTCACGGCAGGACCGCGACGGCGGTGACCAGTACCGTCATGGTTATGACGACTTCCGCATCCGTTCCCACCGAAGGCGCCATATCCGACGGCGGCCGTGTGACCGACCGCCTCGTCAGCGCCAACGAGCGGTACGCCGCCGCGTTCACCGACCCCGGCATGGACGCCCGCCCGGTCCTGCATGTCGCCGTCGTGGCGTGCATGGACGCCCGCCTCGACCTGCACGCCGCGCTCGGCCTGGAGCTCGGCGACTGTCACACCATCCGCAACGCGGGCGGTGTGGTCACCGACGACGTGATCCGCTCGCTCACCATCAGCCAGCGCAAGCTCGGCACCCGCAGCGTCGTGCTCATCCACCACACGGGCTGTGGTCTGGAGGCGATCACCGAGGACTTCCGCACCGAACTGGAGATGGAGGTCGGCCAGCGTCCCGCGTGGGCCGTGGAGTCCTTCCGCGACGTCGACCAGGACGTACGGCAGTCCATGCAGCGGGTGCGCACCTCGCCGTTCCTGCTGCACACCGACGACGTGCGCGGGTTCGTGTTCGACGTGAAGACGGGCCTGCTGCGCGAGATCGACCCCGCGTAAACGGCCCCGACCAGGTCCGCCGCAGCTGTCGCTTCGCTGTTGATTTTCGGCCCTCGGGGTGCCCAAAGCACCGCAAGACCCGACATAGTGCAGCCAGTTGTCCACAGTCGAGTGACACGAATCGGTAACGGCAGCAAGAATGCGGGTGTGGCGTCACGCGGAACTTTTCACGCGTGGTGTCCGTGATTCGGGGTGGGCCGGTAGCGCACATGAGCGTCGGCCCGGAAAGTACGGGCCGAGGAGGGCCGGGTGACCACCTATGACGATCGATCGAGCCTCACTGATCTGACCGCCGTTGTCGAGCGGGTACGCAGTTCGGTGGAGGGCGTGATCGAGGGGAAGCCCGAGGTCGTACGGCTTTCACTGACCGTGCTGCTCGCCGAGGGACATCTTCTGATCGAGGATGTCCCCGGCGTCGGCAAGACCATGCTGGCCAAGGCGCTGGCGCGGTCCATCGACTGCTCGGTGCGCCGCATCCAGTTCACCCCCGACCTGCTGCCCTCGGACATCACGGGCGTGTCCATCTGGGACCAGCAGCGCCGGGACTTCGAGTTCAAACCGGGCGCGATCTTCGCCCAGATCGTCATCGGCGACGAGATCAACCGCGCCTCGCCGAAGACCCAGTCCGCGCTCCTGGAGTCGATGGAGGAGCGCCAGGTCACCATCGACGGGCAGACCTATGAGCTGCCCAGTCCCTTCATGGTGGTGGCCACGCAGAACCCGGTCGAGATGGAGGGCACCTACCCGCTGCCCGAGGCGCAGCGCGACCGTTTCATGGCCCGGGTCTCGGTGGGCTATCCCAGCGTGGAGGCCGAGCTGCAGATGCTCGACATCCACGGCGGCGCGAGCCCCCTGGAGGACCTCCAGCCGGTGGCGCACGCCCACGACATCGTGAAGCTCATCGAGGCCGTCCGCGGCGTCCACGTCGCCGAAACGGTCCGGCGGTACGCCGTCGACCTGGTCTCCGCCACCCGCACCCACCCCGACCTCAGACTCGGCGCCTCCCCGCGCGCGACGCTGCACCTGCTGCGCGCCGCCAAGGCCTCCGCCGCCCTCAGCGGCCGCGAGTTCGCCCTGCCGGACGACGTCCAGGCGCTCGCCGTGGCCGTCCTCGCCCACCGTCTGCTGCCCACCGCCCAGGCCCAGCTCAACCGGCGCACCTCGGAGCAGGTCGTGCAGGAGATCCTCCAGCGCACCCCGGTCCCCGCCGCTCCCCAGCAGGGCGGTCTCGGGATCGGCCGCGGGGCGCCCGCGTATCCGCAGCAGCCGCCGCGGAGCCTGTGATGTCCACCGGGGTGCCCTCGGCCGGCGGCCCCGAGGCCGACCGGGGCGACCAGGGCGGGATCCGCACGGCACTGACCGGCCTGACCACCCGGGGCCGCTCCTTCTTCGCCGCCGGTATCGCCGCGGCCGTCTGCGCCTACGTCCTCGGCCAGAGCGATCTGCTGCGGGTCGGCCTGCTGCTGGCCGTACTGCCGCTGGTCTGCGCCACCGTGCTCTACCGCACCCGCTACCGGGTCGCGGGCAGCCGCAGGCTCTCCCCCGCGCGCGTGCCCGCCGGCAGCGAGGCCCGCGTCCATCTGCGGATGGACAACGTCTCACGCCTGCCCACCGGCCTGCTGATGCTCCAGGACCGGGTCCCCTACGTCCTCGGCCCGCGCCCGCGCTTCGTACTCGACCGGGTCGAACCGGGCGGCCGCCGCGAGGTCTCCTACCGGGTCCGCTCCGACCTGCGCGGCCGCTACCCGCTGGGCCCGCTCCAGCTGCGCCTGACCGACCCGTTCGGCATGTGCGAGCTGACCCGCTCCTTCTCGACGTACGACACCCTCACCGTGATCCCGCGTGTGGAGCCACTGCCGCCGGTGCGGCTCAGCGGCGAGGCCAAGGGGTACGGCGAGGGACGGCAGCGCTCGCTCGCCCTGGCCGGCGAGGACGACGTGATCCCGCGCGGCTACCGCTACGGCGACGACCTGCGCCGGGTGCACTGGCGCTCCACCGCCCGCTACGGCGAACTGATGGTCCGCCGCGAGGAGCAGCCCCAGCGCGCCCGCTGCACGGTGCTCCTGGACACCCGGGGCCTCGCCTTCGCGGGCGCGGGCCCCGACTCGGCCTTCGAGTGGGCCGTCTCGGGCGCCGCCTCCGTCCTGGTCCACATGCTCGAGCGGGGCTTTTCGGTACGCCTGCTCACGGACACCGGCAACTCCGTGCCCGGCGAGGGCGCCGACGGCTTCGCGGGCGCGAGCCAGGGGACCGCGGACGCGGCCGGGCTGATGATGGACACCCTCGCGGTGATCGACCACTCCGACGAGACCGGCCTGTCGCGCGCCTACGAAGTGCTGCGCCGCGGCAACGAGGGACTGCTGGTGGCCTTCTTCGGCGACCTCGACGAGGAGCAGGCCACGGTGGTCGCCAAGATGCGGCAGCGCAGCGGGGGCGCACTCGCGTTCGTGCTCGACAGCGAGGGCTGGGTGCGGGAACCCGCCGATGTGTCCGGGCCGTCGGACGAGCACGGAGAGCGGCTGCGGATGCTGCGCGAGGCGGGCTGGACGGCGCTGGGCGTGCCGCGGGGTGCCTCGCTGGAGGAGTTGTGGCGTCTCGCGGACCGTGAGCGCACGGGCGTCGGCGCGGCCGGGTCCCCGGCCGGGTCCGGGACCGGGGAGGCATCGTGATGAGCGGGCGGGCACGACTGGCGCTGTGTGCGTGGGCGGCCACGCTGATGGCCGCGTGCGCCCTGCTGCCGCTGGTCGAGCCGGTCACCTGGATCGTGCAGGCCGCCTTCCTGCTCGGGGTGCAGACGGTCGTGGGCGCGGTGGCCCGGCGGATCCCGCTGGCCCGTCCGCTGACGGTGGCGGCCCAGGCGCTCGTCACCCTGTTCATGCTGACCCTGATCTTCGCCCGTGACCGGGCCTTCCTGGGGCTGATCCCCGGCCCGGGCGCCTTCGTGCACTTCGGGGACCTGCTGCGGCAGGGCGGCGACGACATCGCGCGGTACGCGATCCCGGCGCCGCTGGCGTCCGACGGCATCAAGCTGATGGTCTTCGGGGGCGTCCTGATCGTCGGGCTCGTGGTGGACACCCTCGCGGTGACCTTCCGCAGCGCGGCCCCTGCGGGCCTGCCGCTGCTCGCGCTGTACTCCGTCGCCGCGGGGCTGTCCGAAGGCCACGGCGACTGGTTCTGGTTCCTGCTCGCGGCGACCGGTTATCTGCTGCTGCTCCTTGCCGAGGGGCGCGAGCGGCTCTCCCAGTGGGGCCGTGTCTTCGGCGGGGCGTCACGCTCCCCGGGCGCCGGCTCCGGGCCGGTGGCGCCGGTGCGCACCGGCCGGCGGATCGGGGTGGCGAGCCTCGGCATCGCCCTCGTGGTGTCGGCCACCCTGCCCTCGATAAGCGGCGGCCTCCTGGACGCCACCGGGGCGGGCGTGGGCGCCGGGAACGGCAGCGGGGGCACGATCTCCGCGGTGAACCCGCTGCTCTCGCTGCGCGACAACCTGAACGTGGACGAGGACCGTCAGGTGCTGTCCGTGCGGAGCCAGAGCAACGACACCTCCGACCAGTACCTGCGGATCGTCTCCCTGGACGACTTCGACGGCCGGACCTGGAAGCCGTCCAAGCGGTCCATCGGCGCCGTGCCGAAGGACTTCCCCCTCCCGGTCGGCCTCGGCTCCGACGTCAAGCGCACGGAGATCAAGACGAGCATCTCGGCGGCCAGCTGGTACGAGCAGAACTATCTGCCCATGCCCTACCCGCCCAGCGGCGTCGAGGTCCGCGGCAACTGGCGCTACGAACCCGAGGGCATGGCGCTCGTCGGCGACCACGGGCAGAACACGCGCGGGCTGACGTACGAGGTGAAGAGCCTGGACGTGGAGCCGACGGCCGAGCAGCTCGCCGCGGCACCGGCCGCTCCCCCGGTCATCGAGCGCGAGTACACGGACCTGCCCGACTCGCTGCCGGCAGTCGTGCGCAAGACCGCCCGCGAGGTCACTGCGGGCGCGAAGAACCCCTATGAGCAGGCGGTCGACCTCCAGGACTACTTCGCGGTGACCGGGGGCTTCGAGTACGACACCCAGGTGCAGGTGGGCGACGGGCCCGACGCGATCGCCAACTTCCTGCGCGACAAGCAGGGCTTCTGCGTCCATTTCTCCTTCGCCATGGCGGCGATGGCCCGCTCCCTGGGCATTCCGGCCCGGGTCGCGGTGGGCTTCGCGCCCGGCACCCCGCAGGCGGACGGTTCGGTGTCGGTGGGGCTCAAGGACGCCCACGCCTGGCCCGAGCTGTACTTCGAGGGGGTGGGTTGGACCCGCTTCGAGCCCACCCCGACCCGGGGCACGGTGCCGTCGTACACCGTCCCGGACGCCACCGGCAGCGTGGACCCCGGCGTGACGCGGCCGTCCGCCGGGGCGTCCACGGCACCGTCGGCCTCGGCCTCGGCGAGCGAGAGCTGCTCTCCCCGGCTGCGGAAGCTGGAGGAGTGCGACAGCGCCTCCCCGGCGGCAGCGGCGGCCAAGGACGGTGGCGGCCCCTGGTGGGCCGTACAGGGCCCGTGGTGGTATCTGAAGCTGTTGTTCTGGGTGCTCGTCGGGCTGGGCGTGCTGTTGGTCCCCTTGGCGCCGATGCTGTGGCGGCTGCGCACCCGTTCGGTACGGCTGGGCGGGCACGGCCGCAGTGACGAGGGCGCCGCCGCGCACACCCTGGCGGCCTGGGAGGAGCTGACCGACACGGCGTGGGACTTCGGGATCCCGCCGGACGACTCGCAGACCCCCCGCAAGGCGGCCGCGCGGTTCGTACGGCTCGGGCGTCTCGATCCGACGGCGGCGGCCTCGGTGCACCGGGTGGCGGACGCCGTGGAGCAGGTGCTCTACGCCCCGCAGCCCCGCCTGACGGCCGGCCTCGCGCGGGACGTCCACCTGGTGATCGGCGGGCTGCGCGGCTCGGTCGGCCGGGGCACGCGGGTGCGTGCGCTGATCGCCCCGCGTTCCACCGCGAGGGCGGTGTGGGCGGTCTCGGAGTGGTGGGCGGGGGTCAGGACACGCGTGGCGGCGGCCCGGCCGACCCTGCGCAAGCCGTCCGGCCAGGGAGGCTGAAAGAGCCGCCCCTGCAGGGGGCGGCGGAACGACGACGGTGGCCCGGGCCTCTCGAAGGTCCGGGCCACTGTGCTGCAGGGGCTGGGAGACCCCTCGACAGGTGGTGGGGGACGGCCTGGGGACATGCGGGAGGGGGTGAGCACCCGGCTGGGTGCTCACCCCCTCAGCATGTCTGTGAGAGCGGCTCGTGGCGACCGCGGTGCGCGGGGCCGGCTACTGGCCGCCCTGCTCGTCGCGGCGGCGCTGCCAGCGCTGCTCGATCCGGTCCATCACCGAGCGCTTCTGGCGTCCCTGCCGACGGGCGTGTGGGGCGCCTGCGGCCGGCTGCTCGCCCGGCTTGGGGGCCTTGCGCCAGCCGGTCACCGCGAGCACCGCGCACCCCAGCATGACGAGGAACCCCACCACGCTGAGCCACACCTGCTTGGCGACCATACCGGCCATGAGGAGCGCGATACCCACGAGGAAGCCGGCGACCGCCTGGTAGACCCGCCGCCGGGTGTACGTACGCAGCCCGCTTCCCTCGAGCGCCGACGCGAACTTGGGATCTTCGGCGTACAGCGCTCGCTCCATCTGCTCGAGCATGCGCTGCTCGTGCTCCGAGAGCGGCACGGAGTCCTCCTCATCGTGCAGTCGCCGGGGCGACTCGGGGGGTCCCTTCAGGATAGGCAGGGAATCGCCCCCGTGAAACCCGCCCCTCTGCGCCAATTGGCCAACCGGATTCCGCCATGAACGCTCCGGCCGCTGAATCTTGTCATTCCCCAGCTGCCGTCCCGTCATGCCGGGCGGTCTCCCTCGATCATACGGCGCTGAGGGCGCGATCGGGGGGCCTGTGGCGTACTCCATGCGCCGGCAAGTACCTGATCAGCACTCCGGCACAGGGGGCGGCTCAGGCCTCGGCGGCCTCCCGCGTCTCACCGAGCACATGGAGCTGGGTGGCCACGGAGTGGAAGGAGGAGAGTTCGGCCGCCGCGGCCTCCAGCTTCAGCAGGGCTTCCAGGGCACCGGGTTCGGTGTCCACGAGCACGCCGGGGACGAGGTCGGCGAAGACCCGTACACCGTGCACGGCGCCCACGGTCAGGCCCGCGCCCTCGACGAGCGCGGTGAGCTGGTCGGCGGTGAAGCGGCGCGGCACGGGGTCGCCGTCGCCCCAGCGGCCGTCCGGATCGTCGAGCGCCTGCCGGGCCTCCTTGAAGTGGCCGGCGAGGGCCCGCGCGAGCACGGCGCCGCCGAGACCGGCGGCGAGCAGGCTGAGGACGCCCTCGGGACGCAGGGCGGCCACCACGTTGCGCACGCCCTCGGCCGGGTCGTCCATGTACTCCAGGACGCCATGGCACAGCACCACGTCGTAGCCGCCGCGCTCGGCCACGTCGAAGAGGCCGTGGGCGTCTCCCTGGACGCCCCGCACCCGGTCGGCGACACCGGCCTCGGCGGCGCGGCGCTCCAGGGCGAACAGCGCGTTGGGGCTGGGGTCGACGACGGTGACCTGGTGACCGAGGCGGGCGACGGGCACCGCGAAGTTGCCGCTGCCGCCCCCGGTGTCGAGGACGTCCAGCGCCTGGCGTCCCGTGGCCTTGACCCGGCGGTCGAGAGCGTCCTGGAGGACCTCCCAGACCACGGCGGTTCGGAGGGAGGCGCGGGGTCGCAGCGGGTCCGACACGGCAGTTGACTCCTCGGCGCGGATGTGAAGGCTTCAGGCGCCTTCCACCCTATTGCCTCCGGTACCCCACCTGGTCACTCCGGTGCCGTGCCCGGCTGCTCGTCTCGTACGGCGGACCCAGGCGGACCCAGGCGGACCCGAGCGGCCCTGGTGGCCCGTGGCCCCGCGCGCCGGTCACCCGGCGTCCGGATAGTCACGGTCGGTGCCACCGTCGCCGCCCTCCGGCCGGTCCGCGTCCTGGCGTGGCTGCGGCAGGACCGGTTGGAGTACCAGCATCCGCTCGACGAGGCGCAGGAACATCGCCACGTCGCGTATGAGGTCGTCCGCGTCCCGGCGGCTGGCCGCGCCCTGGATGCCCGCCTCGGCCCGGGCACGGCGTCGGGCCCCGGAGGCGAACAGCGCGCTCCACTCGGCGAGTTCGGGCGCTATCTCGGGGAGCACTTCCCATGCGCTCCGTATCTTGGCGCGGCGTCGGGGCGTGGGCTCCGGACGCCCTCGTGCTGCGAGTACTGCGGCCGCGGTGCGCAGGGCGGCGAGATGGGCCGTCGCATAGCGCTCGTTCGGCGTCTCCAGCGCCGAGGCCTCGTCGAGGCCGGCGCGGGCCTGGGCGAGCAGGTCGAGGGCGGCGGGCGGGGCCGTCGCCCGGCGCAGCACGGGGTGTACGTCGCTCGCCGGGCCGGTCAGTGAGGGGGCAGGGCCGGTGGCGCGGCGCCGACGGGCGGCGGCTGCGTGGTAGCTGGCCATGACGATCCTCCTGTCGTCTGGTTGACGGCATCTCGCGCTACGGAGTGCCGTATGTGCCCATCGTGAGGTATGCCACTGACAATCCGTTCTGACCTGGGCTTTTGCTTCGATCGAAGGTTCGGGTTACTTTTTGCACTGACCAGTCAGTTCAAAAAAGTTCTCGATTCAAGAAGATCAGGGGGTGGCCGTGGACGGAGTAGCTGTCACGGCCGAGGGTCTCGGTCTGAAGGGGCCTCGCGGCTGGGCGTTCCGCGGGGTCGACCTCGTCGCGGAGCCCGGTGCGCTGATCGCCGTGGAGGGGCCCTCGGGGTCCGGTCGTACGAGCCTGCTGCTGGCGCTCACCGGGCGGATGAGGGCCACCGAGGGCACGGCGACCGTGGGCGGGGCACGGCTGCCCAAGCAGCTCGCGGCGGTGCGCCGGTTCAGCGCGCCGGCGAACGTGGCCGGGGTCACCGACCTCGACCCTGCCCTGACCGTCGGGGAACACCTGCGCGAACGGACGCTGCTGCAGCGCCGCTTCGGCGACTCGGTGCGCGCCCTGCTGCGACCCCGCGCGGAGCGTACGGCCGAGGCGAGGCTGCGGATCGACACCGCGCTGGCGGCCGCCGGGCTCGACCTGCAAGCGCTGCCGAAGGGCGCGCGGACCGCCGTACGCGATCTGGAACGCCTGGAGGCCCTGCGGCTGTCGATCGCCCTGGCGCTGATCGGCCGGCCACGGCTGCTCGCCGTCGACGACCTGGACCTGAAGCTGTCGGACGCCGAACGCACCGAGGCCTGGGCGCTGCTCAGGTCCCTCGCCGGGGCCGGGACGACGGTCGTGGCGGTGTGCAGCGAGGCCCCCGAGGACGCCGTGACGGTGTCCACGCGGCCGGAAGCCGTGCGGGACGAGACCAGTGAGGAGATGACCGATGCGCTCACCGAGACTGGCCACGCTTGAGCTGCGCCGCTTCGGCAGGGGGAAGCTGCCGCGCGCCGCCCTGGTGGCCCTGCTGGTGCTGCCCCTGCTGTACGGCGCCCTGTACCTGTGGTCCTTCTGGGACCCCTACGGCCGCCTGGACCGCATCCCCGTCGCCCTCGTCAACGACGACAAGGGCGCCACCGCCGACGGGAAGAAGCTGACCGCGGGCGACGACCTCACCAAGGGGCTGCGCGAGAGCGACACCTTCGACTGGCACGAGGTCGACGCCGCCGAAGCACGGAAGGGCGTCGAGAACGGCACCTATTACCTGTCGCTCACCATGCCGGCCGACCTCAGCCGGCGGATCGCCTCCAGCGCGGGCGACTCCCCCGAGACCGGCGCCCTCCAGGTCCGTACGAACGACTCCAACAACTACATCGTCGGGCAGATCTCGCGGACGGTCTTCGCCGAGGTGCGCCAGGCCGCGTCCACCAAGGCGTCGCGGTCCTTCCTGGACCGGATCTTCATCTCCTTCTCCGACATCCACGGCGCCACGGTGAAGGCCGCCGACGGGGCCGACGACCTGGAGGGCGGCATCGGCAAGGCGGAGAAGGGCTCCGAGGACCTCGCCTCGGGCCTTCAGCAGGCCAAGGCAGGCAGCGGCAAGCTCTCCGACGGGCTGGCGAAGCTCGACACGGGCTCGGGTGACCTCGCGGACGGCGCCCAGCAGGTCGCCGCCGGCACCCAGAGCCTCGCCGACAAGGTCAACGGGGTCGCCGACAAGGTGGGTCCCTTCCTCGAGGGCAACGAGAAGACCATCGGCGACACCGCCCGGCTCGTCGCCGACTCGGCCGTGGCCGTCCGCCACAACCTCGACACCCTGGTCAGGACCGCCCCGGCGGCCGCCGACGGAGCACACAAGGCCGCCGACGCACTGAACGCCGTCTACAAGGCGCGCTGCACGGACCCGGTCCTGCCGGACCCGGCCTGCGCCGACCTGAAGAAGGCCAGGCAGGCCGCCGCCGACGTGGCGAAGGTCGCCGACGACGTCAACGTGCTCGTCGCCGACCAGAACGGCGTTTTGAAGAAGCTCGACGGCCAACTCGCCACCCTCCAGCAGCAGGCCCGGACCCTCGCCGACCGGGCGCCCCGCCTCTCCGAGGACCTCGACGACGCCGTGGCGAAGATCAACCAGCTGAACCGGGGCGCGGGCAAGGTCGCCGCCGGCGCCAGGACGCTCCACTCCGGCCTCGGCACCGCGCGGACCGGCGCACAGGACCTGGACGAGGGCGTCGGCAGGCTCAAGACCGGGGCCGACACCCTGAGCGGCGGCATGTACAAGCTCGCCGACGGCTCCGGGAAGCTCTCCGACGGGCTGCACGACGGTGCCTCGCAGATCCCCGATTACGACAAGAAGGAGCGCGACCGGCGCACCGATGTGATGGCCGACCCGGTCCAGCTGGTCTCCAAGGACCTGCACAAGGCGCCGAACTACGGCACCGGGTTCGCCCCGTACTTCATCCCGCTGTCCCTGTGGGTGGGCGCGATGGTGGCCTACATGCTCATCACGCCGATGAACCGGCGGGCCCTCGCCGCCGGTGCCGCGGCCTGGCGGATCGCGCTGGCGGGATGGCTGCCCGTGGTGGCGATCGGGGTGCTCCAGGTCGTGGCGCTGATGTCGGTGCTGCACTGGGCGATCGGCCTCCAGATGACGCGGGCGGCCGGGACCGTGGGCTTCCTGTTCCTGGTGACGGCCTGCTTCGCGGCGATCGTCCAATGGCTCAACGCCCGCTTCGGAGCCGCGGGCCGGATCCTGGTCCTCGCCCTCCTGATGCTCCAGCTGACGTCCGCGGGCGGCACCTACCCCGTCCAGACCAGCCCGGGCTTCTTCAACGCGATCCACCCCTTCCTGCCGATGAGCTACGTCGTCGAGGCCCTCAGGCGGCTCATCACGGGGGGCGGCCTCACTCCCGTGTGGCACGCGTGCGTGGTGCTCCTCGCCTTCACCGCGGGCGCCCTCGCGCTCACCGCTGTCTCGGCCCGCCGCCGACAGGTGTGGACGCTGGACCGACTGCACCCGGAGCTGACCCTGTGAGCCCTTCCGCGACCTCAAGGCGCCCCTCACCTGCGAGAATCAGGACCATGGAAAGCAGCAGCGCCCCGGCGGGCGTCAGCACGCGCCGCGAGGCCACCCGGCAGAAGCTCTACGAGGCGGCCGTCACGCTCATCGCCGAGCAGGGCTTCTCCGCCACCACGGTCGACGAGATCGCCGAGCGCGCCGGGGTCGCGAAGGGCACGGTCTACTACAACTTCGCGAGCAAGTCCGTCCTCTTCGAGGAACTGCTGCGGCACGGTGTGGGCCTGCTCACCGCCTCTTTGCGGGAGGCGGCGGAAGCGACGGCACGCGCGGGTGGCGGCAAGGTGGACGCCCTCGACGCGATGATCCGCGCGGGCCTCGTCTTCATCGACCGCTATCCGGCCTTCACCCAGCTGTACGTGGCCGAGCTGTGGCGCACCAACAGGACCTGGCAGTCCACCCTCATGGTGGTCCGTCAGCAGGCCGTGGCGGTCGTGGAGGACGTACTGCGCGAGGGCGTGGAGAACGGCGAGTTCAGCGACGAGATCGACATCTCGCTGACCGCCTCCGCCCTGGTCGGCATGGTCCTGGTGGCCGCGCTGGACTGGCAGGCCTTCCAGCCCGAGCGCTCCCTGGACGACGTGCACGCGGCGCTGTCACGGCTGTTGCAGGGGCGGGTGAGCGGGCGCAGGTGATGACGCCGGGCTGACATGCGAAAGCGCCGGTCCGCTGTGGCCGCGTCCCCCGCGGGCCACCTCGAACCGGCGCCTCCCCTTGCTCCCCCGTTTTCCCCGTTCCCCCGTCCCCCGTTGGGCCCCCGTTCGGTCGTTCCCCCGCTTTCCGGGTTCCCCCGTGCCTCGCTCCCGCCGACCTCGGCTGGCGGAAGGAGCGGGTCCGGGGCGGCTCCGTTCCGGCGCCCCGTGTCGCCGGTGCCGGAGCCGTTCCCCTTCGCCGTGCCTCCACTCTCCCGTTCACGCAGGTCGAGGCCCATCCGCGCGCGTACTCATCTGCGCCCCTAGGTACGGATACTCAGTACTGCGCACTCACCCCCAGGGCGGCTCGTGCCCGACTGGTTACGATCGCGTCCGTGTCCGTACTCCCCTTGGTGTTCACCAGCGGCTGGGCCAGCGGCGTCAACGCGTACGCGGTGGTGCTGCTGCTCGGCGTGTTCGGCGCGACGGGACTGAGCGACGACGTCCCCGAGACCCTTCAGCGCCCCGAAGTCCTCGTCGTGGCGGGCGTGTTGTTCCTGTGCGAGGCGGTGGCGGACAAGATCCCGTACGTCGACTCGGCGTGGGACTCCATACACACCGTGGTCCGGCCGGTCGCCGGCGCCTGGGTCGGGGCGTTGCTCGCGGGGCAGAGCGGCTCGCTCAACGACGTGGTCGCGGGCCTGGTGGGCGGTTCGACGGCGTTGGCGAGCCACACGGTCAAGGCGGGCACCCGCATGGCGGTGAACACCTCCCCGGAGCCCTTCAGCAACATCGTCCTGAGCCTGGCGGAGGATCTCGGCGTCGGGGCCATTGTCGCCTTCGCGATGTTCCACCCGCAGGCAGCGGCGATCATCGCGGGCGCACTGCTGCTGGCCGGCCTGCTGACGCTCTTCTTCCTGATCTCCCGCATCCGGAGATTCCGCCGCCGCAGGGCCCAGCGACGGGAGGACAAACGCCTCGCGATACGGCTGAACCCACCGGACTGACGCCGTCCGCGGCTGAAACGGTTTGGCTTCCGTCTGCCGCACACACGAGGGCGCCGCTGAGCCGACCGCGCGCCGCACACGGGACCAGCCGACGGGGCACATGCGGCCGACCACCGGACCGACGCCGTCGACGGCTGGAACGACTCCGAACGACTCCGACTTCCGCCTGACGCACACCGCGAGTGCCACCCCTGAGCCGACCGCGCGCCGCACACGGGACCAGCCGACGGGGCACATGCGGCCGAC
>NZ_JBHVYZ010000007.1:136907-152367 GCF_042880295.1 Streptomyces sp. NPDC058307
CCACCGGACCGACGCCGTCGACGGCTGGAACGACTCCGGCTTACGCCTGCCGCACACCGCGAGTGCCGCCGCTGACCAGGGCACCCGCGCGGCATGCGGGACCGGCCACCGGACCCCGTCCCGGAAGCAGGCCGACCGACCGCCCACCACGCACTGGAGGCACCTCCCGGCGACAGCCCGTGGCCCGCGGCAGACGCCTCCTGGCCGACAGCCTTGCCCGCGGGAAAGGGTCCGCCGACAGGATGCGCCGCGCCCAGGCCTCCCCGACCCACCACCCGCAAAGCCATGCCTCCCGTTCCCCGACCGGGGCCGTCCACCCCTGCGCGGAGGCGGGCGAGGTCCTGTCGGCCCTGCCCGGAGGGGCGTGGTCCGCCGGAGATGGTTCGACAGCCGACTGTTCCGTAACCGCGGCCCGCCCGTGGAGTGTCAGTGGGGGCCGATAAAGTCGCAGGCATGGCACGGATTGCGGTGATGGGCGCCGGGATGGGCGCGATGGCGGCCGCCGCCCGGCTGGCCGTCGCGGGCCACCGGGTGGCGGTGTACGAGCGTACGGAGACGTACGGCGGGGCGGTGCGCCGTTTCGAGCGGGACAGGTTCGGGTTCGACACCGGGCCGGGACTGCTCACCCTTCCCGCTGTCTACCGCGACCTGTTCATCAAGACCGGCAAGGAGCCGCTGGAGTCGGTCGTCGAGCTGGTCCAGGTCGACCCGTCGTCACGGCACCTCTTCACGGACGGCACCGACGTGTCCCTGCCGAACGCCTCGCGCGCGGGAGTGGTCGCCGCCCTGGACAAGGCCCTCGGCGCGGGCGCCGGCGCACGCTGGGGCGACTTCCTCGTCCGGGCCCGCGAGGCCTGGGACCGCACCCGCAGGCCGCTCCTGGAGGAGCCCCTGTGGCCCAACTGGCAGGTGCTGCAGCGCGAGCCCTACCCCGCGGTGCCCCACAAGCGGTTGCTGCGCACCCGACGGGCCTGCACGCTGGCCGAGATCGGCGCCTGGGAGCTGCGGGACCCCCGCCTCGCGGCCCTGCTGTACGGCCACGCGCTCGCGTACGGCGCCGACCCCGGTACGGCCCCGGCGAGCTCGGCCGTCCTGCCGTACATGGAGCACGCCTTCGGGACCTGGTATGTCCGGGGCGGCATGAGGGAGTTGGCGCGGGCGGTGTACGAGCGGTGCGTCGAGCGCAAGGTCGAGTTCCACTTCGGCACCGAGGTGACGGGCGTCCTGGAGAAGGACGGTCGCGCGGTCGGGGTGGAGTTCGCCGACGGGACGGTCGAGGAGGCCGACACCGTCGTCGGCACCGGACCCTGGCGGCTGCGCGGGCTCGTACCGGGTCGTGAGCTCCACGGCGGCAAGGCCGTCCTTCCCGGCGCCGAGGACCTGCACCCGGGCCGGTTCGTGGTGTGCCTCGCCCTGCGCGGAGCGCGGGAGCCGGAGGCCGTGCACCGCACGGTGGTCTACGGCCCTGATCCGGAAGGCGAGTTGGACCTCTTCGCGCACGGGGAGATCCCCGATCCCACGGTCCGGATCGACCGGCCGGGCGACCCCGCGCTGCGCCCCGACGCGGACCACGAGTCCGTCGTGCTTACGGTGACCGTGCCCAGCGCCCGGGGGTACGACTGGGCCACGCCGGGGGTCGTCGAGTCCTTCGCGGACCGGATGGTCGCCGCCGCCGAGCGGGCGATTCCGGGCCTGCGCGAGCGGGTCCTGTGGCGCGAGGTGCGGACGCCGGTGCACACCGAGCGGGAGACGGGGGCCGAGGGCGGCGCCGTCCCCCCGCCCTCGCTGGCGGGCGGCGAAGGCACCCTGCATCCGTCCAACAGCACGGCGATACCTGGCCTGTTCACGGTCGGCGGCTGGTCGCACCCCGGCGGCGGTCTCGCCCACGCCGGGATGTCGGGCGCGCTGGTGGCCGGACTGATCGTGGAGGGGCCGGAGTTCCGCGGCTCTCAGTGACGCAGCCGCCCCGCGTCGGAGGAAGCAGCGTCAGAAGCGGTACTGCTCGTCGTACCCCTGGCCCTGGTTCTGCTGCTCCTGGCCGTTGTTGTCCTGGTAGTACTGCTGCTCCTGCGGGACTTCGCCGCCGTAGGACTCGTCGGTGCGCTGCTGCGGCACCCACACCCCGCCGGCCGGGGTCTCGCCGCCGTACGTCCCGCCGTACTGGTCGTAGCCCGGCTGGACGAACTGCTGCTGGCCGCCGTAGGAGGTGTCGTACGAGCCCGCGCCATAGGTCTGGGTGCCGATGTACGGGTCGGAGTAGGCGGCGTACTGCTGCTGCCCGGCCTGGTCGTAGCCGTACTGCTGCTGGTCGTAGCCCGTGTAGCCGTCGTAGCCGTAGGTCTGGTCGGCGGCGGCTGTCGCGTACTGGTCCTGGGGCTGGGCCGTGGACGCGTAGGACTGGTCGCCGGCGTAGGCGGAGTCGTTGTACACGCCGTAGGAGCCGGTGTCGTCGGGCAGCGGTTGCGGCTCGTAGACCGAGGTGGTCTCGGCGGCCGTGGCGGCGGAGCGTGCGGGCGTGAAGACGTCGTCGCGGTCGTACTCGTCTTGGCCGTAACCGGCGGTGTCGTCCGGTCGGCCCTGGTCGTACCCGGTCTCGTCGAGATAGGCCGCGTCACCCGTCGCCAGGTCGGAGCTCTCCTGATCCGGCTCCTCGCGGCCGCGCTCCCCGCGGCTCTTCTTGCCGCCGGTCAGACTGCCCAGCGCGGCCGGGGGGTTGACCGCCCAGCCCTGCTCGAAGCCGCGACGGAACGACAGGGTGACGTAGGTCTGGCCGACCGCGAAGGCGATCGCGCCCAGGCCGATGACGATCACCGACGGGATCAGCACGCCGACGACCACGCCGAGGAAGCCGACGAAGGCGAGCAGCCGCCAGCGCAGTCGCGCCTTGTACTGCAGCAGCACCTCGCCGAGCAGCCACAGCGCGACGAATCCGAACGCGATGTAGAGGACCGTCCAGCCCATGTACGCCCCTCTCCCAGTGACCGCTACGCAGTGTGTCGTATGTCCGTGCGGCCGGTCTAGGCCTGCGGTGGATGGTGCAGACCCAGGTTTTCGTAGATTTCCAGCGAGGCCGTGGAGTTGTTGAGCGTGATGAAGTGCAGTCCGGGCACTCCCTCGGACAGCAGCCGTGCGCCGAACTCCGTGGCGAACTCGATTCCGATCGAGCGTACAGCGGTCGGATCGTCCTTTGCTGTGAGGATCCGCTCTTTCAGGGCGGAGGGGATGATCGCGTTGGTGAGCTGCGGCAGCCGCTCCAGCATCCGCACACTGGTCACCGGCATGATCTCAGGGATGACGGGGGTCTGGCAGCCTGCCGCGTGGACTCGGTCACGCAGCCGCAGATAGGACTCCGGCTGGAAGAACATCTGGGTGATGGCGTAGTCGGCGCCGGCGCGGCACTTGTCGACGAAGCGCGTGACGTCGGAGTCCCAGTCGGCGGAGCGCGGGTGCATCTCCGGGAAGGCCGCGACGCCGACGCAGAAGTCGCCCGACTCCTTGATGAGCCGGACGAGTTCGGCGGCGTAGGTCAGGCCCTGTGGGTGTGCCACCCAGTCGGCCATGGGGTCGCCGGGCGGGTCGCCGCGCACGGCCAGGATGTTGCGGATCCCGGCGTCGGCGTACTGGCCGATGATGTTGCGCAGTTCGGCGATGGAGTGGTTGACCGCGGTGAGGTGGGCGACCGGGGTCAGCGTGGTGTCCGCGACGATCTGCTGGGTCTCCTTGACGGTGCCCGCGCGGGTGGAGCCGCCGGCGCCGTAGGTGACGGAGACGAAGTCCGGGGCGATCGCCTCGACCCTCCTGAGCGCGCTCCACAGGTTCCGCTCACCCTTGGGAGTCTTGGGCGCCGT
Source organism: Streptomyces sp. NPDC058307 (assembly GCF_042880295.1). Lineage (NCBI taxonomy): Bacteria > Bacillati > Actinomycetota > Actinomycetes > Kitasatosporales > Streptomycetaceae > Streptomyces > Streptomyces sp. NPDC058307. The sequence continues at coordinate 140,756 of NZ_JBHVYZ010000007.1, forward strand.
GAACTCGAAGGAGTACGTCGTCTTGCCCGCGGCGAGCATGTCGCGCACGGTGCGCGCGCGGTCAGTCCTGGTGGATGCGGTTCCTAGGGCCATACCGGCAGGTTAGCCAGGAGGCAGCGGCCGTCCCACCAGATCAGGGAAATTTGCCCGTTTTGTCGACTTGTTGTCCATCCCTCGGACACCGGGCCGATCATGCGACCGGCCCGCACCGGTCGGCGTCGGCCCGTCACGGCGTGTCACGCAACCGCTTCGCGAACTCCGCGGCGGCCGCGCCCGGATCGTCCGCCTCGGTGATCGCCCGGACGACCACGACCCGGCGGGCGCCGGCCTCCAGGACCTCGTCGAGGTTGCCGAGGTCGATGCCGCCGATGGCGAACCAGGGGCGGTCGGTGCCGAGGGCGGCGGTGTACCGGACCAGGTCGAGGCCGGGGGCGTGTCGGCCGGGCTTGGTGGGGGTCGGCCAGCAGGGGCCGGTGCAGAAGTAGTCCACGCCGTCCTGCACGGCGGCCGCGGCGGCCTCCGCCTCGGCGTGGGTGGATCGGCCTATGAGGATGTCGTCGCCGAGGATCGCGCGGGCGGCGGGGACGGGCAGGTCGCCCTGGCCCAGATGCAGTACGTCGGCACCGGCCGCGTGAGCGACGTCGGCCCGGTCGTTGACCGCGAGAAGCCTGCCGTGCCGCGCGCAGGCGTCGGCAAACACCTGGAGATACTCCAGTTCCTCGGCCGCCTCCATGCCCTTGTCCCGGAGCTGCACGATGTCGACACCGCCGGCCAGGACCACGTCCAGGAACTCGGCGAGGTCGCCCTGACGACGGCGGGCGTCCGTGCACAGGTAGACGCGGGCGTCGGCGAGCTGGGTGCCGGCGGTGTCGGGCATGCGTGTGTCTCCCCCGGGTTCGGTGGCGTACGGGCCGTGCGGGACCGCGGCCGTGGCCTCGGTGGTCACGGCCCGTACGCCGGTGTGGTTCGGATCAGACGGCGAGCGCCTGGGCCCGGCGCTTCACCTCCGTGCCGCGATTCTCGCTCAGGGCCTGCGCGGGCGTGCCGGGCAGGCTGTCGTCGGGCGTGAAGAGCCACTCCAGCATCTCTTCGTCGGAGAAGCCGTCGTCCCTCAGGAGCGTCAGGGTCCCGGTCAGGCCCTTGACGACCTTCTGCTCGGCCACGTCGATGAAGGCGGCGGGCACGTGCAGCGCACGGTTCTCACCACGGCGTACGGCGATGAGCTGGCCCTCCTTGACCAGCTGTCGCACACGCGTCACCTCGACATCGAGCATCTCTGCGATGTCGGGGAGGGTGAGCCAGGCGGGGACGAGAGCATCGATCTTTGCGTCAATCTCGGTCACGGGATCAAGCGTGCCATCCCGCACTGACAGTCGGAAGCCGGGGCACCTCCGACGGGGCTACGGGAGCGTTGATCGCCGGGTGCGGCGGGGTTGCGGGGCGCCTTGCTCACGGGGCCGAAACTGTGGCCGACAGCAGGTCAGCGGCGTCGAGCAGCGCCCGGCTGAGCCGCCGGACTACGCCGCGGGGCGACGCGCCACGGTGATCGCCGGGTGCGTCCGGTTGCGCGGCGCCCTGCCCAGAGAGCTCGAAGCGAGGCCGGCAGCAGGTCAGACGCGTCAAGCACCACCCGACCGCACCGCCGAGCGACTCGCCGAGCGTCTCGCCGCGATGGAATCGCCTTGGCCGGGCAGGACCCGGCTGTCCGTCTCCGCCGTGGTCGCCGGCGGCGGCGTACGGGACGGCCTGGCGCCATCGCCGACCACCGTGGCCTCCGGAACCGCCGGGCCCTTACGCCGTCGCTGCCTTCAGGGGCCTCGCCGGGTCTGTCAGGAGTTCCGGGTTCATCTCCGTGCCCGCCTCGATCAGGCGGCGGCCCTGGGCCAGGTCGCGGGGGCGGCCCACCGCCAGGAGGGCCACCAGGCGGTTCTCGCGCAGCCAGCACACCGTCCAGGCGGGGCCGGACGGCTCGCCGCGCCACAGGGTCGTGTCGGCGGACGCGTGGTGGCCGGCGTACTGGACGAAGCGGCCGAACTGCTCGGACCAGAAGTACGGGACCGGGTCGTAGACGGTGGGGGTCTCGCCCAGGATGTCGGCGGCCACCGTGCGGGGGCCCTGGAGGGCGTTGTCCCAGTGGTGGACCAGGAGCCGCTCGCCGTACCTCGCCGAGGGGAAGGAGGCGCAGTCGCCGACCGCGTAGACGGCCGGCGCGGAGGTGCGCAGCCGGTCGTCGGCGAGGACCTCGCGGTGCGCGCCGAGCTCGATGCCGGAACCGGCGAGCCAGGCCGTGGCGGGCCGGGCTCCGACACCGACCACGACCGCGCCTGCGGCCACCCGCGAACCGTCGTCCAGGACGACCGCGCCCGGCTCGACGCGCTCCACGCGCGCGTTCGTCCGCAGAACGGCCCCCGCGTCGGCGTACCAGGAAGTCATCGGCGCGGCCACCTCGACGGGCAGCGCGCCCGCGAGGGGCCGGTCGGCGGCTTCCACGACCGTCACCGCGCAGCCCGACTCGAGCGCGGCGGTGGCGAACTCGGCGCCGATCCAGCCCGCGCCGACGACCACGATGTCGTGCTGCCGGGCGAGCACGGGGCGCAGCCGCTCGGCGTCGTCCAGGGTGCGCAGCAGATGCACGCCGGGCACGCCCTCCGTGCCGGGCAGCCGGATCGGTTCGGCACCGGTGGCGATGACCAGGACGTCGTACGGGAAGGGCCCGGCCTCGGTGTCCAGCTCGTGCGCGTCGGGGCGCACGCCCAGCGCCTCGCGGCCGAGCAGCAGTTCGATGTCGAGTGCCTCGAAGTCCACGTCGAAGGCGGAGCCCTCGGCCTTGCCCAGCAGCACGGCCTTGGAGAGCGGCGGACGGTCGTACGGCTGATGGGGCTCCGCGCCGATCAGCGTGACGGTTCCGGTGAAGCCCTGTTCACGCAGGGCGACCGCGGTCTGCACCCCGGCCATGCCCGCGCCGACCACGACCACCCGCCGCTGCGCCTGCGTCTGCTCGCTCATTTGATCACCATAGTCACCTGACAATCAGTCAGTCAGGAGTCGTGCTCCGTGACCTGCTCCACAACGCTCGTCCCGCTGCCCTGCTGCGACTCCCACTCCCACGTCTCCTCCAGCCGCACCCGGCCGTCGGCGAGCTCCACGACCGTCGAGACACAGTGCCCGCAGGACGTCGTTCCGTCAGGCTTGAGCTGGACGTACCGGAAGTCGAGACGGTCCCCCGCGCGCGTGCCGACGAGATGTCCGCGGACGACGTCGCCGCCCGCGTACTCGGCCCAGATCTCCCCGTCCTTCTCGTGGTACGTAAACCGGGTCCGCGTCCCCACCTGACCCGGTGCCTGATCGGCCACCGGGGCGAGGACGAGACCGTCGAGCGAGCGGGGCATGACGGAAGGCTCCCTTACAGAGGCGCACGGGCACGGGCTAGGGTGGCCAACGTAGAGCACTCGCGGGAGCCCGGACGCACCGGGCTGAGAGGGAGGCTGGCGGCCTCCGACCGTACGAACCTGATCCGGGTCATGCCGGCGAAGGGAGGGGCTGGACGCCCATGTCCTCACATACGTCAGACGTCCTCGTCGTCGGGGGCGGCATCATCGGCCTGGTGACGGCCTGGCGGGCAGCGCAGCGCGGTCTCAGTACGGCCGTCGTGGACCCCGAACCGGGCGGCGGGGCCGCCCAGGTGGCCGCCGGGATGCTGGCCGCGGTCACCGAACTGCACTACGGCGAGCAGACTCTGCTGGGTCTGAACCTCGCCTCCGCCCACCGCTATCCCGCCTTCGCGGCCGAGCTCACCGAACTGACCGGACAGGATCTCGGTTACCGCCGGTGCGGCACGCTCGCCGTCGCCCTGGACGCCGACGACCGCGCCCACCTGCGCGAACTGCACGCGCTCCAGCGGCAGTCGGGGCTGGAGTCGGAGTGGCTGTCCGGCCGGGAGTGCCGGCGGCTGGAGCCGATGCTCGCGCCGGGGGTGCGGGGTGGGCTGCGGGTGGACGGCGACCACCAGATCGATCCGCGCCGTCTCACGCGCGCGTTGCTGGCCGCGTGCGAGCACGCGGGCGTGGGCTTCCACCGCACCTGGGCCCGGCGTCTCCGGGTCGAGGGGGACCGCGCCGCCGGGGTCACCACCACGGACGGCGAGGAACTGGCGGCGGATCAGGTGGTGCTCGCCGCCGGAAGCCTCAGCGGCCGTCTGGAAGGGGTCCCACCGGCCCTCCTGCCTCCCGTGCGGCCTGTGAAGGGGCAGGTGCTGCGTCTGACCGTGCCGCCCCGCTACGCGCCCTTTCTGAGCCGTACCGTGCGGGCCGTCGTGCGCGGCAGCCAGGTCTATCTGGTGCCGCGCGAGAGCGGCGAGCTGGTGATCGGCGCGACCAGCGAGGAGCTGGGCTGGGACACGACGGTGACCGCGGGCGGGGTGTACGAGCTGCTGCGGGACGCGCACGAACTGGTCCCCGGCATCACCGAGCTGCCGCTGACGGAGACCCGCGCGGGACTGCGCCCGGGCTCGCCGGACAACGCCCCGCTGCTCGGCCCGACGGAACTTCCCGGCCTCCTCCTCGCCACCGGGCACTACCGCAACGGCGTGCTGCTGACACCGGTCACCGGGGACGCGATGGCGCACGCGCTGACGACCGGTGAACTGCCGGAGGTGGCCCTCCCGTTCACCCCGAGGCGTTTCCTTCAGTCCGTGGAGCAGCCGGCATGAACATCTCCGTCAACGGGGAGCCGCGGGAGTTCGCTCCCGGCACGGCTCTCGACACCGTCGTGCGGGCGCTGACGCCGGCGCCCTCCGGGGTGGCCGCCGCGCTCAACGAGACCGTCGTCCCGCGCGCCCAGTGGCCCTCGACGCCCCTCGCCGAGGGAGACCGCGTGGAAGTCCTCACCGCCGTCCAAGGAGGCTGACCCATGGCCGACGATCCCTTCGTCATCGGCGGTACGTCCTTCTCGTCCCGGCTGATCATGGGCACCGGCGGGGCGCCCAGCCTGGAGGTGCTGGAGCGGGCACTGGTCGCCTCCGGCACGGAGCTGACGACGGTCGCGATGCGGCGCGTGAACCCCTCCGTGCACGGCTCGGTGCTGTCCGTACTGGAGAAGCTCGGCATCCGGGTGCTCCCGAACACGGCGGGCTGCTTCACCGCCGGGGAGGCCGTCCTGACGGCCCGCCTCGCGCGTGAGGCGCTCGGCACCGACCTGGTCAAGCTGGAGGTGATCGCCGACGAGCGCACCCTGCTGCCGGACCCCATCGAGCTGCTGGACGCCGCGGAGACGCTGGTCGACGACGGCTTCACGGTACTGCCGTACACGAACGACGACCCCGTGCTGGCCCGCAAGCTGGAGGACGTGGGCTGCGCGGCGATCATGCCGCTGGGTTCACCGATCGGCTCCGGCCTCGGCATCCGCAACCCGCACAACTTCCAGCTGATCGTCGAGCACGCGCGCGTGCCGGTAATCCTGGACGCGGGGGCGGGCACGGCGTCGGACGCGGCCCTGGCGATGGAACTGGGGTGCGCGGGTGTGATGCTCGCCTCGGCGGTGACGCGGGCACAGGAGCCGGAGCTGATGGCGCATGCGATGCGGCATGCGGTGGAGGCGGGGCGGCTGGCACGGCTGGCGGGGCGGATTCCCCGGCGGCACTTCGCCGAGGCGTCGTCTCCGGCGGAGGGCTTGGCGGCGTTGGATCCGGAGCGGCCGGCTTTTCAGTGAGCCGCGCCGTGAGCCGCCCCTGAGCCGTCTTGTGAGCCTCCTTGTGAGTCGCGCCCCAGGATGTGCCTCGCCGGGCCGTCTTGCGGGTGCGGCGATGTCGTGGCCGGTCGCGCAGTTCCCCGCGCCCCGCAGGGTGCGCGCCCGGTGCGCCTGCCTCAAGAGGCGCCCATCCACCCACGTGCGATCCTCGTCACAGCTCGGCTGCAGTCGCGCCCCGATCCGGCCGAACCGGAGGGTCTGTCAGCGACGGCTCGTACACTCGCCTGCGTGGATACGACCCTTCAGGACCCGCTGGTCGGGCAGGTGCTCGACGGCCGCTACCGCGTGGACGCGCGGATCGCGGTCGGCGGGATGGCCACGGTCTACCGGGCCCTGGACACCCGCCTGGACCGCGTGCTCGCACTCAAGGTGATGCACCCCGCGCTCGCGGCGGACGGGACCTTCGTCGAGCGGTTCATCCGGGAGGCCAAGTCCGTCGCCCGACTGGCTCACCCCAACGTGGTGCAGGTCTTCGACCAGGGCACCGACGGGTCGTACGTCTATCTCGCCATGGAGTACATCGCCGGCTGCACCCTGCGTGACGTGCTGCGCGAGCGCGGGGCCCTGCAGCCGCGCGCCGCCCTGGACATCCTGGAGCCGGTGCTCGCCGCGCTCGGCGCCGCGCACCGCGCCGGTTTCGTGCACCGGGACATGAAGCCGGAGAACGTCCTGATAGGGGACGACGGCCGGGTCAAGGTCGCCGACTTCGGTCTCGTGCGGTCCGTCGACACCGTGACCCGCAGCACCGGAGCCGTGCTCGGCACCGTGTCCTATCTCTCACCCGAGCAGATCGAGCAGCCGGGCGCCGCGGACCCCCGCGTCGACGTGTACGCGTGCGGTGTCGTCCTGTACGAGATGCTGACCGGCACCCAGCCGCACGACGGCGACTCCCCCGCCATAGTCCTCTACAAGCACCTCCACGAGGACGTCCCGCCCCCCTCGGCCGTGGTCCCGGGGCTGCCGTACGAACTCGACGAACTGGTCGCTTCGGCCACCGCCCGTACCCCGGACCTGCGTCCGTACGACGCCGTGGCGATGCTCGCGCAGACCCGCGAGGCGCGCGGGAGGCTGAGCACCGACCAGCTGGACGCGATGCCGCCGCAGGCGCTTTCGGCGGAGTACGCCGGCGCCGAGAACAGCACGAGCGTGATCCCGCGCACCCTGACCGTGCCGCGTCTGCTGCCGGTCAACGAGGACGAGCCGGAGCCGGTGTACCACCGCACCGCCCTCCTGGAGAGTCCCCCGCCCCCGCCGTCCCGGCGCGGCCGCTCCTCCGGCGGTTCCCGGCGCGGCCCGCTCCTGGTCGTCGCCGCGGTCCTGCTCGCCCTCGGACTCGGGGCGGGCGTCTGGTACATCAACTCCGGCCAGTTCACCCAGGTCCCGGCCCTCCTGGCGAAGACCGAGGCGCAGGCCCGGGACCGGCTGGACGAGGCCGGCCTGGAGACCGGCAAGGTCACCTACGCCTACAGCGACACCGTCAAGCGCGGCACCGTCATCAGGACGGATCCGGAGGTCGGCACCCGGATACGGAACCACGACTCCGTGTCGATCACCCTCTCCAAGGGCCCGCAGACGGTGAAGGTGCCCGACGTGGACGGCTACGAACTCGGCAGGGCGAGAACCCGGCTGAAGGCGGAAGGACTCCAACCGGGCATGGTGACCCGGGAGTTCAGCGACGACGTCCCCAAGGGGTCCGTGATCGGCACCGACCCCGAGGGCGGCACCACGCTGCGCGCCGGCTCGGCGATCGCGCTCACCGTCAGCAAGGGCGCCCCGGTCGACGTCCCGGACGTCACCGGCGAGGACCTGGCCGACGCGAAGGCCGACCTGGCGGAGGCCGGCCTGAAGGTCAAGGTCGCCGCCACGCGGGTCAACTCCGAGGACGACGCGGGCCAGGTCGCCCGGCAGACCCCCGACGCCGGCGGCCAGGCGGCCGAGGACGACACCGTCACGCTGACGATCTCCAAGGGCCCGGAGATGGTGGAGGTGCCGGATGTCACGGGCGACAGCGTGGACGACGCCAAGTCCGAGCTGGAGGCCGCGGGCTTCCAGGTCGACGAGGACCGCGGCCTGCTCGGCCTGTTCGGCGACACGGTGAAGAAGCAGTCCGTGGACGGCGGGGACACGGCTCCCAAGGGTTCGACCATCACGATCACCATCCGCTGACGGCCGCTCCGCGCGGGTGCCGGTCCTTGGCCGCACACGGCTGTGGGTGCCACTTCACGCCCGCACACGTCTGCGGATGCGGCTGCCCGCGCCACACCCACCCAGGGGCGCGGGGAACTGCGCGCCCAGCCCCCACCGGCCCGCAGCCGCCGACGGCAAAAAGCTGCACCCGACCCACGACCGCCCGACGCCAAGAGGCGGCACCCCCGCCCAGAGGCGCGGGGAACTGCGCACCTGTCCCCCACCGACCCGCAGCCGCCCCCCGGCAAGAAACCGAACCCCGACCCGTGACCGCCTGAGGCAAGAGCCGGCACCCCCGCCCCAGCCCACCCCACCCGCCCGAGCGCCGCAGGCAATGGCACCCTTGACCGGTGACAATTCAGCGCAACCCCGTCGGCGGCCACGTGCCCGTGGCCGGGGGCCTGCACTCGGTGGGCCTGTCGTACGCCCAGGACCTCGACGCCGAGACCGTGCAGGTCTTCGTCGCCAACCCGCGCGGCTGGGCCACCCCCGTCGGCAACCCGCGCCAGGACGAGGCGTTCCGTGAGGTCTGCACGGAGAGGGCGATACCGGCGTACGTCCACGCCCCGTACCTGATCAACTTCGGCTCGCACACCGAGGCGACCGTGGAGAGGTCGGTCGACTCGCTGCGGCACTCCCTGCGGCGCGGACGGGAGATCGGCGCGCGAGGAGTCGTCGTGCACACCGGCAGCGCGACCGGCGGCCGCGACCGTTCCGTGGCGCTGAAGCAGGTGCGCGAGCATCTGCTGCCGCTCCTCGACGAGCTCACCCACGACGACGACCCGTATCTGCTCCTGGAGTCGACGGCCGGCCAGGGCTCCTCGCTCTGCTCACGCACCTGGGACTTCGGTCCGTACTTCGAGGCCCTGGACGCCCATCCGAAACTCGGCGTCTGCCTGGACACCTGCCACATCTTCGCCGCCGGCCACGACCTGACCGGCCCGTTCGGCATGCACCAGACGCTCGACCTCCTGGTGGAGACCGTCGGCGAGGGCCGACTGAAGCTGATCCACGCCAACGACTCCAAGGACGTGGTCGGCGCCCACAAGGACCGCCACGAGAACATCGGCTCCGGCCATATCGGCGAGGACCCGTTCCGCGCCCTGATGACCCACCCCGCCACCGAGGGCGTCCCCCTGATCATCGAGACACCCGGCGGCAAGGAGGGCCACGCGGCGGACGTGGAGCGCCTGAAGAAACTCCGGGTCAGCTCACGACGGCTGACAGGAACGCCGGCAACAGCCCTGCCCCGAGCAGCACCATCGACCGGCGCAGCCAGCGGTACGTCCGTGATCCGAAAGGCGTCGGCGTAGTACGTCGGACCTGGAACCGAGTCCGGGCACGGATGTGCTGTCAGTCAGCGGAACGACGTCCGAACCTTCTCAGGAATACCCCCGGGGGGTATACAGTTGACCTTCTGGGAAAGGATCCGTCACCTGACACCGGGAGTCAGCCGTGGACCACGAGCACACCGCACACGCCCACACCACGCACAGCCACACCGGGCACACCGGGCACACCGGCGCCGTACAGCCGGGCGCAACCTGGTCCGTCGCCGTCCAGGCCACCCTCCACTGCCTCACCGGCTGCGCCATCGGCGAGGTGCTCGGCATGGTCGTCGGTACCGCACTGGGCTGGGGCAACCTGGCGACCACCGTGCTGGCGATCGTCCTGGCCTTCTTCTTCGGCTACTCGCTCACCCTGCGCGGCGCCGTGAAGGCGGGTCTGGACTTCCGGGCCGCGCTCCGGGTGGCACTGGCCGCCGACACCCTGTCCATCGCCGTGATGGAGCTGATCGACAACGGCGTGATCGTCCTGTGGCCGGACGCCATGGACGCGAAGCTCGCCGATCTGCTGTTCTGGGTGTCGCTGGCGATCTCGCTGGCCCTCGCGTTCGTCGTCACCGTTCCGGTCAACAAGTGGATGATCGGCCGCGGCAAGGGGCATGCCGTGGCCCACCAGCACCACGGCCACTGAGCCTCAGAGCATCACGGGCCGCAGAGCATCACAGCTCGGGGCCGTCCCCCGGCTCCTCCTGGTACGAGTAGCGCTGTTCCTTCCAGGGGTCGCCGACGTTGTGATAGCCGCGCTCCTCCCAGAAGCCGCGCCGGTCGGCGGTCATGTACTCCACGCCACGGACCCATTTGGGCCCCTTCCAGGCGTACAGATGGGGGACGACCAGGCGGAGCGGGAACCCGTGTTCCGCGGTCAGCAGCTCCCCGTCCTTGTGGGTGGCGAAGATCGCGCGGTCGGACGCGAAGTCGGCGAGCCGCAGGTTGGAGCTGAAGCCGTACTCGGCCCAGACCATCACATGGGTGACCGTCGGCGCGGGCGGGGCGATCTCCAGGATGGCGCGGGCGGGAATGCCGCCCCACTCGGCGCCGAGCATGCTGAACTTCGTCACACAGTGCAGATCGCCCACGACGGTGGTGTACGGCAGAGCCGTGAACTCCTCGTGGTTCCAGCAGTGCTTCTCGTCGTCCGCGGTGGCGCCGAAGACCCGGAACTCCCAGCGCTCGGGCCGGAACTTCGGGACCGGGCCGTAGTGCGTGACAGGCCAGCCGCGCTGCAGTCGCTGCCCCGGCGGAAGCTCGGATTGCGCCGCTTCTCCACTCTCCCGCTCCACCGGCTGACCCATGCCTTCCATCCTGACAGACCCGAGGCGATGCGCCCGACCAACCCCCACTCAACACATCCCAAATCGGACTAAGCATGCCCTTACTTACTAAGTGAAGACTTACTGGACGATCTTCTTCGCCGGTGCAAGGATGCGGCGCAGCCTGCCTGTTCCCCACGGTTGGAAGGAGCCTCTGCGATGCAGGGCGACCCCGAGGTCATCGAATTCCTCAACGAGCAGCTCACGGGCGAGCTCACCGCGATCAACCAGTACTTCCTGCACGCGAAGATGCAGGAGAACTTCGGCTGGACGAAGCTCGCGAAGTACACGCGGCACGAGTCGTTCGACGAGATGAAGCACGCCGAGGTCCTCACCGACCGCATCCTCTTCCTGGAGGGGCTGCCGAACTACCAGCGGCTGTTCCATGTGCGGGTGGGCCAGACGGTCAAGGAGATGTTCGAGGCCGACCGGCAGGTCGAGGTCGAGGCGATCGACCGGCTCAAGCGCGGTATCGAGGTGATGCGCGCCAAGGGGGACATCACTTCGGCGAACATCTTCGAGTCGATCCTCGCGGACGAGGAGCACCACATCGACTACCTGGACACGCAGCTGGAACTTCTGGAGAAGCTCGGCGAGGCGCTGTACATCGCCCAGCTGATCGAGCAGCCGGAGAGCTAGGCCGGGCCAGTCCGGGCCGGTCCGAGCTAGGCCGCCTCTTCGAGTTCCTCGAGTCCGGTCAGGACCTGCTTGCCCGGGGCGGTCGGCTCACGACGGGGGTAGGCACCCCGGCCGAGGATCGCCTGGATCCGACGTACACAGGATCCGCAATCGGTGCCGGCCTTGCAGGCCGAGGCAATCTGGCGGGGTGTACAGGCGCCGTTGTCCGCGTGCTGCTGGACCTGCGCTTCGGTCACACCGAAGCAGTTGCAGACGTACACGCGGTTCACCTCCCGCCGAGATCGATAAGGCTAACCTAACCTTACCCGGCGCTCAGGAACCGCAAAAGTGGAGTGGGGGGGGGGGGGGGTGTGGATGGGGGGCCCCAGGATTGGAGAGGGACAAG
>NZ_JBHVYZ010000007.1:152377-199125 GCF_042880295.1 Streptomyces sp. NPDC058307
CGGGTTCCACCTCCCGCCGATATCGATAAGTAAAACCTACCCTTCCCGGGCGCTCAGCACCCCAAAATGGGCGGGGGGGCGCGGATCGTATGTGATCCGCGCCCCACTTTATGTCCCGGTAACAGGCGAACCCGTCACTGGTCCCTGTACATCTCCGCGACGAGGAATGCCAGGTCGAGCGACTGGCTGCGGTTGAGCCGCGGGTCGCAGGCCGTCTCGTAGCGCTGGTGCAGATCGTCGACGAAGATCTCGTCGCCGCCGCCCACGCACTCGGTGACGTCGTCGCCGGTGAGCTCGACGTGGATGCCGCCCGGGTGGGTGCCGAGGCCCTTGTGGACCTCGAAGAAGCCCTTGACCTCGTCGAGCACGTCGTCGAAGCGGCGGGTCTTGTGGCCGGAGGCCGCCTCGTAGGTGTTGCCGTGCATCGGGTCGGTGATCCAGGCGACGGTCGCGCCGGAGGCGGTGACCTTCTCGACCAGCTCGGGCAGCTTGTCGCGGACCTTGTCGGCGCCCATGCGGACGATGAAGGTCAGCCGGCCGGGCTCACGGTCGGGGTCCAGGCGCTCGATGTACTGCAGCGCCTCCTCGGCCGTGGTCGTCGGACCGAGCTTGATGCCGATCGGGTTGCGGATCTGCGAGGCGAACTCGATGTGCGCGCCGTCCAGCTGCCGGGTGCGCTCACCGATCCACACCATGTGCGCCGAGACGTCGTACAGCCGCCCGGTGCGCGAGTCGACGCGGGTGAGCGCCGACTCGTAGTCCAGCAGCAGCGCCTCGTGCGAGGAGTAGAACTCGACGGTCTTGAACTCCTCCGGGTCGGTCCCGCAGGCCCGCATGAAGTGCAGCGCCTGGTCGATCTCCCGGGCCAGCTGCTCGTAGCGCTGGCCCGAGGGGGACGACTTCACGAAGTCCTGGTTCCAGGCGTGCACCTGGCGCAGGTCGGCGTAGCCGCCGGTGGTGAAGGCGCGCACCAGGTTGAGCGTGGAGGCGGAGGCGTTGTACATCCGCTTCAGACGCTCGGGGTCCGGGATGCGGGCCTTCTCGTTGAACTCGAAGCCGTTGACGGAGTCGCCCCGGTAGGTCGGCAGCGTCACGCCGTCGCGGGTCTCGGTGCCCTTGGAGCGCGGCTTGGAGTACTGGCCGGCGATCCGGCCGACCTTGACGACCGGCACCGAGGCGGCGTACGTCAGCACCGCGCCCATCTGGAGCAGGGTCTTGAGCTTGTTGCGGATGTGGTCCGCGGACACGCCGTCGAAGGCCTCGGCGCAGTCGCCGCCCTGGAGCAGGAACGCCTCTCCCTTGGCGACGGCCGCCAACCGGGCGCGCAGCTGGTCGCACTCGCCCGCGAAGACGAGCGGCGGATACGACTCGAGGTCCGCGATCACTGCGCGCAGAGCCTCGGTGTCGGGGTACTCGGGCTGCTGCGCCGCGGGCAGGTCTCGCCAGGTGTTGCCAGCGCTGGCGCTGGTCTTAGCGTTCACGGTCACGACCTCAACATTACGGGGTCGTGTCATGGCTCCCGAGCCATGCCCAGGAAATGAGACACGGGGTACAAGGGTCGGACATGGGATAGGGTGCGTCGCATGTTCGCGCACTCGACCCAGAACTGGTGGTGGACCGCTCATCCGGCGGCCCACTGACTGCGCGTACGCAAGACTTCGCGAAGGCCGCCCGAGGGGCGGCCTTCGGCGTTTCCGGGGTCGTTCCTCACCGACATCGAGTCATCGATTCATCGAGAGCTGAGGACCCATGGACCTGACACACCTGCTGGACGACGACCGCCCCTTCGCCCTGCTCCGCCGCCGCACCCCCGGCCACGACGAGAGCACGGTGGAGCTGCTGCTCGGCCCCGTCAGCACCTACGACCGTCTCGCCGACCTCCCCGACGAGGGGCTGGCGCTGGTCCCCTTCCGCCAGATCCGCGAGCGCGGCTTCGACGTGCGGGACGACGGGACCCCGCTCGCGGTGCTGACGCCCGAGGAGACGCACTCGCTGTCCCTGCGGGAGGTCCTCGATCAACTTCCCACGCACGATGTCCGTGTCGAGAACGGCGGCTTCGACGTCCCCGACGAGGAGTACGCCGGGATCGTCGGGCGGGTCCTGCACGAGGAGATCGGGCGCGGCGAGGGTGCCAACTTCGTGATCCGGCGGACGTACGAGGGTGAGATCCCGGGGTTCTCCCGCGCGGACGCCCTCGCGCTGTTCCGGCGGCTCCTGGTGGGCGAGCGGGGCGCGTACTGGACCTTCGTCGTCCACACCGGCGAACGCACCCTGGTCGGCGCGAGCCCCGAGGTGCACGTCCGGATGAGCGGCGGGACCGTCGTCATGAACCCGATCAGCGGGACGTACCGCTATCCCGCCGAGGGACCCACCCCCGAGCACCTGCTCGGCTTCCTCGCCGACGGCAAGGAGATCGAGGAGCTGTCGATGGTCGTCGACGAGGAGCTCAAGATGATGTGCACGGTCGGTGACATGGGCGGGGTCGTCATCGGGCCCCGGCTCAAGGAGATGGCCCACCTCGCGCACACCGAGTACGAACTGCGCGGGAAGTCCTCGCTGGACGTGCGGGAGGTGCTCAGGGAGACGATGTTCGCGGCCACGGTGACCGGCTCTCCGGTGCAGAACGCCTGCCGGGTCATCGAGCGGCACGAGGTCGGGGGGCGCGGCTACTACGCCGGCGCGCTGGCCCTGCTCGGCCGGGATTCCGGCGGGGCGCAGACCCTCGACTCCCCCATCCTCATTCGCACCGTCGACATCGGCGCCGACGGCCGCCTCAAGGTCCCCGTCGGCGCGACCCTCGTGCGCGGTTCGGACCCGGCGAGCGAGGTCGCGGAGACCCACGCGAAGGCGGCGGGGGTGCTGGCGGCTCTCGGCGTACGGCCGTCCCGGCCCCGCGCGGAGCACGCGCGCGTGCGTCTCGCCGACGACCCACGCGTGCGTGCCGCGCTCGACGGGCGGCGCACCAGCCTCGCCCCGTTCTGGCTGCGGATGCAGGAGCGGTCGGACGACCTCGAAGGGCACGCCCTCGTCGTCGACGGCGAGGACACGTTCACCTCGATGCTCGCGCATGTGCTGCGCTCGGGCGGGCTGGACGTGACCGTGAGGCGCTATGACGAACCGGGCCTCACGGACGCCGTACGCGCGCACGAGGGGCCCCTCGTGCTCGGCCCCGGTCCCGGCGACCCGTCCGATCTCCAGGATCCCAAGATGCGGTTCCTGCGTGCCCTGACCGCCGAAGTGCTCCGCGATCACCGGCACGGCGTGCTCGGTGTCTGCCTCGGGCACGAGCTGATCGCGGCCGAGCTGGGCCTGGAGATCGTACGGAAGGACGTGCCGTACCAGGGGGCGCAGACGAGCGTCGACCTGTTCGGGCGGCCGGAGACGGTCGGCTTCTACAACAGCTTCGTGGCGCACTGCGACGACGAGACGGCGACCGAACTGGCCGCGCACGAGATCGAGATCAGCCGGGCGGACAACGGAGAGGTGCACGCCCTGCGCGGCCCCGGTTTCGCTGGCGTCCAGTTCCACCCGGAGTCGGTCCTGACCCTGAACGGCGCCGTCGTCGTACGGGAGTTGGTGAGGCAGCTGCGCCGCACGCCCGTGTGAGGCGGCCGGCGTCAGCCGAAGAACACCCCCACCTCCTCGTACAGCTTGGGATCCACCGTCTTCAGCTGCGCCGTCGCCTCCGCGATCGGTACCCGCACGATGTCGGTGCCGCGCAGGGCGACCATCTTGCCGAAGTCGCCGTCGCGGACGGCGTCGATGGCGTGCAGCCCGAAGCGGGTGGCGAGCCAGCGGTCGAAGGCGCTGGGGGTGCCGCCCCGCTGGATGTGCCCGAGGACGGTCGTGCGGGCCTCCTTGCCGGTGCGCTTCTCGATCTGCTTGGCCAGCCACTCGCCCACCCCGGACAGCCGCACGTGTCCGAAGGAGTCGAGCGACTCGTCCTTGAGGACCGCGTCACCGTCCTTCGGCATGGCGCCCTCGGCGACGACCACGATCGGGGCGTACGACGCCCGGAAGCGGGAGGTGATCCAGGCGCACACCTGCTCGATGTCGAAGCGCTGCTCGGGGATGAGGATGACGTTGGCGCCGCCCGCGAGGCCGGAGTGCAGGGCTATCCAGCCCGCGTGGCGGCCCATCACCTCGCAGACCAGGACGCGCATATGGGACTCGGCGGTGGTGTGCAGCCGGTCGATGGCCTCGGTGGCGATGCCGACCGCGGTGTCGAAGCCGAAGGTGTAGTCGGTCGCGGAGAGGTCGTTGTCGATGGTCTTCGGCACGCCGACGCAGGGCACACCGTGGTGGTCGGACAGTTCGGCGGCCACACCCAGGGTGTCCTCGCCGCCGATGGCGATGAGCGCCTCGATCTCCCGCGCGGCCAGGTTCTCCTGGATCCGGCGGATGCCGTCCTCCTGTTTCAGCGGGTTCGTGCGGGAGGAACCGAGGATGGTGCCGCCGCGGGGCAGGATGCCGCGCACGGCCGGGATGTCGAGACGTACGGTGCGGTCCTCCAGTGGTCCTCGCCAGCCGTCCCGGAAGCCGGTGAAGTCATAGCCGTACTCCTGTACGCCCTTGCGGACTATGGCCCGGATGACGGCGTTGAGGCCGGGGCAGTCGCCGCCTCCGGTCAGTACTCCGACGCGCATGGAAAGGTCCCTTCGCCGCAGGTGCCTGACGAAGGGTCAGTGTGACGCGCGTCTCACTCGTCGTCGAGACCTCGTTCAATGGCGTACCGGACGAGCTCGACCCTGTTGTGCAGTTGCAGCTTTCCGAGCGTGTTCTGGACGTGGTTCTGGACCGTGCGGTGGGAGATGACCAGACGTTCGGCGATCTGCTTGTAGCTCAGCCCCTTGGCGACCAGCCGCAGCACCTCGGTCTCGCGCTCGGTGAGCTGCGGGGCCCTGGGCTGGTCGGGGTCGGTGGTGGGCGCCGGGTCGGTGGCCAGGCGCCGGTACTCGCCGAGGACCAGTCCGGCGAGGCCGGGCGTGAAGACGGGGTCGCCGACGGCCGTGCGGCGGACCGCGTCCAGGAGTTCCTCGGTCGACGCCGACTTCAGCAGATAGCCGGTCGCTCCCGACTTCACGGCCTCCAGTACGTCGGCGTGCTCGCCGCTCGCCGACAGCACGAGGACGCGCAGGGCCGGGTTGTGCCCGACGAGCTCCTTGCAGACCTGGACGCCGGGCTTCACTGGCAGGTTCAGGTCGAGCACCAGCACGTCGGGCCCGGCGGCCTTGGCCCGGCGTACGGCCTGGTCGCCGTCGCTCGCCGTGGCGACCACGTCGAAGCCGGACTCGGCCAGGTCCCGGGCGACCGCGTCGCGCCACATGGGGTGGTCGTCGACCACCATGACCCTGATCGGACCCTTGTCGCTCATCGCTGTACTGCCTTCCCCCGTGAGACCTTCGGTACCTTCAGTTCGACCTCCGTGCCCTGCCCCGGAGGCGAGATCAGCTCGGCGCTGCCGCCGAGCTCGCGCAGCCGGCCCCGGATCGACAGGGCCACCCCGAGCCGCCCCTCGCCCTCGGCCTGCGCGAGCCGTCCTTCGGGGATGCCGGGTCCGTCGTCCCGTACGGTCACGATCACCTCGTCGGGTTCGTCCTCGACGAGGATCCACGCACGCGCGTGCTCACCGGCGTGCCGGTCGACGTTGTCCAGGGCGGCCCCGACGGCCGCGGCCAGCTCGCGCGCGGCGGGCGGGGGCAGCGGGACGGGGGCGCCGGGCTCGACGAGGGAGACCTTCGCCGAGGCGTACGGGGCGAGCAGCGCGCGCAGGTCGAGCGGACCGGTCCCGTCCGGCCCGTCGTCGTCCCGCTCGTCGTCGACGACGTGGACGACCGCACCCTGGGCCGCGTCCTGCGAGACCCGGGAGACGGACGTCAGCCCGCCGGAGACCAGGGTGCGCAGCGCCACCTCCTGCTCGCCGGCCATCCGGCCCAGCTCGGCCGCCTCACCGCCCAGGACCGCGCCCCGGCGCTGCACCATGGCGAGCACCTGGAGGACGCTGTCGTGGATGTCCCGGGCGAGGCGCTCGCGTTCCCGGGTCGCCGCCTCGATCTCCAGGGCGCGGGCGAGGGTGCGCTCGGAGGCGCGGGCGACCTCGACGACGTAGCCGATGGCGATGGAGGCGACCCAGACGAGGATCACGTTGTGAATGGTGTCGCGGGCCGGCTGGCCGCGCTCGATGAGGTTGGCGACGGCGACCGGCGTGGAGGCGAGCGCGGCCCAGCGCCAGCCGCCCTTGATGGCGAAGGCGAGGACGGAACCGGCGGTCCATATCGACGGCAGGGTGGGGCCGCCGCTGTCGATGTGGTGGTCGTTGACGACGAGCGGGGTCAGCACGATCCCGGTGAGCGCGATCGCCAGGTCGACAGCGAGGAATCGCTTGGTGCAGGCGGCCGCGTTCTGGACGAAGGGCAGCGTGACGAGCGTCCAGACGCACAGGACGACGTAGTAGGTGATGGCGATGCCGGGCCGGTCGTACTCGTCGTACCGCGTGGCGAAGAGGCCGACCGCGTACAGCATGGTGAGCACCCGGTACCCGGTCAGCGCCCGCCACAGCGGCTGCTCGACCGACATGCGCATGACTCGTACTTGTTTGGCCATCTCCCCCACCCCCGGCCCGGACTGCGTGTCCCAGGATCCTAGGGCTTGTCCTTGTCGGCCTTCGCGACAGCGGCCTTGGCGGCCTTCGCCGCGTCCGAGATCCGCCGCTTGGCGGCGGTCGCGTAGATGTCGACGTACTCCTGGCCGGAGAGCTTCATGATCTCGTACATGACCTCGTCGGTCACCGCGCGGAGTACGAAACGGTCGTGCTCCATGCCCTGGTAGCGGCTGAAGTCCAGCGGCTCGCCGATGCGGATGCCCGGCCGCATCAGCTTGGGCATGACCTTGCCGGGCGGCTGGATCTTCTCGGTGTCGATCATGGCGACCGGGATGACCGGGGCGCCGGAGGCGAGCGCCACGCGCGCGAGGCCGCCGGGCTTGCCGCGGTACAGGCGGCCGTCGGGGGAGCGGGTGCCCTCGGGGTAGATGCCGAACAGCTCACCGCGCTCCAGCACGTCGAGGCCGCTCCTGATGGCCGCCTCGCCCGCGCCGCGCGCGCCTGAGCGGTCCACCGGGAGCTGGCCCACGCCCTTGAAGAAGGCGGCCGTGAGGCGGCCCTTCACCCCGGGCGTGGTGAAGTACTCGGCCTTCGCGATGAAGGTGACCTTGCGGTCGAGGACCGCGGGCAGGAAGAACGAGTCGGAGAACGACAGGTGGTTGCTTGCCAGGATCGCCGGTCCCTCGGCGGGAATGTTCTCCATTCCTTCCACCCAGGGCCTGAAGGCGACCTTCAGCGGCCCACCGATGGCGACCTTCATCGTGCCGTACAACAACCGAGTGCCTCCTGTGTTCGTCGTTCAGACCTTAACCCGGAGGCCTGTCAAACAGACCGACGGCCCTGGTCGGTGTCAGTGCGGTCGCGTACGGTGAACCTCACCTGGACTTGCTCACGCTTCTTTCATGAACAGGAGACCTAGGTGCCGGTCCTCCCCGGAGCCGAGCCGTTCCGCCATGAGGGCGGGGAGGCCGGTGTCCTTCTCTGCCACGGCTTCACCGGTTCCCCCCAGTCGCTGCGGCCCTGGGCCCAGCACCTCGCCGACCGCGGTCTGACGGTCTCCCTGCCGCTGCTGCCCGGTCACGGCACCCGCTGGCAGGACATGGCGCTCACCGGCTGGCAGGACTGGTACGCCGAGGTGGACCGCGAGCTGCGTGCCCTGAGCGAGCGCTGCACCTCCGTGTTCGTGGCCGGTCTGTCCATGGGCGGCACCCTGGCCCTCAGGCTGGCCGCCAAGCACGGGGACGCGGTGAGCGGCGTCATCGTCGTCAACCCGGCGAACCGCATGCACGGGCTTGCCCCCTACGCCCTTCCGGTGGCCCGGCACTTCGTGCGTACGGCGCCCGGGATCGCCAGCGACATCAAGAAGGAGGGCAGCGTCGAGCTGGGGTACGACAAGGTGCCGCTGCACGCGGCGCACTCCCTGCGGACCTTCTTCCGCCAGGTCGACGGCGAGCTGCCGCAGGTCACCCAGCCGCTGCTGGTGCTGCGCAGCGCCCAGGACCATGTGGTGCCGGCGGCCGACTCCGCGCGCGTGCTGAGCCGGGTGTCGTCGACGGACGTAACAGAGATCGTGCTGGAACAGAGCTACCACGTGGCGACGTTGGACCATGACGCGGAGCGGATTTTCGACGAGAGCCTCGCGTTCATCGGCCGGCACACCACCGGCATCGGCAGTGAAGGGACGGCCGCCCGTGGCTGAGCACGACTCCGACCGCGAGGACCGCGAGCCGGACGAGCAGGGCGTCCCGTTCGACGAGGAGGCCGCGTGGGCGGCCATCGTCGCCGGGTACGGAGAGGAGCCGAAGGACCCGCCGGGCACGAAGCCGTTCAAGTCGGTCGAGGATCTCGCGCTCCTTGAGACCGAGACGAACGACGAGCCGACGGCCACGCAGACCCAGCCGACGAAGGACGCGCCCAAGAAGGACTCCCCGAAGAGCGACGGGAAGCCGGCGAAGCCGCTGGGCGGTTCCGTCTCCTTCGCGCCCGGTGTCGGGCCGCGTGACTACAGCGCGCCGGAGCCGTCCGAGGACGACTTCGAGGACGACGACGAGGGGCACTTCGTCCCGCCGGAGCCGCCGCCGCTGCCCGCCGCCGACACCACCGCGAAGTTCGCCTGGCTGGGGGTGCTGGGCGGGCCGCTCCTGCTGCTGGTCGCGGTGCTGCTCGGCTGGGAGATGACGTGGTGGCTGGCCACGGCGGGGATCGGCGGCTTCCTGGGCGGCTTCGTCACCCTGGTGACGCGGATGCGGGCGGACGACGAGGACGACGAGAATCCCGGCCGGGGCGCCGTCGTCTAGTCCGGCTCAGCCAGTCCGGCTCAGTCAATCCGGCTCAGCCAGTCCGGCTCAGTGCACGGGGATGTTGAGGGTGGCCAGGACCGGAAGGTGGTCGGTGGCCGCCCTCAGGTCGGTCTCCGTGATGCCGGGCAGGTCCACGGGGACTCCGCAGCCGACCACCTCGATGCCCTTGGTGGCGAAGACCGCGTCGATGCGCCGGTGGGGTTCGGTGCGGGTCCAGGTGTGTTCGGCGCCGGTGGGGCTGATCGCCCAGCAGTCCTGAAGGCTGTCCGCGATGCGGGTGAAGGCGGGTCCTGTGGGGCGCTCGTTGAGGTCGCCGCCCGCGACGGCGTGCTCCACGCCCATGCCGGCGAGGCGGTCGAGGAGCATGCCCGCCTGGTCGTAGCGCTCGTCCTTCTGCAGCGACAGGTGACAGCTCAGCACGCCGATCCGGGCGCCGCCGATTCGTACGACGGCGGTGGCGAAGCCTCGGCGGTGCTGGCCGGGGGTGAGGGGCAGGAGGACGTCCTCGGTGCGCTCCACGGTCGCGCGGAGGTCGCAGAGGATCGCGGGGCCCGCCGCGGATCCGCCTCCGGTGAGGACGACCAGTCCGGTGGCCGACGCCAGCCTTGCCAGCTTCTTGCGCCAGCGGAAGAAGCGGGGGGCTTCCTGGATCAGGACGAGATCCGGCTCGCAGGCCCCGATGACTCGGGCCAGCGCGTCTGTGTCGTCCCGCATCGAGCGGATGTTGTAGCTCAGGACCTTGACCAGAACCATGTGGATCAATTTACGCCCAAGGAGAAGGGGCGTGGGGATCGCGCCCCACGCCCCTGAAGGGGAGCCCCAGAAGAGGAGAAGTCACCCCTACATGACCGGGTCGGGCTCTCTCGCCAGGTCCGCCGCGCCCACCAGGCCCGCCTTGTTGCCCAGTTGGGCGGCGATGACGTCCGCCACCGGACGCCAGTTGCCGCCCACCAGCCAGCGCTTGTAGGACTTGCGGATCGGGTCCAGGACCAGCTCGCCCTCGTCGGAGAGGCCGCCGCCGACGATGAAGGCGGACGGGTCGAACAGGGAGGCCAGGTCCGCGAGGCCCGCGCCGGCCCAGCGGGCGAGCTCACGGTAGGAGTCGACGGCGACCGGGTCGCCCTGACGGGCGGCCATGGAGATGTGCTTGCCCTCGATGCCGTCGGGGCTGCCGTCGCCGAGGCCGAGAAGGATCTCGGCGTTCTCCGGGGTGGCGTTGGCACGCTGCTTGGCGTACCTCACCAGCGCCCGGCCCGACGCGTACTGCTCCCAGCAGCCCTGTGAGCCGCAGCCGCACAGCAGGCCGTCCGGGACCATGCGGATGTGGCCGAACTCGGCCGCCACACCGAAGTGGCCGCGGCGCAGCTTGTTGCCGATGATGATGCCGCCGCCGAGGCCGGTGCCGAGCGTGATGCAGATGACATTGCGGTGGCCCTTGCCGGCACCGAACTTGTACTCGCCCCAGGCGGCCGCGTTGGCGTCGTTCTCCACGACCACCGGGAGGCCCACGCGGGCCTCGACCTTCTCCTTCAGCGGTTCCTGGCGCCAGTCGATGTTCGGCGCGAAGTAGACCGTGGAGCGCTGCCGGTTGACGTATCCGGCTGCCCCGATGCCCACGCCGACGATCTCGTGACCGGCGCGCGCGCCCTCCACCGCCGAGGCGATGGCGTCCACGATGCCCTCCGGCGTGCCCGGGGTCGGCACCGTGTGCGTCGAGAGGATGTTGCCTTCCTCGTCGACCACACCGGCCGCGATCTTCGTGCCGCCGATATCGACGCCGATGGTGAGTCCCATGAATCCCTCAGTTTCGGTCGAGCCCCGCTACGGCCAACCGTACCCGAGGCCCTGCCGTCAGGGGGTTTCAGTCCAAATCGATGCGCTCGCCGCCGGGGCCCGGTTCCTCGCCCCGGTCGCGCAGGGTCTCGTCCCGGCGGCTCCAGCGCTGCTCCTGGGCCTGGACCGCGGAGCGGTACGCCGCGAGGAGTTCGCCGCCGGCGGCCGCGAGGTGGTCGAAGACGTCCGGGTTGCGCTCGATGACCGGCTCGACCGCGGCCCTGGCCTGCTGGACGACCTGCTTGACCACCTGCTGGGCGGCGGGCCCGGCGATGCCCCCGAGGAGCGGGGACTGCAGGCCGGACAGCTTCTCGGCGACGTTGTCGACGAGTTTGCGCAGCTCTTCGGCGGCCGAGCCCGGGGGCGGGCCGTACTGGGTGCGGCGGCGGGCCTTCTCCGCCGCGAGGTCCTCCGCGACCGCCGTCGCCCACGCGTCGGCGTCGGTCGCCCGTACCTCGTCCACGGCCTCGTTCGGCTCGGCGTCGGACGGGGGGAGCTCTTCGCTCATGACGGACTCCTGACTACGGTTCGTCCCTACGACGTTACCCGAATGGGCGTACGTGGTTCACGGGGTGCGGGGCCACAGATCCGGGTCCGGCGCGAACCGGATCCGCAGCTCGCCCTCGCGCAGGGCGGCCCCGGCGACGGTGCAACGGCGCAGGGCCGAGGGCAGCGGGACGATCCGGCGGAACTGCCCCGCCCTGACGAGGAGTTCGTCGCCGCGCCGGATCAGGTCGAGCTCGTCGCGCAGGGCGCCGGGCAGCGGGAGGTGCCACACCAGCACGCCGTCCTCGGCAAGGTGATCGGCGACGGGCCACTCGACCGTGGAGGTCGTGTCGTTGACCACGGGGACCCCGAGCGCGCCGAGGTCGTCGTCGCCGCGCGGGTCGTGGCCCAGATGCGGGACGGCATGGACGTCGTACGACTCCTGCCACTCCTCCAGGGCCTTGCGCTGCTGGGCGACGAGTCCCGCGGGCCAGTCCTCCGGTACGACGCGGTTGGCGACCAGGGTGTCGGGGCGCAGGCCGCGCAGGGCGAGGGCGAGGCTCGCGGCGCGTACCGCGTCGGTGCCGGCGGGGCCGGGTTCGGCGACGAGCCGCACCACGGAGCGCCGGTCGGCGAGGACGGCCTCGACCGCGCCGAGTTCCGTGTCCCAGCGGGCGGCGGTCTCGTACAGCCACTCCGAGGGCATGGGGATGCCGGCGAGCCGTCCGAGGACGGGTCGCAGACCGGCGGCCGCCTGGCGCTCGGCGGGCAGGAGCCGGCGCAGGTAGCGGCGCAGTTCCTCGGGGAGGGAGAGGAGGGCGAGGGCCTGCGGGGTGGGCGGCAGATCCACGACGAGCAGGTCGTGCCGCTCGGACAGGGCCGCGTCGCGCAGGGCGCGCAGGAGGGTGAGCTCCTCGGCGCCGGGCAGCGGGGTGACCTCCTCGGGGTCGAGGCGGGAGGCGCCGAGCAGGTCGAGCACGTGGGAGGCGCGGTCCTGGAAGGCGGCCAGATCGTCCCGGAATCCGGCGGTGGCATCGGGGCGCCAGGCGGTGAGGGTGGGGGTGACCTGGGCGGGGATCGGGCCGGTGGGCACGCCGAGGATCGTGCCGAGGGTGTCGGTGCGGTCGGCACTCAGCACCAGGGTGCGGGTGCCGTTGCCTGCGGCGCGCAGGGCGGTGGCGGCGGCGACCGTCGTACGACCGCTGCCGCCGGGGCCGGTGATCAGGATGGTGCGCATAGGGGTGAACCGTAACGGACACGACGGTTCAGTACGGCGGGGCGTCTTCCGGCTGCGGCCCGGCGGGGGCTGGTCGCGCAGTTCCCCGCGCCCCTCGGTGGGTGCAGTGATCGCCTACCCGGCTGTACCCACCCACCCGCAGCCGACCGCGAACCGGCGAAACCCCTAGCGCTCGGACTCCACCCGCTTCTTCAGCCCCGCCAGCGCCCGATCGATGATGACCTTCTCCGCCTTGCGCTTGATCATGCCGAGCATCGGGATCTTGACGTCGACCGTCAGCAGGTAGGTGACCTCCGTCGCACCTGCGCCCGCCGGCTTCAACAGGTACGAACCGTCCAGCTGCCGCAGCATCTGGGACTTGACCAGCGTCCAGGAGACCTCGTTCTCGCCGGTCCACGTGTAGCCGAGGACCTGGTCGTCCTTGATGGCGCCCGCGTCCATGACCAGCCTGACCTGCTCGGCGCGGCCGGACGCGTCCGTCGACAGGACCTCCGCCTGCTTCACCTCGCCCGTCCAGTCCGGGTAGCGGGCGAAGTCCGCGATCACCGCCATGACGTCGGCAGGCGCAGCTTCGATCGTGATGCTCGAACTGGTATGTTCCGCCATCGCCGTGGCTCCTCCAGATACGGTCCGGTGAGGAAGGGTGGTACGCACGTCTGTGCAGCGTGAAGGCTACCGCGCGGACGGACTCACCATTCCAGCGCCCACGGCTTCCCACTCCCCGCGAAGTGCCCCACGTTCACACACTCGGTCGCCCCGATCCGCATCCGCCGGACCAGGGGCTGGTGGACATGACCGAACAGCGAGTACCGGGGCCGGGTACGGCGGATCGCGGCCAGCAGCGCCCGGCTGCCCCGCTCGAACCGCCGCGCCACCGTGTCGTAGACCAGCTCCGGCACCTCCGGCGGGATGTGCGTGCACAACACGTCCACCTCGCCGACCGCCTCGATCTTCGCCGCGAACTCCTCGTCGCTGATCTCGTACGGCGTGCGCATAGGGGTCCTGAGTCCGCCGCCCACGAAGCCGAACGTCCGGCCGCCGATCTCCACCCGCTCACCGTCCAGCACGGTCGTACCGGGCCCGGCGAATTCCCGCCACAAAGGCGGCATGTCGACATTGCCGTAGGTCGCGTACGTCGGTGTCGGGAACGCGGCGAACATCTCGGCGTACTGCTTGCGCACCGCCTTCTCGATCACCGAGCCCCGGTCGGCACCGATCCCGCCCCACAGCCGGGTCCCGAGTTCGCGGGCCTCCTCGAAACGGCGGGCGGTGCGCAGTTCCACGATGCGGTCCGCGTTCTCCACGCCGAACAGGTCGGGGAAGATGCCGCGCGAGTGGTCGGCGTAGTCCAGGAACAGCACCAGGTCACCGAGACAGATCAGGGCGTCGGCGCCCTCGCCGGCTCGGGCCAGGTCACGGGCGTTGCCGTGCACATCACTGACCACGTGGACGCGTGTCTTCCGGTTTCCCGCCGGTGTGGGTGCCATGACGATCAAGGGTAAGCCTGTGCGGCATACGTGAACAGTGGCGTCCGGCCCTGCGGTTACTGGCCAGTCGGTAAGTAGGTGGACTACTGTGCGCGAAGAAACCCCAATCCGTGTGACGCAGCGAACATCTCGCCGAGACCCCCTGTCGAAGAAGGCATACCGGCGGGTAACGTCCGGGCAGTCCAGTCGTGCTCAGCATTCAACTACCGAATCCCTGAGCACCTGCCCGAGCCTTGGACCGACCGTCGCATCACACAACGTCGTGGCGCCGGCGCCCTATGAGGAGCAGCAGTCTTGCGCGAGTTCAGCCTTCCGGCTTTGTACGAGGTCCCTGCGGACGGCAATCTCACCGATATCGTCCGTAGAAACGCCGCGCAGCATCCCGACGTCGCCGTCATCGCCCGCAAGGTGGGCGGCCAGTGGCAGGACGTGACGGCCACGGCCTTCCTGGCCGAGGTGCACGCCACCGCCAAGGGGCTCATCGCCTCCGGCGTCCAGCCGGGCGACCGGGTCGCCCTGATGTCCCGCACCCGCTACGAGTGGACGCTGCTCGACTTCGCGATCTGGAGCGCGGGCGCGATCACCGTGCCGGTGTACGAGACCAGTTCGCCGGAGCAGATCCAGTGGATCCTCGGCGACTCGGGCGCGACCGCCTGCGTCGTGGAGCTGGACGGTCACACCGCGGCCGTCGAGTCGGTGCGCGACTCGCTGCCCGCCCTGAAGCACGTCTGGCAGATCGAGGGCGGCGGGATCGAGGAGCTGGCCCGCGCGGGCGAGGACATCAGCGACGCGGCCGTGGAGGAGCGCAGCTCGCTGGCGAAGGCCGACGACCCGGCGACCATCGTCTACACCTCCGGCACCACCGGCCGTCCCAAGGGCTGTGTGCTCACCCACCGCAGCTTCTTCGCGGAGTGCGGCAACATCGTGGAGCGGCTGCGCCCGCTGTTCCGCACCGGCGAGTGCTCGGTCCTGCTGTTCCTGCCGCTCGCGCACGTCTTCGGCCGGCTGGTGCAGATCGCGCCGATGATGGCGCCGATCAAGCTGGGCATGGTCCCGGACATCAAGCAGCTCACCGACGAACTGGCGTCCTTCCGGCCGACACTGATCCTCGGCGTCCCGCGCGTCTTCGAGAAGGTCTACAACTCGGCGCGCGCCAAGGCGCAGGCGGACGGCAAGGGCAAGATCTTCGACAAGGCCGCCGACACGGCGATCGCCTACAGCAAGGCCCTGGACACCCCGTCGGGCCCGTCGCTCGGTCTGAAGATCAAGTACAGGACGTTCGACAAACTGGTCTACAGCAGGCTGCGGGCCGTGCTGGGCGGTCGTGGCGAGTACGCGATCTCCGGCGGTGCCCCGCTGGGCGAGCGCCTGGGGCACTTCTTCCGCGGTATCGGCTTCACGGTCCTGGAGGGCTACGGCCTGACCGAGTCCTGTGCCGCGACCGCGTTCAACCCCTGGGACCGTACGAAGATCGGCACCGTCGGGCAGCCGCTGCCGGGCTCGGTGATCCGGATCGCGGACGACGGAGAGGTGCTGCTGCACGGCGAGCACCTGTTCAAGGGCTACTGGAACAACGAGGCCGCGACCGCCGAGGCGCTGACCGACGGCTGGTTCCACACCGGTGACATCGGCACCCTCGACGAGGACGGCTACCTCAGGATCACCGGCCGCAAGAAGGAGATCATCGTCACCGCGGGCGGCAAGAACGTCGCCCCGGCCGTGATCGAGGACCGTATCCGGGCGCACGCGCTGGTCGCGGAGTGCATGGTGGTGGGCGACGGGCGGCCGTTCGTGGGCGCGCTGGTCACCATCGACGAGGAGTTCCTGGGCCGTTGGGCCGAGGAGCACGGCAAGCCGGCGGGTTCCACCGCGGCGTCGCTGGCCGGGGACGCGGACCTGAACGCGGCGATCCAGGCCGCGGTCGACGACGGCAACGCCGCGGTGTCGAAGGCGGAATCGGTGCGGAAGTTCCGCATTCTGTCCTCCCAGTTCACGGAGGAGACGGGCCACCTGACGCCCTCGCTCAAGCTCAAGCGGAACGTGGTGGCGAAGGACTTCGCGGACGAGATCGAGGCGATCTACGCGAAGTAGTACACCTCCTGACCGAGCGTCATGGCGCGGTGTCCTCCACGAGGACCCGCGCCATCGTGCGTTCGGCGAGGGCGGTGATGGTGACGAACGGGTTGACCCCGATGTTGCCGGGGATCAGCGAGCCGTCGGTGACGTAAAGCTTCGAATAGCCCTTCACCCGGCCGTAGTTGTCGGTGGCCCTGCCCAGCACGCAGCCGCCGAGCGGGTGGTAGGTGAAGTCGTCGGCGAAGACCCTGCTGGGGGAGCCGAAGAGGTCGTACCGGTAGATGGTCGAGTTGGCGGAGTTGATCCGGTCGAAGAGCTTCTTGGCCATGCCGGAGGAGACCGAGCTCTGCGCGCTGCTCCAGTCGAGGCTCAGACCGCCGCTGCCGTACGAGAACCTGGCGCGCTGCGGGTTCTTGGTGATCGCCAGATAGAGGCTGACCCAGTGCTCGAGTCCCGTGGGCAAGGGCGCGATCTCGGCGAAGACGGGGTTGTCGGTGTTGGCCCAGTCGTCGATGCCCATGACCGGCATGGTCGACTGGTTGGCGCCGACGGTGTCCCACAGGTGGTTGGCCCGGCCGAGCATCGTGTTGCCGTTGGGTCCCCAGCCGGCCCCGACGCTCGTGTCCAGCGCCGGGAGGGTCCCCGACTGCCGTGACCGAAGCAGGAGTTCACTGGTGCCGAGGCTGCCGCCGCCGAGGAACAGATAGGTGCAGCCGTACTGCTTGGTCTCGACGACCGCGCCGGTGTAGTCGATCCGGTCGGCGGTCAGCACCCAACTGCCGTCGCCCGCCCGGCTGATGCCGGTGACCTTCTCCATGGTGTGGATGGTGACGTTGCCGGTGCCGAGCGCGGACGCCAGATACGTCTTGTCGAGGCTCTTCTTGCCGTGGTTGTTGCCGTAGATGACCTCCTGGCCGAGGGCGGACTTGGTGGCGGTGCCGGCGGCCTCGCGCTGCATGTAGCCGAAGTCGTAGACGCTGGGCACGAAGGTGGTCTTCAGGCCGGTGTTGCCGGCGTGCTTCCGGGAGACCCGGGTGAACTGGTACCACTCGGTCGACTCGAACCAGGCCGGGTCGATCGTGTTGACGCCGAGCATGGCGCGGGCGCGCGGGAAGTACGTGCCGTACATCTCGGCGGTGTCGACGGTCGGGAACTGCTCGGCGAAGTAGGACTGGAGCGGGGTGACCGCCATCGAGCCGTTGACCAGGGAACCGCCGCCGACCCCGCGGCCCACGAAGACGGACATGTTGGGGAAGTGCACCCGGTCCAGGACGCCGGGGTAGGGGTTGACGTCCTTGTTGACGACGTCCAGCCACAGGAAGGTGGCCAGCGGCGCCTCCGTGCGGGAGCGGAACCACATGGAGCGCTGGTCGGGGTTGGCGGTGTTGCAGAAGACGTTGCCGTCGGGTCCGGCGGTGTTCCAGAGCCGGCCCATCTCGAGGACCAGGGTGCGGATGCCGGCCTGGCCGAGGCGCAGGGCGGCGACGGAGGCGCCGTAGCCGGAGCCGACGACGATGGCGGGCGCGGACTCGACCGCGGCGGGCTCGTCCGCACGGGCCGACTCGAGCCCGACTCGGGTGAAGCCGAGAGTGGCCGCCGTCTGGAGGGCGGCCATACCAAGGATCTGACGTCTAGTCAGCTGACGTTGCATCAGTTTTGCTGTCATGCGCGCAGCATCGGCGGATTATCCGCCTCCGGCTAGCCCTTGGTCTGGAGCAATGCCTTCAACTTTTCCGCCAACAAATCCCACCGCCACTTCTCCTCGACCCACTCCCGCCCCCGCTCCCCCATCCGCCTCCGCAGTTCCGCGTCCCCGAGGAGGACGAGGATCCGCTCGGCGGTCTCCTCGACGGACCCGCCCCGCACGACCCACCCGGTCTCGCCGTCGAGCACGGCGTCCGGAGCACCTCCGGAGTCCCCTGCGACGACGGGCAGGCCGGTCGCGGAGGCCTCCAGGTAGACGATCCCGAGCCCCTCGACGTCGAGCCCGCCCCGCCGGGTCCGGCACGGCATCGCGAAGACGTCCCCGGCGCCGTAGTGCGCGGGCAGCTCGGCCCAGGGCACGGCTCCGGTGAAGCGGACGGAGGCGGCGACCCCCGTCTCGTGCGCGAGCCTGCGCAGGCCCTTCTCGTACGGCCCGCCGCCGACGATCAGCAGCACGGCGTCGGGCTCCTTCGCGAGGATCCGCGGCATGGCGAGGATCAGCGTGTCCTGGCCCTTGCGCGGCACGAGCCGGGACACGCACACCACCACCGGCCGCTCCGCCAGCCCCAGCCGCGCCCGCACGGCGTCGCCGCCCGACCCGGGATGGAAGGACTTCTCGTCGACCCCCGGCGGCAACTGCACCATCCGTGCGGCGGCCGCCGGCGTCAGCGCGGCGGCGATCCTGGACCGCGTGTACTCGCCGAGGTAGGTGATCGTGTCGGTGGACTCCCCGATGCGGCCGAGCAGCTGCCGCGCGGCGGGCAGTTGGGCCCACCCCGCCTCGTGCCCGTGGGTCGTGGCCACCAGTCGCCCGGCACCCGCTCTCCTGAGCGCCGGCGCCATCAGCCCGAGCGGCGCGGCCGCCCCGAACCACACCGACGTACAGCCGTGCTCACGCAGCAGCCCGACCGCTCTCCGGGTCGCCCCGGGCGTGGGAAGCAGCATGGTCGTGGAATCCCGTACGACGGTGAACGGCTGCTCGGCGTCGAAGGCGGCGGTCGCCTCGACGCCCTCCCGGCTCCGCTTCCAGGTGGAGGCATAGACGACCAGGCGCTCGGGGTCGAGGCGCAGCGCCATGTTGTGCAGGAACGCCTGGATGCCACCCGGGCGGGGCGGGAAGTCGTTCGTCACGATCAGGGTCTTGTGCATCGCGGCCGAGACTACCGAACCGGCTGCTCACAGCCGGGCGCGGCCACGTTTATGGCACCCTCACAGGAGTGCGGGACATCATGTTCCCCTCAAGTGACCATTTCAGGGCGACGGCGAACGGCAGGGAACCACGTGAAGACGAAGGCCGGGCGGCGGCCCCTGACGTGGCTGCTGCTGACCTGGGGCGTGACCAGGCTGCTGCTCCTGCTCTGGGTCTTCAAGGTGTACGTCTTCCCGGGCCCGGACGTCACCAGTGACGTGTCGGTCATCTACCAGGGCTGGTACGACGTCCTGCGTACCGGAACGTTCCCGCAGTCCGACGTGACCTGGCAGTACCCGCCGGCCGCGGCCCTCGCGATCCTCTCCCCCGCGCTGCTGCCCTTCCTGGAGTACCCGCAGGCCTTCTTCGTCCTTGCCTTCGTCGCCGACCTGGCGGTCCTCCTCCTGCTGCTGTACGCGGGCCTGCGTCCCGGGCGGCGGCTGCGGGGAGCCTGGGTGTGGGTGGCGGGCGTACCTCTGCTCGGCCCGACCGTCTACTCCCGCTACGACGTGATGGTGACCGCGGTGGCGGTCGCGGCGGTGCTCGCGGCCGCCCGGCACCCGAAGGCGGCGGGGGCCCTGGTGGGCTTCGGGGCCATGCTGAAGGTGTGGCCGGCGCTGATCCTGATCGGCGTCCGCAGGCGGAGCGTCTGGGCCTCGGCGGCGGTGGCGGTCGCGGTGGTCGCCGGAGTGTTCTCGGTCGCGATGCCGGGGGCCTTCGCCTTCCTGACCTTCCAGCGGGAGCGCGGCACCGAGGTGGAGTCGCTGGGCTCCCTGGTCTTCCACATCGCCCGCCGCCACGGCTGGTCCGGCTCGGTCCTGCTCAACTACGGCTCGGTCGAGTTCCTCGGCCCCTGGGTGACCGCCGTCAGCACGGCCGCGCTCGCGCTGACCGGCATGGCCTTCGGACTGCTGCTGCTGTGGCGGCTCGCGGCCACCCGGTTCCAGGCGCACACGGCGGCCGACGCGGCGCTGGTGGCGGTGCTGATGTTCACCACCACGAGCCGGGTGATCAGCCCGCAGTACATGGTGTGGCTGGTCGGCCTCGCGGCGGCCTGTCTGTGCTACCGCGCGAGCCGGATGGGCCTGCCGGCCGTCCTGGTGCTGGCGGCGTGCTTCGTGACGGTCCTGGAGTTCCCGATCTGGTTCGCGGACGTCGTGGGAAGCACCCCGCGCGGCATCATCCTCCTGCTCGTACGCAACGGCCTGCTGGTCCTCGCCACGGTCATCGGAATGCGCGAGCTGTGGCGGTCGACGGTCCCGAAACAGACCCCGCCGACCCCGGCACCGGATCAGCCCACGGCTCCGGCCCGCGAGACCTCGACCTCTTCCTGAAGCCGGGCATGCGCCCGCCGGAACATCACCGTCACGACCCCGCACTGAAGGGTCATGGCGAGGGCGAGCGCGAGGCACACGCCGGGCAGGCCAAGGCCCGTGCATCCGTACGCCAGCACCAGCTGGACCGCCGTGCCGGTCAGTGTCACCCGCAGCAGCGCCCGCGCCTGGCCACTGCCCTCGAAGACCCCGCCGAGCGCGATGAAGCACGCCATCAGCAGCAGGTACGGCCCGACGCAGCGCAGGAACAGCACGCCGTCGTGGGCGACTTCGGGGCCCGCGCCGAAGGCGGCCATGATCCAGGGCGCGGTCACGAAGAGCAGCACCGCTGCCAGGAGCCCCACCGCCCCGGACACGACCACCGCCTCCCGCCCGACCGCCCGCCGCGCGTCCTGCCCGGCGCCCCGCAGACGCGCGGTGTGGATCGAGGCGGCCTGCCGCACGGCGTAGAAGGCCATCGTCGCCACGTACATGACCTTGTAGGCGATGGAGTACGCGGCCACCGCCGTCACTCCGAGCCGCGCCACGATCGCGACGAGGACCAGCGCACCTGCCTGACGCACGGTGAAGTCTGCCGCCATGGGCAGCCCGGTGGTGAGCACTCGGCGCAGCAGGATCCCGCCACCGGCAAAGGACCGCAGCAGCGCGTTCCGGCGCACGGCGAGCACCCCCACGCCGAGAGCCACGCCCCGGCACAGCACGGTCGAGGCGGCGGCCCCCCGGACGCCGTAGGCCTGGATCAGGAAGGGATCGCAGACGAGGATCAGTCCGTTCGCGAGGAGGGCGAGCCGCATGGGCGTGCGGGTGTCGCCGGCGCCCTTGAGGATGCCGTCGACGAGCTGCTGGGCGAAGAAGACGGCGATGCCCGGCAGGGAGATCGCGAAGTAGGCGGTGGCCAGGGACACGGCCGGGCCGCCGTCGAGCACCAGCCGGGCCAGCGGCTCGCGGAGCAGGAAGCCGCCCACCGCGACCACCGGCGTCACCAGCGCCCACAGCGCCACGCCGCCGCGCACGGCCGCCCGCACCCCGCCGGGATCCCGTGCGCCCCGGGCGTGCGCCACCAGCACGGTCGTGCCGGAGCCGAAGACGAGCGCGACGCCCAGCAGCACGTTCTCGGTGTTGGTCGCCACGGCCACGGCGGCGACGGCGGACCCGCCGAGCCGGGAGACCCACACGGTGTTGATGACCCCGGCGGCGACGGAGGCCAGGAGGCCGAGGTAGACGGGGCGGGCGAGCGTGACGAGCTCCTCGCGATGGCTGTTCACCGATGAATCCCCCTCGATACGAGCTACCTCGATTAGAGGTAGCTCGAAAAGAGGTACCATGACGCCACTACCCCCGCAAGGAGGAAATGCAGTGCTGGAGCTGTCGATCCTCGGCTTCCTCGCCGAAGAGCCGCTGCACGGCTACGAGCTCAAGGAGCGCATCACGGCGCTCACCGGCCATGTCCGCCCCGTCAGTGACGGGGCGCTCTATCCGGCGATCACGCGGCTCGTCAGGGCGGGGATGCTCGACGAGCGCGCGGAGCCGGGGACGAGCGCGGCGCCGCGGCGGACGCTGTCGCTCACGGCGAGGGGCCGCGAGGACCTCCTGGAGCGGCTGCGGAACCCGAAGCAGGCCGAGATCACCGATCAGGCCCGCTTCAACACCGTCCTCGCGTTTCTACGGCACCTGCCGGACCGGCACGAGCAGGCGGCCGTGCTGCGGCGGCGGCTGGAGTTCCTGGAAACGCCGACGAGCTTTTTCTACGACGGCGGTGAAGCGGTGCGTGCGGAGGAGACGGACGACCTGTTCCGGCAGGGCATGCTGCGGGTGGCGCGGGCGACGAGTCGGGCCGAGCGGGCCTGGCTGGCGGAGGCCGTCGAGCTGTTGGGTCAGTCGAGGTGAGCGCGCAGGTACTCCCGCCACTCGGCGGTGAAGGACTTCAGGTCGGTGTCGAGCACCTTCGCCATGGCCTCCTCCACCGCCCCGGGGCGCTTCTCGTGTGTGCCCACGGACCGGTAGAACGCGCCCAGCTTCGCCTCGCCCCACCGGTCCGCGATCATCCGGCAGGCCATCCAGCCGCCCTCGTAGGACATCGCGAGCCCGGACGCGCTGCCGCTGAAGCCGAAGTCCGCGTCGGACGGCAGGGCCGCGGGCACCCGGCCCGCGGACACGGCCTCCTCCAGCTCCGGCGCGGCCTCGGCCGGGGTGCGCCCGGTGCCCCGGTAGCCGACCCAGTCGGCATACCCCTCCGACAGCCACAGCGGTGTCGCGGCGGTGGTGTCCCCGCGGGTGGCGACATGGGTGGTCTCGTGGGTGAGCACGACCTGCCTGCCCAGGGTGCCGAGCAGGCCGTACGCGTCGGGGTTGACGATGATCCGGTCCGCGGGCGCCTGCGGCGGGGCGCCCGTCTCACCGGTGGTGACGGCCGCGATCCCGCGGTAGGAGGAGGCCGGTGAGCCGAGCAGCCCCGCCATGCCGGCCAGGGACTTCGGTACGAGCACGACGACGTGCCGCGACCAGTGGGTGCCCCAGGCGTCCGACACGGCGGGTACGGCGTGGTCGGCCAGGTCCGCGAAGGAGTGCAGTCTCTCGCCGGACTGGCCGACACCGAGGACGATGCTGTGTCTTCCGCGGACGACGGTCACCTCGCCCTGGTCCCACAACTGCTGCGCGGCCTTCCTGGCGGGCTTCTCCCGGACGACGTACCACTGGCCGGCCGCGTCGAGGGAGAGGTCCAGGGTGCGGGCGACGGTGACGGGGGCCTGGTCGTACCCCTGGACCTGGTAGCGGAGTTCGGCGTCGGCGGTGGCCGTGGCGCCGGTGCGGTGGACGCCGGTGACCTTGTAGGCCCAGGAGGCCAGCGGCACCGCGCTGACGTCCTCGAACCAACTCGCGGCACCCGTCTCGGCGATGGCCGCCTTGTCGCGCTCCAGGACGGCCGCCGCCCGCCGGTCGAGGACGCGCTGCACGTCTGCCCTGGCGGTGTCCATGGCCGTCGGCCGCCCGCCGCAGGCCACCAGCGAGGCGAGCAGCAGGCACAGCACCACCACACCGTGCCTCGACGCCCGCCTTCGACCAGCCATGTTTCCCGATCGTACGGGTATCGCCGCCGTCGGTCAGGGGCGCGTGACCGTCGCCCCCGGCATCATGCCCACCGGGTCGTACCGCACCGGGGCGCCGGGGTACGGGGCGTGGACGACCTGGCCGTTGCCGACGTACATGCCGACATGGCTGGCGTCGCCCCGGTAGGTGACCAGGTCGCCGGGCCGCGCCTGGGAGAGCGGCACCTGGCGCCCGGCGTAGCGCTGGGCCTGCGAGGTGCGCGGGAGGGAGACGCCCGCCTGGGCGTACGACCACTGCATCAGGCCCGAACAGTCGAAGGCGCCCGGCCCGTTGGCGCCCCACACGTACGGCTTGCCGATCGCGGACTGCGCTGCGGCCACGGCGGCGGCCGCCCGGCCCGAGGGCGCGGCGGCACCTGAGAGGTCGGGCATCTCGGAGCGACCGGAGCGGGAGGCCCGGTCGTAGGCGGCGCGCTCGTCGGACGGCAGGGAGTTGAGCAGCGCGCGCGCCCTGGCGAGCTTCCTCTCGACGGTCCGCTTGTGGGAGGCGACGGCCTTGCGGCTCTTCTCCAGTTCGCCGAGCTTGCGGGCCGCCTCACCGCGCTCCTGGGCGAGTTCGCGCATGGCGTCCTGGAGGTCCCTCAGCTCGCCCGCCTGGCGCGCGTTGATCCGGTCGAGGACG
Source organism: Streptomyces sp. NPDC058307 (assembly GCF_042880295.1). Classification (NCBI taxonomy): domain Bacteria; kingdom Bacillati; phylum Actinomycetota; class Actinomycetes; order Kitasatosporales; family Streptomycetaceae; genus Streptomyces; species Streptomyces sp. NPDC058307. The sequence continues at coordinate 176,354 of NZ_JBHVYZ010000007.1, forward strand.
GCCGCCTTGTCGAGGTAGTCGTCGGGATCGTCGGAGAACAGCAGCGCGAGGGACGGGTCGAGGCCGCCGGAGCGGTACTGGGCGCCGGCCAGTGAACCGAGCTTCTCCCGCATGGAGTTGATGCGCTCCTGCTGCCGGGCGATCGCGTCCTGTGCGGTGCTGACCTCCTCGCGCAGCGAGTCGGCACGCTCGTCGGCCTTGTTGTAGGCCTCGGTGGCCTGCTCGGCCTGCTCGTAGAGGCGGTCCACCTCGGCCCGGGTGCCTTCGGACGGAGCGGCGGCGGCCGGTACGGCGCCGAGGGCGGCGGCCGCCGCGGACAGCACACACAGAGCGGCACCGGCGCCCCGGTTGAACCCGGACGTCTGGACAAGGCGGCGATGGAACCCCACGGGAAGCCGCGCTCCTTCCACTGGCGGACACAGACGTTCCCCGATGAGGGGAAGCGCGGCCGACAGTAGCCCCGCGGCAGGGGGGTATCCAACGACCTCCGCGGGCACACAACGTGACGCCCCGCCCAAGACGCAGGTCATGGGCGGGGCGCGGAGTCAGTTGTGGTGGTCGTGATTCGCCCGAACGGGCGGCGAGTCGTCGTGATCTTGAGCGGCTACGGGGCTCAGATCCGCACGCCGAACTGGAACGGCATGTTGTTGATCGACTCGTAGCGCACGACCGTGCCGGTGCGCGGGGCGTGGATGACCTGGCCGTTGCCCGCGTACAGGGCGACGTGGTGCAGGTCGTTGTAGAAGATCACCAGGTCGCCGACCTTGAGGTCGCTCATGCTGTAGATGCGCGTGCCGGCGTTGGCCTGGGCCTGGGAGGTGCGCGGGATGGTGATGCCGGCCTGGGCGTAGGCCCAGGAGGTCAGGCCCGAGCAGTCGTAGGAGGCGGTGCCGGTGGCGCCGTAGACGTACGGCTTGCCGAGCTGGGTCTGGGCGGCGTTGAAGGCCGCCTGGGCCCGGGCGGAGGAGGCGGGGGCGTCACCGAGGTCCACGCGCTCGCTCGCGGAGCGGCTGGCGCGGGCGTCGGCGGCGGCGAGGGATGCCTTCTCGGCGGCCGTCAGCGTGTTGAGAAGCTTCTGCGCCTCGGCGAGCTTGCCCTGAACGGACTTCTTCTGCCTGGCCAGTTCGGTGCGGGTGCTCGCGAGGTCCTTGAGCTTCTCGGAGGCCTCGGCGCGGTCCTGGGCCAGCTCGCGCTGCTTCTCCTGGATCTTCTTCAGCGCCTCGACCTGCTGGGAGCTGAGCTGGTCCGCGGTGGACGCCTTGTCCAGGTAGTCGTCCGGGTTCGACGACAGGAAGAGCTGGAGCGAGGAGTCGATGGTGCCGGTGCGGTACTGCGCGGCGGCCGCGAGGCCTATGGAGTCCCGCAGTTCGTTCAGGTCGCCCTGGCCGCGGGCCACGTTGTCCTGGATGGTGGAGATCTCCTTCTGGAGCTTCTCCTGCTTGTCCTTGGCGCCGTTGAGCTTCTCCGTGGCCTGCTCGGCCTGCTCGTACAGGGCGTCGACCTTCGCCTTGACCTCGTCCTTGCTCGGCTTCTCGCTCGGCGCGGCGTTGGCGGCATTGGCACTGAGGGCCACGGCGGCAGCGGCTGCGGTCGTGAGCACGGTCACGCGCGTACGGCTCGGCTGCTTGGGTCGACGGTGGGACGCCACGGAGGTGAACTCCTTCTTTTGAGTGATCACCCGCTCGGAGGTTCGAGAGCAGACCCTAGTGACCTTACTGTGATCAGTTCAAATCCCCAGGAGGAAAATCTCGTCACGCCATGCATTCTTTGCACATAACTCACGTGCAGTGAGGCATGCTTGACACTACGTTGCGTGACGATACGGCCAATTCGGTCATTCGGCCTGGACTTTGATGTTTAGGACAGGCGCTTCAGGAGCACCGCGGAAGCGACCGGCCTCGCCCCCGCCTTGGCGATGCCGTCGGCGACCTCGCGGTCGGTCGAGGCGACGATCACCGGCCGCCCGGGCGGCTCGGCGCGCACCAGCTGGCGGATCAGCTCGTCGGCGGTGACGCCCGCCTTGGAGAACAGCACCCGCACCCCGCGCGGCGGCGCGAGCAGCACCGGCGCGGCGAGCTCGGCCCCGTCGAAGACACACGTCACCTCCGCCCCGGTCTGGGCGGCGAGCTGCGAGAGCTGTCCGAGGAGCCTCAGGCGCTGCTTCTCCAGCGGCATCTGGGGATAGCCGGTCTTGGTGACGTTGTAGCCGTCGACCACCAAGTGTGCCTGGGGCAGGGCGAGAAGCTGGTCCAGGATCGCGGGGTCGTTCTCCGAGAGCGCCCGCGCGGCGATGTCCTTCGGGGTCATGCGGCCCGGTTCGACCGCGTCGACGGTCTCGGCGGGCCGGACGGAGACCGGCGGCAGGGCCAGTTCCCGGCGCAGCCCCTGAGCCGCGTCCAGAACGGTGTCCAGAAGCAGACGCACGCGCATGTCCTCGACACTGCGCCCCTCCCGTGCCGCCCTGCGCGTGGCCTCCAGAGCGGCCTCAGCCTCCCCCAGGCGCCCCTTCAGGCGCCGCGACTCGCTCTCGGCGGCGGACACCTGGATCTGGCTCTCGGTGCGTACGGTGTCCATCTCGGCCTGCAGCTTGCGCAGGGCCGCCTCGCCGCGCTTTACGTCACTGAGTGCCGCGCGCAGCTTGCGGTGAAGCGATTCGGCTTCCTTCTTGGCGGACTCCAGCTCGGTGCGCAGCCGCTCGGTGTCGGCGCGCGTCTGGCCGCGGGCGGCCGCGAGCTCCTCGCGCAGCCGCTCCAGCTCGGCGCGGTTCTCCTCGTCGGCCCGCTCGGCGTCCGCCCGCTGGGCCTCCTCGCCGGCCGCGGTGACCAGCTTGACCCAGTCGGCGGGACGCAGCACATAGGCCGCGGCCGCCACATCGAGCGGGTCCGCGGCCGGGGGCGGGGAGCCGGCGTCGAGGGCGCCGGCCAGCTCCGGCTGGGCCTCTCTGAACTTCTCCCCGATGCGCTGGCGGAACAGCGGATCGGTCTCCAGCGCGGCCGCCATCGCGTTGCCCGCGAACTTGGCCCGCCGGTTCGGCGCGAAGCGCGCGTACTGCCTCAGCTGTGCGGGCAGTTCGCCGACGGTCAGCCCGCCGAACCCCTCCGAGACGATGTGCACGACCCTGCGCCGCACACCGTCGGGCAGCGGACGGTCGAGGACCTCGGCGGCGGCGCCGTCGCCCGGCTCCCCGCCTTGTGTCTCCACCATCCGTCACACCCCATCACTGTGTGCGGGACCGGCCCTGTCAGGAGCCGGCGCCCGGCCTGTCCACGAGTTCCACCTGGTCCACGGCGTTGCACCAGCGGCACCGCACCGACTCGATGGTCTCACTGACCACCTCGCGCTCCTCGACCTTCGGCTCTCCCGCCAGGTCGAGGTGGACGTACTCGACGACCTTCGACGAACGGGTCACGTCGAAGCGCGTGAGGTTGCCGCAGAGGGTGCAGCGCCACCGCGTCGAGGCGGTCGGGAGGGGAACCGTCATCGTGACTGTGCTCTTTCCTGCTAGCCATTGTCAGTGACACACCGGCGTCCCGGTGCGTGTGGCTCGTAACCCTACGGCCTGGCGGGGACTCGCCGCTCGGGCGTCCACAGGACCTGTCCGGCGGCGAGGCGCTCTGTTCGGTTGCGTCCCGTTACGTCATGCTCTGTGTTCATGATCCGCAACTGGAGGGTGACGGTCGGTGGAGCGAGCAGGACGCTGCGGGGGCCGGCTCCGGTCACCTACGGTCTGATCGCCCTGTGCTGTCTGGTTTTCGTGATCGGCCCCGCCTCGGGCCTCGATCCGGCCTACGGCTCCGGGGACGCGGCCCTGGCCGCCCAGCGGGCCTGGTTCCACCGCTGGGGCGTGGTGCCCGCCGAGCTCTTCGAGGGCTCGCCCGGAGCCGCCCTCACCCCGGCCACCGCGCTGTTCGTGCACGGCAGCTGGGTGCACCTGCTCGGCAACATGCTCTTCCTCTACGTCTTCGGGGTGATGACCGAGGAACGGATGGGCCGGCTGCAGTTCCTCCTCTTCTACGTCGGCAGCGGCTACCTCGCCCTGCTGGGCTACGCGGCCGCCAACGCCGACTCCGAGCAGTCCCTGGTCGGTGCCTCCGGGGCGATCTCGGCGGTCCTCGGCGCGTTTCTCTTCCTGTTCCCCGGGGCCCGGGTGACCAGTCTCCTGCCGTTCCTCTTCTTCCTGCCGCTGCGCTTCCCCGCCTGGGTCGTCCTCCCCTTCTGGGCGGCGCTGCAGTGGCTCGCGGCGGGCCGGGCCTCCGACGGCCCCGGGGTGGCCTATCTGGCGCACCTGGTCGGCTTCGGCCTGGGCCTGGTCTTCGCGTGGGTGCGCTTCGGCCGTACCACTGCTGTGTCCTCCCGGGGGACGGCCCCAGGGCCCCCGGCGGCAAAACCGGGCCGGCTGGACCGCGAGTAGGGTGAGAGCCCTGCCACCGGCCCCCGAGGGAGAGAACCAGCCGTGATCACCGCGATCGTCCTCATCAAGACCAGCGTGGACCGGATCCCCGAGATCGCGGAGCGGATCGCCGCGCTGGAGTCCGTGAGCGAGGTCTTCTCGGTCACGGGCACGTACGACCTGATCGCCATGGTCCGGGTCAAGCGGCACGAGGACCTCGCCGAGGTCATCCCCGGCAGCATCAGCAAGATCCCCGGTGTCGAGGCGACGGACACCCACGTGGCCTTCCGCACCTACTCCCAGCACGACCTGGAGGCCGCGTTCGCGATCGGCCTCGACGGCTGAGCTTCCTCGACAGCTAGGAGCCGAGCGCGAGCACCGTGATGCCGTCGGCGGTCGCGGTGTACACGCGGCCGTCCCGGACGACCGGGCTCTGGGTCCCGACGGACGTGCCGCCCTCGACGCGCCGGCTCCAGGTCTGCTTTCCCTTGCGGTTGACGCCGTAGAGCGTCGAGCCGTGGCGTACGAAGACGGTGTCGCCCTGGACCGTGGGGTCGCTGTACTGGCGTCCGTCGTCGGTGAACTGGAAGGACCACGCCGTCGATCCGTCGGCGGGATCCAGGGCGACCAGTTCGTAGTCGGACGCGGTGACGCCCACGCCGCCGAAGGGCACACAGGCGAAGTAGCGGCTGCCGTACACCTTGTCGTTGGTGCGGTCCCACAGCGGCTTGCCGGTGCGGCTCAGGCCGTGCAGCATCTCCTCGCCGCCCGATCCGACCATCAGAGTGTCTCCGACCAGCGCGGGACGGCTGGTGTCGAGGCCCGCCTTCGTCGCCCAGAGCCGCTTGCCGCTGTTCGCGTCCAGGGCCTGGACCTGGTCCCCGAAGGTGCCGACGTACACCACGCCGTCGGCCACCAGGGGCTCGCTGGTGGGCGCCGGTCCGGGCGGCGTGGACCAGCGCACGCTGCCGTCGGGGGCGTAGGCCCGCACCCCGCCCGCGTCCGAACCGTCGCCGTAGGACACCAGGACCAGCCGGCCGGCGGCGACCGGGAACTGACCGTTCCCGGCGAACGACCTGGTCCAGCGGACCTTGCCGCCCCGGCCGAGCGCGCACAGCTTGGAGGCGCCCTCCTGGCCGTCCTCCAGCAGGCAGTACACGCCGTCGGCGGTGGCGAGCGGTGACATGGGCTCGGCACCGAGCGAGGTCCGCCATACGGTCCGCCCGTCCAGGTCCAGCGCGTGCAGCGCGCGGTCCGTGCCGCCGACGTACACCCGCGTGCCGGCGGGCGAGACGGCCGCACAGGGGCCGCGCCGTCCGCCGAGGCCCTGGACCTTGTACTGCCAGCCTGTCGCGGGCGTGCCGGTCGGGGAGCCCGCTCCGGCCTTCGCGGATCCGTCCTGCGCGTCCCGCAGCCACAGCCACCCGCCCAGTCCGCCGGCCGCCGCGACCCCGGCACCTCCCGCCACGGCCCGCAGCAGCCGGCGCCGCGACGGCGGGGCAGGGGCCGGTGTCACGTCGGTGACCTCGGGGATGTCCGTGGCGGTCGGGGGCATCACGTACTCGACGCGGCTCTCCCGCTCGCCCGAGTCGTGCCCGGGAACCCAGCGCGCACCGCTCTGCACGGTGGCCTCGGGCTCCTTCACGGCACCGGGGGCGTACCACCCCGGCCGCAGGCTCTCGCGCAGCGAGACCGTGGTGTGCCCCGCGGCCGCGACCAGTTCCGCGGGGGCCGGCCGGGCGCCGGGGTCGTCCCGCAGACACGACTCCACCAGCGGCAGCTGCCCCTCCGGTACGGCGGACAGGTCGACGTCACCGGTCAGGATCCGCAGCAGAACGACCGAATCCTGCCCCTCGCCGAAGGGTTCCCTGCCGCCGGACGCGTAGGCGAGGACCGCGCCGAGGGAGAAGACGTCACTGGCCGGCACCACCTGGGCGCCGTTGCGGATCTGCTCGGGCGAGAGATAGCCGACCGACCCGACGACCACGCCGGTCCGGGTCAGGGCGGTGCCCTCCAGGGCCCGGACGATCCCGAAGTCGATGACGCGGGGGCCGTTCGGCGCGAGCAGGATGTTGGAGGGCTTGAGGTCCCGGTGCACCAGGCCCTTGGCGTGGATCGCGGCGAGCGCCTCGGCGAGCGCGGCGGCCAGCAGCCGTACCGCGTCCGCGGGCAGCGGTCCCCGGTCGAGCACCGCGTCCCGCAGGTTGGGCCCCGCCACGAACTCGGTCGCCATCCACGGCCGCGCCGCCTCGGTGTCCGCGTCCACGACCCGCGCGGTGTACGTACCCGCCCCGCCGACGGTCTGCGCGGCCCGCACCTCGTGCCGGAACCGGGCGCGGAAGGTGCGGTCCTCGGCGTGTTCGGCCCGTACGACCTTCACGGCCAGCCGCAGTCCGCCCCGCGCCTGGGCGAGATACACCTCGCCCATGCCGCCGGACCCGAGTCTGCCCAGGACCTCGTAGGGCCCGATGGCCGACGGGTCGGTCTCGCGCAGATCCTGCACCCCGTGCTCCCCCTGCTTTCCGTACGGTTGCTGGGGGGAGCGTATACGCGCGGTGGACTCCGGTACGTCAGACGGCCGGGACGCAGCGGCCGTCCTCGGTGCGGTACGTCCACTTCGCACCGTCCGCGACCAGTTCCTTCACGGCCTGCACGAACCGCTCCACGTGCTCGTCAGGGGTGCCCGCGCCGAAGCTCACCCGGATCGCGTTGAGGGACTTCTCGCCGGGCGCGGCCTCGGGGGCGCCGCACTCGCCCTGGGACTGCGGGTCGCTGCCGAGGAGGGTGCGCACGAGGGGGTGGGCGCAGAAGAGGCCGTCGCGGACGCCGATGCCGTACTCGGCGGACAGGGCGGCGGCGAAGTGGGAGCTGTTCCAGCCCTCGACGACGAAGGAGATCACGCCGACGCGGGGGGCGTCGTCGCCGAAGAGGGACAGGACGCGGACCGCGGGGACCTCGGCGAGGCCGCCCTTCACCTTCTTGATCAGATACTGCTCGCGGGCGACCAGGGTGTCGAAGCCGGCCTCGGTCAGCGCCTTGCAGGCCGACGCGATGGAGTAGGCACCGATGACGTTCGGGGAGCCGGCCTCGTGGCGCGCGGCGCTGTCGTGCCACTCCACGTCCACTCCCCCGTCCTCGCGCCGGGTGACCTTGCGGCTGGCTCCGCCGCCCGCGAGGTAGGGATCGGCGGCCCGGAGCCAGTCGGCGCGGCCGGCCAGGACGCCGGAACCGAAGGGGGCGTAGAGCTTGTGGCCGGAGAAGGCGACCCAGTCGACGTCGAGGTCACGGACGCTCAGCGGGTGGTGCGGGGCGAGCTGGGCCGCGTCGAGCACGATCCGGGCGCCGTGGGCGTGCGCGGCCGCGGCCAGTTCCCGTACGGGCCACAGCTCCCCGGTGACGTTGGAGGCGCCGGTGACGCACACCAGGGCCGGACCCTGGGGGTCGCGGTCGGCGAGGGCCTTCTCCAGGGTCCGGACGGCCTGGCGCGGGGTGCGCGGGGCGTCGAGGTAGCTGACCCGGGCGTCCTTCCAGGGCAGCAGGCTCGCGTGGTGCTCGGTCTCGAAGACGAAGACCTGGCAGTCGGCGGGGAGGGCGGCGGCGAGGAGGTTGAGCGAGTCGGTGGTCGAGCGGGTGAAGATCAGCTGGTCGTCGTCGCGGCAGTCGAGGAACTCGGTGACGGTCCTGCGGGCGTTCTCGAACAGGTCGGTCGACAGCTGGGAGAGGTAGCCGGCCCCGCGGTGCACGCTGCCGTAGTAGGGCGCGTACGCCGCCACGTCGTCCCAGACCCGCTGGAGGGCCGGTGCGCTGGCGGCGTAGTCGAGCGCCGCGTAGGTGACTTCGCCGCCGGTGACGAGCGGGACGGTGACATCCCGGCCCAGAAAGGGCAGAGGGGGACAAATGGTCTGGACGGCGGCAGCGGTGGAGACGGACATGGGGAACTCCCGTGAAAAGAAAAGAAAGGTGAGATGGGTGCGCGGAGGCGGGGCTCGGCGGCCCTATCGCATTCGCTTGCTCACAGGAGACTCCCTCGAATGACCAGGATCCCTGGGTTCGTGAGGGATCCGCGCTTGCCGTAGACCTCGCTGCCTACGGCCTGGTCTTCACCCGGGGCACCCCGCCACGGACGGAGGGTTGCCGGACAGTCGGCCGGGGCCTCATGACTGTCACTCATGACCTGGTCAAAGAACGTACGTGAGGTGATCGTCGTCCCGCAACCCGTGTCCGGATCGCGGGACGACACCCTGGTGGACGCTATGCGTTGCTCGCGGCCACCCAGCGCTCCAGCGTCCGCTTCGCCGACCCGGAGTCGATCGACTCGGCGGCCTTGTCCATCCCGGCCCTCAGCTGCTCGGCCAGCGTCCCCGGACCGGGGTCCAGGGCCACCAGCGCGGCCGCCGAGTTCAGGAGTACGGCGTCCCGGACCGGGCCCTTCTCGCCGTCCAGCAGACGGCGCGCGACCTCCGCGTTGTACGCCGGGTCACCGCCCCGCAGGGCCTCCACCGGCACCAGGTCGAGGCCGACGTCCCGGGGGTCGAAGCTCTCCTCGGTGACCTTGCCGTCGCGCACGACCCAGACACGGGAGGTCGACGTGGTCGTCAGCTCGTCGAGGCCGTCGTCACCGCGGAAGACCAGCGAGGAGTTGCCGCGCTCGGCGAAGACGCCCGCGACGACCGGCGCCATGCGCGGGTCCGCGACCCCGACCGCCTGGGACCGCACCCGCGCGGGGTTGGTCAGCGGGCCGAGGACGTTGAACACCGTGCGGATGCCCAACTGACCGCGTGCGGCGCCCACGTGACGCAGCGCCGGATGGAACTTGATCGCGAAGCAGAACGTGATCCCGGCCTCCCCGGCCACCTCGGCCACCCGCTGCGGGGTCAGCTCCAGGTTGACGCCGAGCTTCCCCAGGACGTCCGAGGCGCCGGACGCGGAGGAGGCGGCCCGGTTGCCGTGCTTGACGACCGTGGCACCGGTACCGGCCACGACGATCGCCGACATGGTGGAGATGTTGACCGTCTTGGCGCCGTCGCCGCCGGTGCCGACGATGTCCACCGTCCGGCCGGGGACCTCGATCACGTTGGCGTGCGCGTACATCGTCCGGACGAGCCCGTTGATCTCCTCGACCGTCTCGCCCTTGGCCCTGAGGGCGACCACGAAACCGGCGATCTGCGCGTCGGTCGCCTCGCCCTGCATGATCCGGTCCATCGCCCACGCCGTCGCGTCGGCGCTCTGGTCACGGCCGTACAGCAGGGCGTTCAGTACCTCGGGCCAGGAACGGCCCGCCGCGGTGTCGCCTCCAGCGGGGGTCACAGCGCTCATGGGGCCGCTCCTGGGTGTCGTAGAAGGTGTGCGCCCCACCCTATCCAGCCCCGATGGCGATCGAAGGGGGCCGTCCGCACAACGGACGGCGGTGCTGTCAGCCGAAAGTGACCGGCAGGTGGTGCAGCCCGCGCAGCATCAGGCTGGGGCGCCAGGTGAGGTCGTCCGGCCGGGCGTCCAGGGCGAGGCCGGGGCAGCGCTCCAGCAGCGTGCGGAAAGCGACCGCGCCCTGCATGCGGGCCAGTGGTGCGCCCAGGCAGTGGTGGATGCCGTAGCCGAAGGCCATGTGGCCGCGGGCGTCCCGGCGGATGTCGAAGCGGTCGGGTTCGGCGAACCGCCGGGAGTCGCGCGAGGCCGCGGCCAGCACCACGGCCACCGACTCGCCGCGGTCGACGGCCGTTCCGCCGATCTCCACCGGCTCCTTGGCGTAGCGGAACGCCGTGGTCTCCACCGGTCCTTCGTAGCGGAGCATCTCCTCCACCGCGTTCTCCAGCAGCGACCAGTCGCCGCGCAGGGCCGCGAGCTGATCGGGGTGACGCAGCAGGGCGAGAGTGCCGCTGGAGAGCAGGTTGGCCGCCGTCTCGTAGCCGGCCACCAGCAGGAGGAAGGCCATACCCAGCATCTCCTCGGCGGAGAGCCGGTCCTCCTCGTCCTGCATACCGCCGGCCAGCGCGCTCAGCAGATCCGCGCCGGGTTCCAGCCGCTTGGCGGCGACGAGGTCGGCCAGATAGCCGGTCATCGCCTGCGCGGCGGCACCGGCGGCGTCGGGACGGGTGAAGTCGGTGCTCTGCAGGTACCAGTCGTGGAACGCCTTGCGGTCGCCGGCCGGCACCCCGAGTAGTTCGCAGATCACGGCCAGGGGCAACGGCAGCGCGAACGCCTCGACCAGATCCACCCGCCCCAACGGCAGCATGGCATCGACCAGTTCGTCCGCGATCTGCTGGACGCGCGGTCGCAGCGCCTCGATCCGCCGTGTCGTGAAGTCCTTCGCGACCAGCCCGCGCAGCCGGGTGTGCTGCGGCGGGTCCGTCTGCACCATGTTCAGGCCGATGGAGTTGCCTCCGTCGTCCTGCCAGGCGGCCGAGTGCCGGATGTCGTTGGACAGCCGCGGGTCGGCGAGGGCGGCACGTGCCTCCGCGTGGCCCACGACCAGCCAGAACTCGCCCGACGCGGCGGTCCGCACCCGGTGCACCGGGCCCTGGGCGCGCAGCCGCTCGTAGACCGGATAGGGGTTGTCGACGAAGCCCTGGCCGTACGCGGACAGGTCCTCGGAGTGTGTCAGGGGCACGGTACTACCTCACTCGGGACGGATCGGATCGGAACGGACGTCAGCTCGTGGGCCAGGTGACCGGGAGCGTCAACAGGCCGTGGAGGACGAATCCGCCCGGCAGGTGGTGGGGCTCGAAGCCGGGGGCCAGTTCCAGGTCCGGCAGCGTGGTGGTCAGGGCTTCCAGGGCGATACGGCTCTCCAGTCGGGCCAGGTGCGCGCCGAGGCAGGAGTGGGGGCCGTGGCCGAACGCGAAGTGGCGCGGCGGACCGGTCCGGTCGAGCCGGAAGGTCTCCGGGTCCTCGGCCGACTCGGGGTCCCGGCCCACCGCCGCGACCATCGCGTGCACCTTCGCGCCGGCCGGGATCGCCGTGCCGCCGACGACCGTGTCCTCGGTGACCAGACGGGGTGTGCCCTGCAGCGAGGTGGTGTGCCTGAGCCCTTCCTCCACCGCCGCGGGGATCAGCCCGGGGTCGGAGACGACCTCCTCCCACAGCCTCCGGTCCCGCAGCAGCCGGTGCACGGTGTTGGCGATGAGGTGGCTGGTGGTCTCGTGGGCGGACGGCAGCAGGCTGAGGAGAGCGGCGACGGCGTCGTCGTGGGTACAAACCGGATCGCTTTGCGCGGCCGCCGCGGCGAGGACGCCGAGCAGGTCGTCGGCCGGGTGCCGGCTTCGGTCGGCCAGCAGGGCACGGAAGTATGCCTCGAACTCCAACACGCTCTTCGCGCACCGGAGTTGATCCTCCTCGGGCAGCGGGAGCACCTGCATGAGGAGCCAGTCGTTGTTCCACGCCTTGACCGTGTCCCGGTCCTGGGGCGGTACGCCGATGATGTCGCAGATCACGGCCAGCGGCAGCGGCTGGGCGAACCCGGCGAGGAGATCGGCGCCTGTCTCGTCCTTCGTGGATTTCAGGCCCCGGACGAGGGTGTCGGCCGTTGCCCGGATCGCGGGTTCGTTCCTGTGCAGGGCGGCCGGTGAGAACTCCTCGTCGACGAGGGCCCGGAACCGGCCGTGTTCGGGAGGGTCTGCGTTGAACGGCGGGACCCGGTAGTAGACCGAGTCGGACAGCAGTTTCCGGCACGCGTCGGTGAACTCGTACGCGCCGAGAGTGTTCGCCCGGCTGGTGAACCGGACCGGATCCCGCAGCACGGCGGCCGCTTCCGCACGCCCCGTGACGATCCAGGGGCCGTCCCCGGTAATCGGACAGACCGGCGCCGTCTGCCGGGCGACCCGGTAGGTGTCGTACGGATTCGCCGTGTACCGGGGGTCCGAGAGGTCGAACAGGCCGGCCGGTTCGGTGGGGTCGGGTCCGTCGTCCTGTACGTCTTCGTTCATGTGTGCGTCCCTCTCGGTCATGGCGCGTAGCGCACCGGCAGATGGAGGACTCCGCGCATCAGGCTGGGCCGCCAGGCGAGCAGGTCCGGGTCGGTGTCGAGGGCGAGGTCCGGGCAGCGCTCCAGGAGGGCGCGCAGGGCGACGGTCGCCTCCAGCCGGGCGAGCGGTGCCCCCAGGCAGTGGTGAATGCCGTGGCCGAAGCCGAGGTGGCCGCGGGCGTCGCGCCGGATGTCGAAGGTCTGGGGGTCCGGGAAGCGTTCCGGGTCACGGTTGCCGGCTCCCAGGAGGACCAGCACGGGGTCTCCCGCGGGGATCCACGTGCCCGCGATCTCCACGTCCTCGGACGCGAAGCGGTGGGCCGTGGACTGCGACGGGCCGTCGTAGCGGAGCATCTCCTCCACGGCACCGTCGAGGAGGGTGAAGTCGGCGCGCAGGGCAGCGAGTTGGCCGGGGCTGCGCAGCAGTGCGCAGGTGCCGTTGGCGATGAGGTTGACGGTGGTCTCATGACCCGCGACGAGTAGCAGGAAGGCCATCCCGAGCATCTCCTGCGGCGACAGGCGGTCGCCGTCCTCATCCATGGTGCGCACCAGGGCGCCGAGCAGCCGCCCGTCGTCGGTGCGGCGTTTCGCCTCGATGAGCTCGGCCAGGTAGCCGGTCATGGCCTGCACGGCGGCACCGGCGGCTTCCGCGCTGCTGGGGAAGACCAGTTCGCCCGACCAGGCGCCGAACCGTTCCCGGTCGGCCTGCGGAACGCCGAGGAGTTCGCAGATGACCGCCATGGGCAAGGGTTTCGCGAACGCCTCGACGAGGTCGGCCCGGCCCAGCGGCAGCATCGCGTCGAGCAGTTCGTCGGCGATCTGCCGGACCCTCGGGCGCAGCGCCTCGATGCGGCGCGCGGTGAACTCCCGGGCCACCAGGCGCCGTAGCCGGGTGTGGTCCGGGGGATCTGTCTGCAGCATGTTCAGACCGATCGCGTTCCCGCCGTCGTCCTGCCACGAGGACGAGTGGTGGATGTCGTTGCGCAGGCGCGGGTCCGTCAGGGCGGCGCGGGCCGCCTCGTGGCCGACGACGAGCCAGACGTCACCCGCGTCGTGGGTGGGCACGCGGTGCACCGGTCCCTGCTCGCGCAGATGGGCGTAGACCGCGTACGGGTCGGACACCGCATCAATGCCGGGCGGGGCCACCTTTTCGAAGGCGGGCATCGTCATGGGGACGCTTCCTTTCGCGTCGTGCCTGTGGGGGGATTTCGCGGGTGTCATTGCTCGGGGGCGGTCACAGGCCGCGGTCGGCGAGCCAGCTCTCGATGGCACCGGTGGTCAGCGGCAGGTTGTGCTCCATGATCGTGAAGTGGTCGCCCGGGGTGGCCTGTGCGGTGTGGGGGAAGGGCCAGGCCGCACGCCAGCCGCCGTCCTCGAAACCCTCGTCCTGGTGGGGCATGGGGTCGGCGGCGCTCAGGAAGAGCGTCGGGGCCTCGGTCGGGCGCAACCGGCACTGCTGCATGAACAGTGCGTTGTAGCGGCCCATGGCGGTGAGTTTCACGCCGTTCAGGGCGAACGGGCCGAGGAGTTGTTCGCGGGAGTCCAGGCCCTCGTTCATCGCGATGGTGGTCTTCTCGGAGAACTGGTGCGTGGCCTGGAACGTGTCGAGCAGGACGACCGCTTCGGGTCCCGCGTCGACCTCCTCGGACCGCATCGCCAGGGCGTGGGCGATCAGCCCGCCCATGGAGTGGCCGAGCAGGACGAACGGCTTGCTTCCGACGGTCTCGCGCAGCTTCGCCAGATGGGCCTCGACCAGGCTGTCGAAGGTGTCCGCCACCAGCTCGCCCTCGGCGTAGCCGGGGTTGACCAGCGACAGGACGTCCCGTTTGCCCTCGAAGTGCTGGGCCATCATGCCGTACTGGATCGGCCCTGCGGTGGCCGTGATGGCGGGCAGGCACACGAGCATGGTCCGGCTGCCGTCGCCGGTGGCCATGCGGACCGGCGGCAGGGCGTGGTCGGCCGCCTCCTCGACGGTGAAGGAGGGCCGGAGCCATCCCGCCGCCTGGATGAGGTCCATGCCGACCGAGCCGGTGCGCCCGAGGGCGTAAGCCTGGTGGTAGAGGGCGGTGATGCTGTCCAGGGGATCTGCCGGAGCCGGGACCGGTGCCGATGGTGCGACGTCCAGCTCGGTCTCGGGTTCGGGTTCGGTCTCGGGTTCGGCTGCAGGCCGGGGTGCCGCCTCGGGGGTGGTCCCGGCCAGCAGTTCGGCGAGGCGGTCGGCGAGCCGGGACGTCGTCGAGTACTCGAACGTCGTCGTCGCCGGGAGCCTCAGGTTCAGCAGGGTGCCGAGCCGGTCCCGCAGGGCGATGCCCGCTATCGAGTCCATGCCGAGGTTCAGGAACTTGATGTCCTCTGCGATGTCCGTGGTGTCGTGGCCCAGTACGGCGGTCAGCTGGTCGCGGACGAGCCGTGCCAGCAGTTCGGGGCGCTCCTGGGGCGCGGCCTCCCGCACCAGGCGGGCGGCGGCGCTGTCCGAGGGTGCTTGCCGGGGACGCTGGTGCCGGGCGGGCCGGGTCGCGGTGGCCGCGGTGGCCTCCTGAAGGCGTGCGGCGGGTACCGGGCGCAGCGTCAACTCGTCGATGGACGCGACCGGTTGGCCGATGCTGCCGGCGACGTCGACGCGCAGGGCGTCCCGGCCGGGGGCGGACAACCTGACCCGGAGCGTGGTCGTGGGCGCGGAGTGCAGCCGGATGCCGGACCAGGAGAACGGCATCCGGATCCGGGCTTCGCCGGCATCGTCCAGGCCGCGCCCGTCGTCCAGGCCACCCCCGTCGAAGGGGCCGCCGGGCACACCCGCCGCGTGCAGGGACGCGTCCAGGAGTGCGGGGTGCAGGGCGAAGCCGTCCATCGGGGCGGTGGCCTCTTCGCCCAGGGACACCTCGGCGAAGATCTCCGCCCCGCGCTGCCAGGCGGCACGCAGGCCGCGGAAGGCGGGCCCGTAGGCGTAGCCACGGTCGCCCAGCCCGTCGTAGAAGTCGTCCAGGGGAAGGACGGCTGCGCCCGGCGGCGGCCATGCGCCGGAGAGGTCCGCGAAGCCGTCGGCGGAGGTGTCGGTGTCGGTGTCGGGGGTCAGCAGAGCCCGGGCGTGGCAGGTCCAGCCGGTCGCCGTGTCCGCCGTGCCGAACTCCGCTCGGGAGTGGACGGACAGGACGCGCTGCCCGGTCTCGTCCGGCCCCGCCACCTGCACCTGGACGTGGGTCGCTGCGGAGGCGTCGAGGAACAGCGGTTGCTCCAGCGTGAGTTCGGCGATCCGGGGGCAGCCGGACGCGCGGCCCGCGTACAGCGCCCAGTCGACGAAGACGCTGCCGGGCAGGACCACGGTGTCCAGCACCGCATGGTCGGCGAGCCAGGGCTGGGCCGTGCGGGACAGCCTGCCGGTGTACAGGAGGTTGTCACTGCCGACGGGGGCGAGAGCGCCTGCCAGCAGCGGGTGGTCCGTCGCCGTCAGGCCGACGCCGGTCGCGTCGTCGGAGCGCTCGGGGGCGTCCAGCCAGAACCGCTGCCGGTGGAAGGCGTAGGTCGGCAGGTCCACGGGCCGACCGCCCGGGAACGTCCGCGCCCAGTCCACGGGGACGCCGCTCACGAACACCTCCGCGAGTGCCGTGAGCAGCCGCTCCCGGCCGTCCTCGGCGCGCCGCAGCGTCCCGGTGACGACCGCCTCGGCGGCCCGTCCGGTGCCGTCCTCCAGCGTGTGCTCGATCGCGTTGGTCAGCACCGGGTGCGGGCTGACCTCGACGAACACGTCGTGCCCCGCGTCGGCGAGGGCACGGGTCGCCCCGTCGAACCGTACGGTCTCGCGCAGGTTGCGGTACCAGTACCGGGCGTCGGCCGCACGGCCGTCCAGCAGCGCGCCGGTCACCGCGGAGTACATCGGCAGGTCGCCGGGGCGGGGCAGGACCGGCGCGGCCAGGTCGAGAAGCGGTTGACGCAGGCGCTCGACCTGGGGGGTGTGGGAGGCGTAGTCCACCGGGATACGGCGTGCCCGCACCCCATCGCGTGCGCACACCTCCATCAGCTCGTCCAGCGCGGCCGGCTCTCCGGCGACCACGGTGGCCGTCGGCCCGTTGACGGTGGCCACGCAGATCCGCTCACCCCACGGGGCCAGCAGGTCCGGCACCTCGTCGACGGGCCGGGCGAGGGAGACCATGCCGCCCCGGCCGGCCAGTTCACGGCCGATGAGCCTGCTGCGCAGGGCGACGATCCGGGCGGAGTCCTCGACGGAGAGCACACCCGCCACGCACGCCGCCGCCAGCTCGCCCTGCGAGTGGCCCACCACGGCGGCGGGCTGCACGCCGTACGAGCGCCACAGCTGTGCCAGGGACACCATGACGGCCCACAGCGCCGGTTGCACCACGTCGACCCGGTCCAGGGAGGGCGCGTCCGGTCGCGCCCGCAGGACGTCGAGCAGGGACCAGTCGGTGTGCGGGGCGAGCGCCTTGGCACACCGGTCGATCGACTCGGCGAACACGATCGAGCTGTCGAGGAGTTCGGCGGCCATGCCGGCCCACTGCGAGCCCTGGCCGGGGAAGACGAACACCGTCCGGGAGGGCCGGCCGGCCGCCGTTCCCCGGACCGCACCCGTCGCCGGTTCGCCGCGGCCGACCGCCGCCAGCCGGTCCAGGAGCTCCTCCCGGGTCCGCCCGATGACCACGGCGCGGTGCTCGAACAGCGACCTGGAGACCAACGAGCGTGCGACGTCGGCGGGTTGCAGGGAGGGGTCCCCGCTCACCCGCTCGTGCAGGCGGCGGACCTGCTCGCGCAGGCCGTCTGGGGTCTTCGCCGAGACGAGCCAGGGCACGGGGTGGCCGAAGTCGTCGGTGGCGGGCCCGGCATGGTCGGTGGTGAGTCCGGCGGGCTCGGCCGGCGGCTCCTCAAGGATCACGTGCGCGTTGGTGCCGCTGATACCGAAGGACGACACCGCGCCACGCCGCGGGCGGCCGGACCGGGGCCAGGACAGGTTCTCGTCGGCCAGGCGCAGGGCTCCGGCCGTCCAGTCGATGTGCGTGGCCGGCCGCTCGACGTGGAGCGTGCGCGGTACGAGGCCGTTGCGCATCGCCATGACCATCTTGATCACGCCGGCCACACCGGCCGCGGCCTGCGTGTGACCGATGTTCGACTTCACCGAGCCCAGCAGCACGGGCCGTTCGGCGGGACGGTCCTGGCCGTACGTCGCCAGCAGAGCCTGCGCCTCGATCGGATCCCCGAGCGAGGTGCCCGTGCCGTGTGCCTCGACCACGTCCACCTCGGACGCTGACACCCCAGCGCCCGCCAACGCCTGCCGGATCACCCGCTCCTGCGCCGGACCGCTGGGCGCGGTGAGGCCGTTGGACGCGCCGTCCTGGTTCAGCGCGGAGCCCCGTACGACCGCCAGGACCCGGTGGCCGTTGCGCCGGGCGTCGGACAACCGCTCCACCACCAGCATGCCGACGCCCTCGGCGAACCCCATGCCGTCGGCGTCGGCGGAGAACGCCTTCGACCGGCCGTCGGGAGCGAGCCCGCCGATGCGGCTGAACTCGACCATGGGCCGGGGCGTCGACATCACGGTCACGCCGCCGGCGACCGCGAGCGTGCAGTCGCCCTGCCGCAGGGCCTGCGCGGCCAGGTGCAGCGCGACCAGCGACGACGAACAGGCGGTGTCCACCGTGATCGCCGGGCCTTCGAGGCCGAGGGTGTAGGCGATACGTCCGGAGGCCACGCTGTTGGCGCTGCCGTTGCCGAGGTACCCCTCGAATCCGTCGGGCAGTCTGGGGAACCGTGCGGCGTAGTCGTTGTAGATCAGCCCGGCGAAGACGCCGGTCGCCGTGGAGCGCAACGTGGCGGGGTCGATGCCCGCGTGCTCGAAGGCCTCCCAGGTGGTCTCGAGGAGCAGCCGTTGCTGCGGATCCATGGCCAGCGCCTCTCGCGCCGAGATCCCGAAGAACGCGGGATCGAAGTCGGCCATGTCGTGGAGGAACCCGCCGACCTGCCGGAAGTGCTCCCCGGCCGTGCCGGGGCCGCCCAGTTCGACCTGCCAGCCGCGGTCGGCGGGATACCCGCCCATGGCGTCCCGCCCCTCGGTGAGCAGCTGCCACAGGTCCTCGGGCGACCGCACACCGCCGGGGAACCGGCAGCTCATCCCGACGACGGCGATGAGATCGTCGTCTTCCACGGAGTCGTCCGCCACACGGACCGGCGTTGCCGACGCTGAGCCACCGTCCGCACCCACCGGCACGAGCTGTGCCCCCAGCGCAGCCGCCAGCGCGGCCGGGGTCGGATGGTCGAAGGCGAGGGTCACCGGGAGCCGCAGTCCGGTCGCGGTGCCGAGCCGGTTGCGCAGCTCGACCACGGTCAGCGAGTCGAAGCCCAGGTCCTTGAACGACCGGTTGTCGGCCACCGCGTCGCTGTCCTCGTGCCCGAGCACCAGCGCGGCATGGGTGCGCACCAGGTCGGTCAGCGTCCGGTCGCGATCCGCCGGGGACAGCCCGGCCAGACGCTCGCCCAGTCGGCCCCCGACGCCGCCCAGCGCGTTGACCGCCGGGCGCCGGGCCGCCGTGCGCACCAGTCCGCGCAGCAGCGGGACGGGGGTGCCCTGTCCGCGCAGGGCCGCCACATCGAGGGCGACGGGCACGCTCAGGGCACGCGGCGACCGTACCGCCGCGTCGAAGAGCGCCAGGCCCTGGGCGGCGGAGAGCGGCCGGACTCCGAGGCGGTGCATCCGGTCGAGGTCGGTTGAGGTCAAGCCGCCGGTGAGCACGCTTCGTTCGGCCCACAACCCCCACGCGAGCGAGTGGGCCGGCAGGCCCTGGGTGCGCCGGTGGTGGGCGAGTGCGTCCAGGAAGGCGTTGGCCGCCGCGTAGTTGCCCTGGCCCGCCGCGCCGAGGACACCGGCGGCCGAGGAGAACAGCACGAAGAACGCCAGGTCGCGGTCCGAGGTCAGCTCGTGCAGATGCCAGGCCGCGTCCGCCTTGGCGCGCAGTACGGTGTCCAGCCGCTCCGGGGTCAGCGCGGAGACCACGCCGTCGTCCACGGTTCCGGCCGCGTGCACCACGCCCCGCAGGCCGGGCAGCCCTTCCACCAGCGCGGCCACCGCGGCACGGTCGGACACGTCACACCGCGCCACCCGCACCGTGGCGCCCAACCCGGCCAGCTCCGCGACGAGGTCCTGGACTCCGGGCGCCCCGTCGCCCCGGCGCGAGGCCAGGACGAGGTCGGTGACCGCATGGGCGGTGACGAGGTGGCGGGCGAGCGCCGATCCGACGACCCCCGTACCGCCGGTGATCAGTACGGTGCCCTCGATCGCCGCCACGGGCGTGGTCAGCACCGCCTTCCCGGTGAGCCGCGCCTGGCTCAGCTGCCGGAAGGCCTCGGGGGCCTGCCGGGTGTCCCACGCGGTCAACGGCAGCGGGGACAGCTCGCCCTGTTCGAAGAGGTCCGCGAGCCGCGCGAGCATGACCCCGAGCCGGTCCGCACCGGCCTCACCCAGGTCGAACGCCCGGTACCGCACGCCAGGCCACCGCTCGGCCACCACCCGCGCATCACGTATGTCCGTCTTGCCCATCTCGACGAAGCGGCCGCCGCTGGGCAGGAGCCGCAGCGAGGCGTCCACGAACTCGCCGGCCAGGCTGTTCAGTACGACGTCGACGCCCCGGCCCTCGCTCTCGGCGAGGAACCGGTCGGTGAACTCCAGGGTGCGCGAAGACGCCAGCCGCGCGGCCGGGACCCCGGCGCCCCGCACCGCGGGCCACTTGGGCTCGCTCGCGGTCGCGTACACCTCGACGCCGAGGTGGTGCGCCAGCTGTATCGCGGCCGTGCCCACTCCTCCGGCGGCGGCGTGCACGAGCAGCTTCTCGCCGGCCCGCACCTCGGCGAGGTCCACCAGTGCGTAGTAGGCGGTCAGGAAGACCGCGGGCACGGAGGCCGCCTGCGCGAAGGTCCAGGCGCGCGGCACCCGGGCGACCATGCGGCTGTCGGCCACCGCCACCGGCCCGCCGTACGCCCCGGACAGCAGCCCCATGACCCGGTCGCCCACCGCGAGGCCCTCGACCCCGGGGCCTACCTCCAGCACCACCCCGGCACCCTCGCTGTCGAAGAGCGCCCCGGTGTGCGAGACGACCCCCAGGGACACCAGTACGTCCCGGAAGTTGACCCCGGTCGCCCGCACCCCGACCCGCACCTGGCCCGGTGCCAGCGCTTCCTCGGCCTGTGGGCACGGCGTCAGCCGCAGCGCGTCCAGCGTGCCTCCGGCGTCGAGGTCCAGGCCCCACGCCCCGCTGCCCGCGGGAACCGCCAACGCCTTGGCGTCCGACGCCGGGACCCGGCCCAGCCGCGGCACGGACAGCACGCCGGCGCGCACCGCGATCTCGGGTTCACCGGCGACCAGGGCCGCGGCCAGTACCGCCGCCGACGGTGCGGCGGCGTCCAGGTCCACCTGCGCGAACCGGTCCGGGTGCTCCGAGCACACCGAACGCCACAGCCCGCGGACCCCCGCGGTCACCACATCGCCCCGCTCCCCCGGAAGTACCGCCGCCGCGCCCCGGGTGACCAACACCAGCCTCGCCGTGGCCAGTTCGGCACAGGCCAGCCACTCCTGCACCACCGCCAGCACCGCGGCCAAATGCTCACGGCTCGCGGCCGGCACGTCGGACACCTCGCCGTCCGGCGTACAGGGCAGCAGCACCGTCTCCGGCCGCGGCGCGCCCGCACGGACGGCGGCGGCCAGGGCGGCGACATCCGCGTGGACGGGTGCGACGAGCCCGGGCAGCGCGGCACCGATCACCGCCGTCCGAGCCGTCGTGACATCGCGAGAGCCGCCGGGCAGCGGCACCCAGTCCAGCTCGAACAGCGAGTTTGCCGGTACGGCGGCCCCGGACACGTCGGTGGTGAGCGGACGCACCACGATCTCGTCGAGCGTGACCACCGGCAGGCCCGCGAGGTCGGTCATCACCAGCGAGAAGGTCTCCGGGCCGGTCCGTGTCACCCGTACCCGCGCGACGGTCGCTCCGGTGGCGTGGATCCGCGCCCCGGTGAACGAGAACGGCACCATCCGTTCCGCCGCACCGTCCAGCACCTCCACCAGCCGGGTCTGCAACGCCGCGTCCAGCAGCGCGGGGTGCACCGCGAACCGTCCGGCGTCCTGACCCGGCGCCGGGAGCGCGACCTCGGCGAAGAGTTCGCCGCCGCGCCGCCAGAGGGCCTGTACGCCTTGGAAGGCCGGGCCGTAGGCGTACCCCTGGGCGGCCAGACGGCCGTAGAAGCCGTCGATGCCGACCGGTTCGGCGCCCTGCGGGGGCCACTCGGCGCTGCCGGGCGGCTCGTCGCCGCCGGGCGGGAGGGGGGTCAGGGTTCCCGTGGCGTGGCAGGTCCAGTCGTGCTCGCCCTCGGGCAGGTCCGGTCGGGACGGCCGGCTGTGCAGCCGTATCGCCCGTGCTCCGTGCTCGTCGGCTGTGTCGACGCTCACCTGGAGATCGACGGCGGATCCGTCGTCCGGCAGCACCAGCGGGGCCTGCAACACCAGCTCGTCGAGGTACTCCGCGCCGGCGTACTGCCCTGCCCTCAGGGCCAGTTCGACCAGGGCCGCGCCCGGCACCAGGGTCCGGTCCAGTACGGCGTGGTCGGCAAGCCAGGGATGGGAGCCGGTGGACAGCCTGCCGGTTAAGAGGAACCCGCCGGCCTCGGCCACGCTCACTCCGGCCGTCAGGAGCGGGTGCCGGAGGGTGGAGAGACCAGCACCTCGGAGGTCACCGGTGGTGTCGGTCGCCGTCAGCCAGTAGTGCTTGGGCTGGAAGGCGTAGGTGGGGAGGTCGACGGGGGTGGTGGCGCCCTCGGGGAGGACTGCGGTCCAGTCGGGGGTGACGCCATGGGTCCAGAGCTGGGCCAGGGCGGTCAGGAAGCGTTGCCGGCCGCCCTCACCGCGGCGGAGGGTGCCAGTGGCGGTGCCGCCGGTCTCCTCGATGGCGGTGGTCAGGACCGGATGGGCGCTGACCTCCAGGAAGAGGGAGTTGCCCTCGGCGATCAGTGTCTGGACGGTGTCGTGGAAGCGGACCTGTTCGCGGAGATTGCGGTACCAGTAGTCCGCGTCGAGCGCCTCGCCGTCGAGGGGGCTGGCGGTGACGGTGGAGTACAGGGGTACGGCGGTGGCGCGGGGGGTGATCGGAGCCGCGATGTCCATCAACTGCTCGCGGATCCGCTCGACATGCGGGGTGTGGGAGGCGTAGTCCACCGCGATGCGGCGGGTGTGGAGGTCCGTGGCTTCGGACACCTGGTCCAGAGCCTCCGGACTGCCCGCGACGACCGTGGATTCGGGACCGTTGACGGTGGCGATCCAGACGTCGTCACGGCCCCCGACAAGTCCGGCGACCCGCTCGACGGACGCCGTGACCGACAACATCCCGCCCTGCCCGGCCAGTTCACCGGCGATGATCCGGCTGCGCAGGGCAACCAGACGCG